>CAYPSI010000212.1:0-28269 GCA_964413375.1 uncultured Spirochaetales bacterium | reverse complement strand
CGAGCAGGTGCAGCACGGTGCTGACGACCTCCTGGTCGTCGTCCGTGGAATCGCAGATCGCCGTGACCAGCTCGAGAAGGGTCGCCGCTCGGGCCTCGCCGGGTCGGCCGGACGTGAAGCGAAGGGCGGCGCTCATTCTCTTTCCCCCTTGAATAATCCTAGAAGCACGAAACATGCCAATGTATAGAGTCTCTCCGAAAGCACTGGGAACCGAGAAATTTCAACGAGTTGTGATCGCGCCCCCAGATGTCGCAGCGGGGGGATCCTGGTCGTGGGTGACGGTTTTCGAACGCGGAGTGTCCATTTTCGAACGCATTTCCCCCTTTTGGACGCCGCAGCGCGCAATCCGTTTCGCGCCCGCGAGGACTCCTAGTCCCCTCGGGTGATCCGATCGCGATAGGCGAGAGCCTCCGCCACGGCCTCGCCGCCGGTCTGCGCGTCGCCGGCGAGATCGGCGATCGTCCGGGCGACGCGGAGCGTGCGGCGCGCGGCGCGCGCCGAGAGGCCGAGGCGCGAGACCGCGCGGCCGAGTAGCGCGCGCGCGTCCGGCGTCGCGGCGACGGCCGCATCGAGCTGCGCGTCGGGAATTTCGGCGTTTGTGCGATAGAGACCGCCGGCGCGCTTCGCGCTGCGCCGTCGGGCCTCCTCGACGCGCGAGCGCACCTGACGACTCGTGGGTGCGGTTGCGGCTGCGTCGAGGTCGCTCCACGCGACCGGTTGCATCTCGACCTGAAGGTCGAAGCGATCGAGCAGAGGGCCCGAGATGCGCCGGCCGTAACGCGCGATCGCTGCGTCGTCGCAGCGGCAGTCGCGCCCGGGGCTCCCGCGCCAGCCGCAGGGGCAGGGGTTGGCCGCGGCGACGAGCTGGAGCCGCGCGGGGAAGGTGCAGGACGACCGAGCGCGAGCGATCACGATGTGGCGCTCCTCGAGCACCTGGCGCAGCGCCTCGAGGCAGCGGCGGTCGAACTCGGGAAGCTCGTCGAGGAAGAGCACGCCGTGATGCGCGAGCGAGATCTCGCCGGGACGCGGCGGGCTTCCGCCGCCGAGGAGACCGGCGGGGCTTGCGGTGTGATGCGGCGCGCGGAAAGGGCGCTGCCAGACGATCGGCTCGGCCTCGCTCAGGCGGCCGGCGGCGCCGTGGATGCGCGTGACCTCGATTGCCTCGTCGAAGTCGAGCGGTGGGAGTAGCGCCGGGACGCGGCGCGCCAGCATCGTCTTGCCGCAGCCCGGCGCACCGCGCAGCAGCAGGGCGTGCCCTCCTGCGCAGGCCACCTCGAGCGCGCGGCGTGCGAAGGCTTGACCGCGCACGTCGGCGAGGTCCGGGCCGGGCGGATCCACTGGAATCGATCGCGGCGGCGTTGCGAGTGGCAGCAGCTCCTCTTCGGAGATGTGGCGAGCCACCGAGACGAGGTCGGGCGCCGCGTGCACCCCCACACCCGGCGCCAGCGCGGCCTCGGCGGCGTTTCCGATCGGAACCACCACGCGGGTACATCCGGCATCGCGCAGAGCGAGGCACAACGCGAGCGCACCGCGCACCGCGCGAATACGGCCGTCGAGCGCGAGCTCGCCGACGAGCCCGATGCCCGCGAGACGCTCGGCAGCGAGCTGCCCGGAGGCGGCGAGGATTGCCGCGGCGATCGCGAGATCGAGGCCCGGGTCGCTCTTGCGCAGATGCGCGGGAGCGAGATTGACCGTGACGCGGCGGTCGGGGAAGCTGAGTCCGCTGCTCCCGATCGCGGCGCGCACGCGCGCACCGCTCTCGCGCACGGCCGCGTCGGCGAGCCCTACGATGTCGATTCGCGGGAGCTGGGAGCTGATGCGCACCTCGACCTCGACGGCTGCGCCGTCGACGCCGAAGAGCGCCGCGCCGAGAACGCGCGACACGGGCGTGCTCCTGCGGGACCAGGGGGGTGCAAGCGACCGAGGCGCGACGGGCCCCTCCGACGCGGGCGTGCCGTGCGCGGGCCCGAAAGCTGAAGGCAGGGCCCCGCCACTGGCGGAACCCTGCCTTCCACTTTTGAAAAGCCCCGCCAGAGAGGGACTTTCAATATCAGAAGTAGCCGGCCGCGCTCCAATGTGTCACGAAGCTTGGAGATATCTCGGAGCCGAGATGTGGAACTCCGCGAGGCGTCTCGCGAATGAGGTAGGATCGCGCCCGCGGGGAGCAGCAGGCAGATGCGCGTCGACGTCCTCTGGCGAGTGATGCTGGGAATGGCGCTGGCTACCGGCCTGGCGGCGTGTACGCCCGCTCCCGCAGAGCCCGTGGCGGCGTCCGCCCCGCCGCCCCCGCTTCCCGAGGATTTCTCCGCGGAGCGGGCGTGGCGGCATCTGGAGATCCTGGTCGGTCTAGGAGCGCGGGTCCCTGGATCGGAAGCCGTGGGTCGCGCGCGTCAGTACCTCGGGGATGAGCTTCGAGGGCTCGGGCTCGAGGTGACGGAGCAGCGGGCGCAGAGCGATCCCGATCCCCCGGAGCAGGCGCGGGAGACGGTGAACCTCCTCGCCACGCTTCCGGGCAGCTCCCCGGACCTGATCGTTCTCGTCGCGCCCTACGATTCGCCGCCCGCAGCAGCAGACTCGGCGGCGGCGGACGATGCCTCGGGCGCCGCGCTCTTGCTCGAGCTCGGGCGAGCGCTCCAGGTTCGCGGGCCGGCGTACACGATCCTGCTCGCGTTCGTCGAGGGCGACGCGTCGCTCGCGGGCCTCGGGACGCGCGTGCTCGTGGCGGGTCTCGAAGGCGCCGGCGAACTCGAGCGCGTGCGGCTCGCCGTCGGCTTCGACCGCCTCGCGGACCCCGACCTGCGCGTCGCCCGCGACCTGCTCTCGAGCCGAGCCCTGCGCGAAGAGTTCTGGGCGGCAGCGCGCCGCCAGCGTCATACCGCGTCATTCCCTCCGACCGCTCCCTTCGAAACGGTAGAGGGGGGGCAGCGCGCGTTCGTGTCCAGCGGGATGCGTCGGTCCGTTGCGATCGTGGCATCGCGACTGGCGTCGGGCGACGCCCCGCCGGAGCCGGTGGGCTCACCCGGGCCCGACGCCCTTGGAGCCTCGCGCGCGAACCTCGCCGCCGTGGGCGCAGTGAGCCTCGACGCGATCGTCGCGATCTCACAGCGGCTCGCGAAGATCGATCGCTTCGCGCAGTGGCCGCTCTCGGCCGGAGCGGAGGACGCCGCGCCCGATGCGGCGGAGAGCAGCGCCGAGACCCAGCCGGATGCGGAGGGAGTGGCAGCGCCCTGATGCAAGCGACCGGCAGGCGACGTGCAATCGGCGTCGCGCCGGACCTCTCTTCTATACTGCCGAGGTTGCCTCTTCCCCGACACGCACGAGAGGGAGCCCGCCCGATGCGCGCCGCTCGAAGCCTGGCGCTGGTGCTCGCGCTCGCCAGCGCGCCGCAAGTAACAGGCGCGACCGACATCGCGGCGTCCGACGCAGCGGGAGTGCGGGTCCTGATCGCCTCGCCGAAGCCCGGCGAGCCGCTCCAGAATCGCGTGCACCAGGCGCCGATTCGCGGCAGCGCGATCGCCGATGGCGAGCGCCCGGTCGATTTCGACGTGATGCTCGTGCTCGACGTCTCGGGCTCGACCAAGGCCGCGAGCGGCGTGGACGTCGACAAGGACGGCGAGCTCGGCTTCAACCCGCACTTCGAGCTCGTGGCGCCCGGCGCCTACCCGCCCGACATGCTCTCGACCGACCCCGACGACACCGTCCTCTCGGCGGAGGTGGCGGCCGGGAGGGCGCTGCTCTCGGCGCTCGAGTCGGGGGGACGCGTCCGCGTCGGGATCGTGAGCTTCTCCGGCGAGATGAATCCGGCGACGGGCCAGCGCTCGCGCTTCGACCAGCAGGACGCCTGGCTCGAGGTGCCGCTCACATCGGACCTGGCGCAGGCGCAAGCTGGGCTCGGCAGCATCCTCACGCGCGGACCCTACGGCGGCACCAACTTCGCTGCGGGGCTCCGCCTCGCGGTCACCGAGCTCGCCGGCCTCTCGGGCGCCCGCAGTCAGCCGCGGCCGGATGCGAAGAAGGTGGTGCTGTTCCTGACGGATGGCCTGCCGACCTTTCCGATCGGCTCGGGCTCGGTCGCGGATGCGGGTGATACCGAGGCGGCGCTCAACGCCGCGCGCCTCGCGCACAAGGCCCGGATCACCGTCAATACCTATGCGCTCGGCCCGAACGCCCTCACGAACCCGATCGCCGCGACGGAAGTGGCCCGCATCACGCTCGGAACCTTCCTGCCCGTGCAGAATCCCGGGGACATCATCTCCTTCCTCCAGGGGGTCACTTTCGCGAACATCGAGGACGTGGTCTTCACGAACCTCACCACCCGCGAGGTGTCGACGGACGTGCGCCTCTCGCCGGACGGGAGATTCTCGGGCTTCGTGCCGGTGAAGGAGGGGAAGAACCGCGTCCGCGTGACGGCACTGGCCTCGGACGGCTCGAGCGGGAGCGTCGAGCTCGACCTCGTCTTCGAGCGATCGGGCATGACGGAGAAGGAGCTGGCGCTCGAGCTCGACCGGATCCGCGAGCACAACAAGCAGCTCCTGATCCTCGTCGAGCAGGAACGCATCCGACGCTTCCGCGAACAACAGCGCAAGGTGATCGAGTTCGACGCCGCCCCCCCCGAAGAGAAGCCGAAGCCCCCGGCCGATTGATCGGCGCAACCGGAGGCCGGGGCGCGAACGCGAGGCCGCCCGAAACCGCCTGCAAGCGAAGCGCGCAGCGAGGCGCAGCCGAGCGGAGAGGGCAACGACCCGCGTGGACGACCCGCCCTCGAGCCTGCGCGCAGCGAGGCGCAGCCGAGCGGAGCAGGCTGCCCCCGCTCGACTCGTCGCAGCGTCCTGCTAAAGCGGCGTCAACGAGGGGTCGGTGATTTCGCGGCGCACGAGCTTGCCGTTCTCGTAGACCGACGTGACGTCGATCTTCCCGTCCCCGTTCTTGTCCTCTTCGCGGCGGGAGAGGATCGGGCGCCCCGTGGCGGCGTCGAAGCTTTCGAAGATGTCCGGGGTCCCGTTGCCGTCGCTGTCGCGCTCGACGCGCGAAACCACCTCCTCGCCTGCCACGATCTGATAGGTGGTCCAGGCGTCGATCTTTCCGTTGCGATCGACGTCCTCGAGGCTGCTGGTGCGCATCCGCTCCTGGTAGATCACCACGAGGTCGGGCGCGCCGTCGTTGTCGGCGTCGTGCTTCTCCTCGACCAGGGACTCGCCCTCGTAGCGGTAGAAGGCGTCCCGGACGCCGTCGCCGTCGCGGTCGATCTGCCGCTCGACCATCCGGCCGTCCGCGTAGCGCTCCCACGCGTCGACCTTCCCATCGGAGTTGCCATCTACGGTCCGGGAGACGATCACGCCCGCCTCGTAGACGGTCCACGAGTCGCTTCGCCCGTCATAGTCGCGGTCCTGCTCCTTGCGGACGAGCACTCCGGACTCCTCGTCGAAGTAGCGGACCTCCTCGGGCTTGCCGTCCCGGTCCGCGTCGAGGCTGCGCTTGATCGTCTCGATCTCGCGAGCGTTCTCCCAGCTCTGCTTCGGGAGGGTCTCCTTCGACTCGTCGAAGATCGAGAGCGGGAGCTCCCGCTCCTGCGGCGCCGCGGGGGCCCTCCGCGGATCTGCGCGCTCGGCGAGCTGCTCGGGCGTCAGCGTGCCGGAGATGGCCGCGTTGGCGGATGCTTGCGTCTGCTCCTGCTGGTCGATCTGCTCGAGGAGCTCTTCCTGACGGCGCAGCTCCGACGCGATCTCGTCCTCCAGCGCGTCGCCGCGGGAGACCTCACGCTCGAGCTCCGCCTCGATCTGGGCCTCGCGTTCTGCCTCGACGGGCGACGGGTCGTAGGGGCCGCCGCCGGAGCCTCCGCCGGACAGCCCGAACGGGGAGCGACCGGTCACCGCCCCGACGATCAACATCGTGCCGGCCCCGATCGCGGCACCGATGGGTCCGCCCTGGGCCCCGATCACGGCGCCCATCAGGAAACCCTCGAGGGCTCCCTGCGCTCGCTGCGTCACCGAGATCCCGCCGGTGGCCGGCGGGCCGCTTCCCACCGGCGGTGTCGACCCCGCGGGCGCACCTGCGCCGCCAGTCGCGCAGCCCGATAGAAGGGCCGCAACCGGAAGGATCAGCATCAAGCCTACGAGCTTCGGTCGAAGCGCCATCGACCCCTATGCTCCTTCGTACAGCCCTACATACCACGGCTGACCCGGCGAGGACAAATCCCCTCACACGGATCCAAGAGTTCGACGCAGCGCGGCACGCCGCGGGGGTCCGCTGTACGCAGCGCCGATCGGCCGAGGGCGACCGGCAGAGCCGCCCGCAACCCCGCATCCGCTTGACTTACACCCCCTTCTCGCGTATCCGAGAGGGCATGGGCTCCAGGCGCTCCGCCGCCCACCCCCGGTCTCGGGACCCTGACGCGCTGCATCGCGCGCCGATCGACCTGCTCCCGAATCCCCACGACGGGCTCACGCCGCCCCCCCCCGGTGGCCGATGGTTCGGAGGCGAGGAAGGCGACCGATGGGGCTGACGCTGATCCGCAAGAGCAATCCGGAGCACCGCAAGCGCAATCCCAAGGTCGCGGTGGTCCTGGCCGGCGGCGCTGTCTCCGGAGGGGCCTTCAAGGTCGGGGGCCTCAAGGCCCTGAATGATTTCTTCGTCGGACGCCGGATCAACGACCTCGACCTCTACGTGGGGCTCTCGGCCGGCTCCATCCTGGCCGCGTCGCTCGCCGCCGGGATCACGCCCGACGAGATGATCAAGGTGCTGAGCGGCACGAGCCAGCGCTTCGACCAGCTGCGCCCGATCGACTTCTACAACCCCAACCTGCGCGAGTTCGCGACCCGCCCCGCGATGCTGGCCTACGACCTGCTCGCGTACCTGCCGAGCATCGCGCTCGACTTCGGGCGCGGCCTTCCCGGCCTTCCCGATGCGGCCGGGCCCGCGTTCCGCCGCTTTGCACGAGCGCCCACGTACACGAACTTCGAGGCCCTCGCGGTGAAGCTGATCGAGCACGTGGCGCCCAAGCGCGGGATCCCAGCGCTCACGCACTACTTTCCGAGCGGCTTCTTCGACAACGCGAGCCTCGAGCGCTGGCTACGCCGGAACCTCGAGCGGATCGAGACGCCGAACGAGTTCCGGGCCTTCCAGCGCAAGACGCGCCGGAGGCTCTATATCTCGGCCTGCGACCTCGACACCGCGGAGCGCGTGATCTTCGGCGCCGACGAGAACTGCGAAGTCACGATCTCGCAGGCCGTCCAGGCGTCTTCCGCGCTGCCTCTCTTCTACAAGCCGGCTCGCATCAACGGGGTCGACTACATCGACGGCGGGGTGCGCCACACCGCGAACATCGACGTGGCCATCGAGAAGGGCGCCGACCTGATCATCTGTTACAACCCCTTCCGCCCCTTCCTGAACCGCATCGATGCCGAGGACGCCGTGGACGGCGAGGGGAGCTACTTCTCGCAGGGCCGCTACCTCTCGGACCGCGGGCTCTTCGTGATCATGAACCAGGTCTTCCGGACGCTGCTGCATTCGCGGCTCAAGCTCGGGATCCAGCGCTACCTCGCGGACGACCGCTTCCAGGGCGACATCGTGCTGCTCGAGCCCCGCGAGCGAGAGGCGGACTTCTTCGCGATGAACCCGCTGGCGTTCTGGAAGCGCGCCAAGGCCATCGAGCACGGCTTCGAGTCGGTGCGGATGACCGTGGAGCAGAACTTCACGCAGCTCCAGGCGGTCTTTGCGCAGTACGGGCTCGAGATGGACCGCGAGACGGCGCGCCAGCGCGCGGAGCGAGCCCGCAATGCGGAGGGCTGGCAGGGTGGGGAAGGGCCTCCTGAGGAGGAGGAACCCCCTGGGCTGAGGCTCGTAGGTCAGGAGACCGCCTGAGCTTCGCCTGCTTCTAGCGCGGGGGCTTCTTTCCCCGCGGGGGCGATCCAGGCGCGGCGCAACCGATAAAATCGCTTCTAGATCAAATAGTTGACGAAGACGGCGCCCGTTCCGCTGCGAGCGGGAGACGTGGCGAATTTCCGCCATTTTGATAGACTCCGGTTTCGCTCTTGACCGCCCCGACGCACCGTCGAAGGCGGCACACGCGAGCAGCCGGGAATGTGCACTTTGGTCGTCCTCCATCGGGCCATCCCGGGGGTGCCGCTTCTGGTGGCGGCGAACCGCGACGAGTTCCTGGCCCGTCGCTCGGAGGGTCCCGCGCTGCGGCGCACGCCCGGTGGAGTTGCGGTCGTCGCACCTCGGGACGCTCGAGGCGGCGGGACGTGGTTCGGAGTCAGCTCGCAGGGGCTCTTCGCGGCGCTGACCAACGTGGCCGGGGAGAAAGCGGACCCGGAGCGGCGCTCGCGCGGGCTGCTCGTCCTCGATGTGCTCGAGGCTGGGAGCGCGAAGGAGGCCGCCGATCAGGCGCAGTCCGCGGCGCCCGGTCGCTACAACCCCTTCAACCTCTTCGTGGCGGATGCTCGCGAGGCCTACGGGGTGACCTGCCGCGGTGAAGCGCGGGGTCTGCGCCTCGAGCCCGGGGCCCATGTGGTCGGCAACGGTCCGCTCGACGCCGAGCCGACCCCCAAGGTGGTGCGGCTGCGCGAGCGGGCGGAGCGCCTCGTGGGTTCGCCGCTTCCGGTCGCCCTCGCGGGGCTCGCCGACCTGTGCCGCGCGCACCAGGAAGGCGACCCGCTCGCGAGCGCCTGCGTGCACACGCAGGGCTATGGCACCCGCAGCTCGGCGCTGCTTGCGCTCGGCGCCGGGGAAGGCGAGAGCGTCTTCCGCTTCGCCGAAGGCGCGCCCTGTCAGAACGAGTACGACGATTTCACCCCCCTCCTTCACGAGCTCGCGCGAGGGGCGCGGCGCGGCGAAGGGGAGAGCGTTGCGAGGGAGATCAGTTGAGACGGATCGGCAGCAACATCAGGAAGCAGAACACGGATGCGAAGGCGAAGCGCATCGTGCGCAACATCATCCGCTACACGGACCTCGAGCCTCCGCGCAACGAGTATCCGAAGCGGATCGTCTCGCCCCCGCGACCCTCGAGCTGTTGCAGCGACGAGAACCGCGAGGTCGTGGGCTCCATGCGCGAGGTCGACGGCTTCAAGTTCTGTTACAAGATCTGCGGCGTCTGTGGCCACGCGGTGAGGTTCTACTTCCCGGCGGTCGAGAGCACGAGCGAGGCGGTGAAGGAGTACCGCCAATGGAAGCGCTACATGGTCCAGTGACCCCGTCGGGGTCCCAAGGATCGAGCGAGGCGGTGCCTGCCGCCTCGCTCTTCTTTTGTGTGGGCCCGCGCAGCGGAGGGAAGGCGGCGTGACGTCTTCGCTCGAGCGGGCGGAGGCCTGGCTCGCGGGGCTCCTCGACGTCGAGAAGCAGCCCGAGCTGCCCTACGCGCGCCTCGGACTCGGCCCGATCCAGGCGCTGCTGGCGCGGCTCGGGCTTGCGACCGACGCGCTGGCCGCCGTCCACGTCGCCGGATCGAAGGGCAAGGGATCGACGGCGCTGCTCGCGGAGGCGGTACTCGGGGCGGCGGGCCTGCGCGTCGGCACGTTCACCTCGCCGCACCTCGAGCGCTGGACGGAGCGCTTCCGCATCGGGGGGCGCGAGGTCGAGGGCGAGCGGCTTGTGGAGGCGGTCGAGCGCCTGCGTCCGCACGTGGACCGGCAGCGCGTGGAGGATCCCGTCAACACTCCAACTTTCTTTGACGCGCTCACGGCCGCCGCGTTGCTGCTCTTCCACGAGGCCGCGGTCGATCACGCGGTGCTCGAGGTCGGCCTCGGGGGACGCCTCGATTCGACCAATGCGGTGCGGCCGCGGGTCACCTGCATCACCACCATCGAGCTCGAGCACACGGACCGTCTCGGGTCGACCCTGGCCGCGATCGCCGGCGAGAAGGCCGGGATCGTGAAGGCGGGCGTCCCGCTGGTGCTGGGCGCGCTCCCGGACGAGGCGTTGGCCGTTGCGCTCGCGCGGGCGCGCGAGGCAGGCTCGCCCGTCGTGCGCCTCGGCCACGAGCTCGACGCGCGCGTGCTCGAGGAGACAGCGGAGGGGCAGCGGCTGCAGCTGCGCGACGGCGACCTGCGGGTCGAGACGTGGCTCCCGGTGCTCGGCCCGCATCAGGCGGCGAACGCGGCGCTCGCGTTCGCGTGCGCGCGGCGGGCCTCCAACCTCCCGGACGCCACGCTGCTGCGGGCCGCCGAGCGCGGCCTCGCTTCGGCGGAGCTGCCGGCACGCATCGAGCTCCTCTCGCGCGAGCCGCTCATCGTCGTGGACTCGGCGCACACCGCGGCATCGGCGCGGGCGCTCGCAGCGGTTCTCGAGAAGCTGCCGCGCCGCCGCACCCACCTCGTGCTCTCGGTCTCGGCGGGAAAGGATCTCGCGAAGGTGCTCGACGCCTTCCTTCCGCTCGCGAGCGAGATCACGCTCACCCGCGCGGAGCCGCGCCGCTCGCTCGACCCGGGGGAGATCGCTGCCGCAGTCCGAGCCGCCGCGCCCGGGCTCCCGCTGCGGGTCGTGCCGAACCCCCATCTGGCGCTGCGCGCAGCCGCCGACGCGCTCGGCCCCGGAGACTGCCTCTGCGTCACCGGCTCCGTCTACCTCGCCGGCATCGCCCGCCCCGCGCTGCGGGGACGGCCTTCAGGAACTCAGCATCGCGAGCGATTCTGAACTCCTGAAGACCGTCCCAATCAGAGGTCGAGCGAGAGCCAGAGGCGGAGCAGGTGGCGTTTGTGGGAGGGGTCCGGCTCGTCCGCGTAGGCGGTTCGCGCGTGCAGCACCACGTGGTTCGAGATGAGCTGCAGGTCGCCGGGCTCGAAGATCATGTCGAGGCGCAGCTCGGGCGAGTTCGCGATCTCCTCGTAGAGGTCGAGGAGCGTGAGCTCGGCCTCCGTGAAGCGGGGTGAACTTGCGTGGCGCTGTGCAGAGCGGAAGTAGTCGCTGTGGTAAAAGGTGCGGAGCTTGCCGCCGGCGTGACGACAGGGTGGGACGGGAACGGTGGGGACCCGCCCTTCCTTCTCCTCGCCGCGCACGTCGAGCAGGAAGGGCTCGTAGAGGCGCGGGATCAGGTCTGGTCGCCGGCGCAAGAGCTCGTTGTAGACGGAGACCGAGCTCGCGATCCGGCTCGCTCCACCGCGCCGGGCCGCTCGCAGGCACAGTAGTCCGACGACGTCGGCGAGGTCGCAGTGGTAGGCGATGTCTCCGGCGGTGCGGTAGCGCCGCACGTTCGGATCGGTCGCTTCTTCTCCCGTCGCGATCACGTGGCCGAGCAGATCGCCCTGCGGGTTCTGCGCGCCGGGTCGGCCGAGATGCAGACCCAGGCACCAGAAGACGAGCTCGGCTTCTTCGTCGCTCCAGCGCTCGACGGGCAGGCCTCGGACGAGCAGGAAGCCGCGCCCGTCGCGAAGCTCACGCACCCATCCGGCGATCTCCACGGCGAGCCCCGGCAGCGGAAAGTCCTCGCGGCGGAGCGCCTCGAGCGGACGCCGCGTCGCGCGGGCGGCCACGAGCGCCTGGTCGAGCTCCGCGATCTCCGCCGCAGCGAGCCGCCGCGTCCAGTCGTCGCGCCGAGCCATTTGCGCGCCCCGCCACGCCGCCGGGCCGCCGAAGGGTTCGAGAGCCACGCCGTCGTGCTCGCGGCGGAAGTAGTGAAGCGCCTGCTCCCCGAAGCTCAGATAGCCCGTGGGCTGCGTCATCGCGCCGCCTCCTCGTCGCGCAGCTGCTTGCGCAGCTCGAATTTCTTCACTTTTCCGGAGGCGTTGCGCGGCAGCGGGTCGAGGATCTCGAGCCGCTCCGGCGTCTTCTGCCGGGCGATGCCCGCGCGAGCGAAGTGCTCGCTCAGCTCCGCGAACGAGAGACTCCGGTCGGGCGCGAGCTCGACGAAGGCGCAGACCTTCTCCCCGTAGATCGCATCGGGCATCGCGACGGCGGCAGCGGCGGCAACGGCGGGATGCCGCAGCAGCACCTCCTCGACCTCGACCGACGAGATGTTCTCGCCGCCGCGGATGATGATGTCCTTCTTGCGGTCCGTGACGCAGAGGAAGCCGTCCCGATCGATCCGACCGACGTCACCCGTCTTGAACCAGCCACCGGGCAGGAAGCTCTCCCGGTCGAGTTCGGAGTCGAGATAGCCGACGAAGAGCTCGGGACCCCGCGTCGCGATCTCCCCCTCGCTCCCGGGCGGGAGTTCGCAGCCCTCGTCGTCGACGATTCGCAGCTCGTTTGCCTCGTCGATCCTTCCGTCCGTCCCGGCGCGACGCGCGAAGGGTAGCGTCGGATCGAAAGAGGTGACCGTCGGGTGCTCCGTCGATCCGTAGACGCGCGCTCCCGGGAAGCCCTTCGCGTCCGCGAGCTCGACCATCGCCGGCGTCATTCCCTGGCCGGCCATGCTGAAGGATCCGAGCGAGGAGAGGTCGCGCCCCTGCTCTTCCGCCGCCCGCAGCAGCGTGAACAGGAAGATCGGCGTTCCGCCCCCGTGGCGTATGCGGTGGCGCTCGATCAACTCGGCGGCGAGGGGTGCGTCCCAGTGGTCGAGGAAGATCATCGGAGCGCCGAGGATCGTCGGACGCATCAGGAAGCCGTAGCCGGTGTAGTGGCCGGCCGGAAGGTTCGCGAGGTAGAGACCGCGGTTCGCGTAGGTCGGCCGTCCCCACTCCCAGAGCAGCGTGTCATGGGTGTGCTGCACGCCCTTGGGAGCCGAGCTCGTGCCGGACGTATACAGGAGCAGGCAGACCTCACCCGCGTCCGCGTCCCGCAGCTCGAAGCCGGGCGCGCTGGACCGCAGGAAATCGTCCCACGCGGTGAAACGTCCGGCCTCGTCGCCTCCGACGATCACGATGTGCTCGAGGCGCGGCAGCGTCGCGTAGCGCTCGCAGCGCGTCAGGTAGTTCGTGCGGCGCCAGCTCGCTGGCACGAAGAAGGCCCGGGCCTCCGACTGCCGCAGCATGAACTCGACCTCGGTGGGGCCGTAGATGCTGACGATCGGAAGCGCCGTAGCGCCGACGTGGGCGATGCCCTGGAAGAGGGCCGCGGTCTCGAGCCAGGTCGGCAGCTGTACCGCCACGACGTCGCCGCGCCCGAGGCCGAGCCCTGCCAGCGCGGACGCGACGCGGAGCCCTTCGGCGTAGAGCTCGCGGTTCGTGGTCCGTCTCGGCTGCTCTTGTGCGTAGAAGACGGACTCGACATCGGGATGACGCCGGACACCCTCCGCGAGGGCGCGCGAGAGCGACTGGCCTGCGTGGAAGCCCGCGCTCTTCCAGCGCTGGCGGAGGCTCTCGCGATCCCGGGCAATGGCGTCCAGGGCGAGCATGCCGCTAGGCCCGAGCCGGCGGGGAGCCGCGCAGCTCCTCGACCACCCGCCCGAGGGCTGCATCGTGCTTCGGATCCCGTGGCAACGCGAGCGCGATCGCATCGGCCACGCCGGCGTACTCGTCGCGAAGGACGCCCGCGAGCTCGGGCCAGCGGGCGCTCGGCAAGAAGGCGGCGACCATCTCATCGTCCAGCGTGGCAGAGAGCTCTGCAAAGCGCTTCTCGCGGACGAGCTGCCGGAGCTTCTCGCCGCGATCCGCCCATCCGAAGAGCTCGAGGCTCGGCCAGTAGCTCGGGGTCGAGAGCAGCATCGCGAGGAGAGCGCGCTGTTCCTCGCGCGCGCGGCGCAGCGCGGAGGCCGTGCTGCCCGTCGCGCAGAGCGGGTTCGCGACCACCTCGACGTCGGCCCGCGTGCGAGCGCTGCGCGCAGCTCCGCGGGCGAGCTGCGGGAGCATCCGCTCGCAGAGGAAGCGGCGCGAGGTATTGGTCGGATGCGCCATCACGCCGGTGGCGAGCTCTCCGGCCAGCGCGCTCATCCGGGGGCCGATCGCGGCGAGGTGGATCGGGATCGCGGGGTGGTCGATCCGCGGCGGCTTGTTGTAGCTGTTCTGACGAGTGAAGCGGTAGTAACGGCCTTCGAAGGCCGCCGGCGCGTCGTGCTGCCAGCAGGCGAAGATCGCGCGCAAGCAGGCCACGTACTCGCGCATTCTGGGCGCCGGCGGATGCCATTGCGTTCCGTACTTCTGGGTGAGGATCGGCGCCACGAGCGGGCCGAGGCCGAGTCGGAAGCGCCCCTGGGAGCAGGCCTGGAGATCCCAGGCCGCCACTGCGACCGTCATCGGGCTGCGCGCGAAGCAGACGATCGCACTCGTCGCGACCTCGATGCGCCGCGTTGCCTGAACGGCCGCGCCGGCCGCGAGCAGCGCGTCGTGGGCCATGTCGGGGATGGTCACGCAGTCGGCCCCGAGCGCCTCTGCGCGCCGGGCGGCATCTGCCACCTCCGCGAGCGGAAGCTCGAGATCGAGCGCCAGCCAGATGCGGAACACTAGCCCGGAGCCTCGGGTCTGATGGTCTTCGCTCGCCTTCGGCGCGGGCAGCAGGGGAGGGAGCATGCAGAGCGTCCCGCGCGACTCGCCGTCCGCGGGCCGGGCGACCTTCGCCCCAAAGAAAGTGCGCCCGGGTCGGCTCATCGCACAATGTGCGATGGGAGGGGTAGCCGCCCCGGGCGCAGTGGACAATGCGGAGTGTCCAACTCTCTGAAGGACACCTGAGAGCAAGCGCCGTGCCATGGCCCACCTGCGTCGGCCCGGTCGCCGGGCGCCGCCACGATCGCAGCGAGACCGGGTTCCCCATCGCCTGACGGCAGCAGACCGGCAAGGGATGCCGACGAGTGACGCATTTTGTGTCGAAGCGGACGGCTTTTTTCGCGGTCGACTCGGGGAGTTGCGCGCGTTGCTGGGCGCGCGGCGTCTGGCTGCCGCATCAGCTCCGCTGCGCTCGCATCGCGGCCATCGCAAGGATGTGCCCGGGGGTGGTGCCGCAGCAGCCGCCGACGATGCGCGCGCCCGCTTCGACCCAGTGGGCCGCGTGTGCGGCGAAGGCGTCCGCAGCGTAGTGCTCGGTCCGACCCGCGCCGCTGGTGACGCCGGGGGCTCCGAGGTTCGCGTAGACGCCGAAGGGCAGGCCCGCGGCGCGCAGCGCCGGAAGACACACGGCGACGTTGGAGATCGGGAGACAATTGACGAGCAGCGCTTCCGGTCGTTCCGCCGCCGCGGCCGCGAGCGCCAGCGAGAGCGGCTCGCCGCCGAGCAGCTGCGCGCCCTCCCAACAGACGAAGCTCACGAAGCAGGGAAGCCCCACTTCCCTCGCGGCGCGAAGGGCGGCCACCGCCTCGCGCGCGGTATTCATCGTCTCGATCAGGATGGCATCGACGCCAGCGGCGGCGAGATTGGTTGCGTGCTCGGCGTGCTCGAGCGCGAGAGCCCGTGCATCGGGGACGAGATCGGGCCGGTAGCAGTCCTCGAGCGGCGGCGCCGAGCCGACCACGAAGATCCGACGCTTTGCGCCGCTGGCCGCGCGTCGCGCAAGATCGACGGCGAGCTGGGTGAGCTCGAGTGCGCGCTCGCCGATCCCGGCGCGCGACAGAACGCGGCGCTGCGTGCGAAAGGTGTTCGCGGTGAGTACTTCCGCGCCCGCCACGACGTAGTCGGCATGCACGCGTTCCACGAGGGCTGGATCGTGCAGCAGCGCATGGGTCGACCAGAGCGGAAGCGTCACCTCGACGCCCAGGCGCTCGAGTTCCGTGCCGAGAGCACCATCGAGGAACAGCGGCGGGCCTGCGGCGAGACGCTCGTGCAGCCAGGCCTTCGCTGTCCTCGCAACCGCCTCGGAGGATTTCCTGGTGCGCCCCGGCTTCACGCAGGGGGTTATACTCCGCCGCCCATGCCCCGCGCCGCCGTCATCGCGACCCATCCCACCGCGGGTCGAGTCCTGTCCGGCCGGCTCGCGGCCCGGATCCGCGATCCGGGAGGGCCGCCGCCGGAGACGCCGAGCGCGCTCTCGGGCGAGGCAGCGCTCGCGATCGGCAACGTGCGGATCGGCTCGCTCGAGGTGCGGCTCGGCGCACGACTCGACGGAGACGCCGCGACCCTCGAGCTCGCGCTGCGCAACGCCGGGAACCGGGCGATCCACTGCGAGAGCGTCGTAGTGGGGCTGCTGTGGACCGGTGCCCCCGCGTCCGCATTGCGCTTCCTGCAGCACGGCTGGCAGTCGTGGTCCTTCACCGGCGCGCGCGACCTCGGGGCGGAGGGGGAGCCGGCGTTCCCATCGGGGCCCTGGCTGCGCGGACTCCAT
Organism: uncultured Spirochaetales bacterium; assembly: GCA_964413375.1. GTDB lineage: Bacteria > Myxococcota_A > UBA9160 > UBA9160 > SMWR01 > CAZUYC01. The sequence continues at coordinate 12,150 of CAYPSI010000212.1, read as the reverse complement.
CACGCCCTGGGAGCGCCGCCCGCGGACCGCGCCGGCTGGTGCGAGTCGGAGCTGCTCACCGTCATCGGCGGCACGCCGGCGGGCCCGTCCTGCTGCGTCGGTGTTCTCGAGCGCGGCCGCGCCTTCGGGGTGATCTTCGCGCGACGCGAGGACGCCGGCGTGCGCATCGAGGTCGAGCTGTGGCTCGACGCCGTATTGGAGCCGGGCGAGGAGCGCGAGCTCGAGTGCGTGCGCGTGGCGCTCGGTCCGGACCCGAGTGCGCTGCTCGAGTCCCATGCCGACGCGCACGGGCGCCTCGCGGGGGCCCGCGTCGCCCGCCCCTTCGTCTCCGGGTGGTGTACCTGGTACCACTTCTTCCACCGCGTGACGGAGTCCGACGTCCTGCGCAACCTCGAGGCTCTCGCGGCGGACCGCGAGGGCCTGCCGGTCGAGGTCGTGCAGATCGACGACGGCTGGCAGCGGGCGGTCGGCGACTGGCTCGACACGAGCCCCGCCTTCCCGCGCGGGCTCGCGCCGCTGGCAGCCGAAATCCAGGCGGCCGGCTTCGTGCCGGGGCTCTGGACGGCGCCCTTCTGCGCGGTCCCGGAGAGTGCGGTGGCGAACGCGCATCCGGACTGGCTGCTGCGGCGCGGCGACGCGCCGCTGCTCGGGCTCCTCCACCCCGTGTGGTCTGCGAGCGGGGCCGTGCACGTGCTCGATCCGAGCCGCGAAGAGGTGCTGCGCCACCTGCGCGAGCTCTTCTCCTCGCTCGCTTCGATGGGCTTCGCCTACCTGAAGCTCGACTTCCTGTACGCGGTCGCGATGGCTGCCGACAGCGCGGATGCCGGCGTCGGGCGCGCCGAGCGGCTGCGCCGTGGGCTCGAGGCGATCCGCGCCGGTGCGGGCGAGGAGGCCTTCCTGCTCGGCTGCGGCGCGCCGCTAGGAGCTGCCGTCGGGGTCGTCGACGGCATGCGCATCGGACCGGACGTGGCGCCCCACTGGCATCCGGATCCACCGCTCGTCCCCGGGCTCGAGGCGACGCTCCCGTCCACGCGCTCGGCCGTGCGCAGCATCCTCGCGCGGGCCTTCCTGCACCGCCGCCTCTGGCTCAACGACCCCGACTGCCTGCTGGCGCGCAGCCGCGACACGCGCCTCGGAAGCGAGGAACGGCGCACTCTGGCGGCAGTGATCGCGGCGAGCGGCGGAATGGCGCTCTTCTCCGATGACATCGCATCGCTCGGGACCCCGGAGCGCTCGCTCGTCCGCGAGACCCTGGAGCTCGCGCGCCGTGTCGACGCGCTCGGCATTCCAGCGCGCGTTCGCACGCTGGGCATCCTCGACGGCGAGATCGCCTCGGGACTCGTCGCCCGGGGAAGTGCGGCCTCGTTCGTGGCACTCGTGAACTCGGGCGATGCGCCGGAGGAGCTTGCGTTTCCGCCCGAGCCGCTCGCCGAAGCCGGCTGCGAGCCGGAGTCGCTGCTCGGGTCCCCCCTGGTCTCGGTTGCGGGGCGCAGGGGCCCGCGGGTCTCGGGGAGCGCGGGCGTCTCGGTCGCCCTTCCGGGGCACGCGGCCGCGCTCGTGCGCGTGCCCCGCGCGATCCGCGTGGCGGTCTTCTGCGACTTCGACGGCACCTTCTCGGTGCAGGACGTCGGCGCGACGATCGCGCAGCGCCTCGCCGCCGACCGCCGCCCCCTCTTCTGGGGTCGCTACGAGCGCGGAGAGATCACGGCCTGGGAGTACAATCTCGAGATCCTCGATCGCCTGCCGATGCCCCTCGCGGACCTCGAGGCCTTCCTGCGCACGATCGAGCTGGACCCTGGTGCGCGCGCGCTCGTCGGCTGGTGCGAGGCACAGGGCGTTCCCTTCCGCGTGCTCTCCGACGGCTTCGATCTGAACCTGAACCGCTTGCAGGTCCTGCACGCGATCCGCTTCGCCTATGATGCGAACCGCCTGCGCTACGAGTCTGGGCGCTGGCGAATCGCCGCGGGACATCCGAACCCGGCCTGTGGCTGTGGGACCGGTGTCTGCAAGCGGGCGCGGATCGACGGGTTCCGGAAGACCGCACCGGGCGCGACCCTGGTCCACATCGGAAACGGACGCGTCTCGGATCTGTGCGGCGCTCTCGCCGCGGACGTGGCCTTCGCGAAGGACTCGCTCGCCACCGAGCTCGAACGCCGCGGAGTTGCCTTCGAGCGCTTCGAGACACTCCACGATGTGATCCCAGAGCTCGAACGACTCCTCTCCGCCTGATCCCGGAACGCTCCTCGCGCGCAAGCGAAGCTCGCAGTGAGCGCAAGCGCGAAGCGCGCGCAGCGAGCCGTAGGCGAGCGAAGCCCATCGAGCTAGCCTTCGGCGGTGGCGTTGGCGGAGCGCAAGGTCGTGGTGGTGGGCGCGGGGCTGGCCGGGCTCGGCGCGGCCACGAGCCTCACTCGCGACGGCCTCTCGGTGACGGTGCTCGAACGCGAGGCGCGTCCGGGAGGGCGCGCGGCCTGCGTGCGCGAGCAGGGTTTCGCGCTCGAAGCGCTGCTTCCGCTGCTATCCGGCGCGGACCGGGCCTTGCTTGCCTGGATCGCCGGCATCGGAGCGCGCGACGACGCGTTGCCGCTGCGCCCGGTCGTGACGGGGCAGCTCGCGGGCGGGCGCGTGAGTCTGGTCGAGCCTCGCGGCATCCTCGACGTGGCGCGCATTCCTGGCGTGCGTCTGCACGAGGCGCTCCGCCTCGTTCGGCTGCCTCGCCTGCTCGGACGCTACGGCGCGTGCCTCGATCCCGAGCGACCCGAGAATGCAGCGCCGCTCGACGACCGCAGCCTCGCCGACTTCGCGCGGCTCTATTTCGGCGCGAGCGTGCTCGAGCGTTGGATGGGGCCGGAGCTGTGCGCGGACACGCTGATGGAGGCGGGCGAGGCCAGCCGCGCGCTCTACCTGCGCCGGGTGCGGGCGCGCGCGCGCGCGCGGCCGGGGCTCCCGCGCGCACCGCTCGCGGAGGTCGCCGAGGCGGCCGCCGCCCGGCTCCGCGTCCTGCTTCGCAGCGAGGTTCGGGCGGTCGAGGAGGCCGCCTGTGGCCTGCGCGTCGTCGCGAAGGTCGACGGTCGCGAGCGGATCTTCGACGCACACGCGGTCGTGCTCGCCACCTCCGCGCCGGACGCCGCGAGCCTCGCGCCCGGCATCCTGACGCTGGCGGAGCGCGAGGCGCTCGGCGCCGTGGCGTACTCGCCCGCAGTGACGCTCGCGGTGGCGCTGCGGCGCCCGCTCGGCCCCCATCCCGAGCTCGTCCGCTTCCCGCACGCGGAGGGCTCTCCGCTCGATACGGTGCTCCTCGAGCCCGGCGCCGGGGGGAGCCGCGCGCCCGATGGTAGGGGCCTGGCGACGCTGCGCGCGACGGCCGCCTGGAGCGCTGCGGCCTCGGGCCTTCCGGACGACACGGTCGAAAAGGAGCTCGTGCTCGCTTTCGAGGGGATCCGGCCCGGTCTTCGCTCGGCAGCGCTCTTTTCCCGCGTCCTACGCGAGGAGCGCGCACTGCCACGCTTCGGTGTCGGGCACTACCGCACGATCGCGCGCCTCGAGCGACTGTGGGCCGAGCTGCGCGCGTCGGGCCGGCGCGTCTACGTGGCTGGCGACTACCTCGTCGACCCGTCGTGGGCGGGAGCGCTCGCCTCCGGGCAGCGCGTGGCACGCGCGGTCCAAGCGGACCTCGCGTGAGCGCTGCCGCGGGCCCGCCGCGGCGCGTCAGCGGCTGGGTGCGCGCGGCGATCCTCGGCTATCTCGCGCTGCTGCTGCTCGCCGCCCTTCCCGAGAAGCTGCGACCGGCGCTCCTCGACGCCCCGGGTCGCTTCGCGGCGCGGGCGCTCGACGCCCTCACGATCTCCCCCGGGCTCGCGATCTTCTCGGGCCCGGTGACGGCCGTCCACCGCCGTGCGACCTGTCTCGAGTTCCACGCCGAGCGCCCGGATGGATCCGCCGAGACTCTCTACGCGAGCGAATGTCCCCCGACCGGCTTCCGCTGGCGCATCGATCCGTGGGACGAGATGGTGCTGGGGCTGGTGCGCCGCACGCGGATCGAGCGCTTCGCGCGCGAGACGGGGGGAGACGCACCCCCGGAGCCCTCCGAGTGGCTGAAGCTCCAGGCGCTGGGCGACTTCTTCTGTCACTCCTCCGAGGCTGCGCAGGGGGAGCGGCTGGCCGTCACGCTCGAGACCTACGATCTGCTGGTTCTCTACTCGAGCGGAATCCACACCCGCGATCGCACGCTCTCGTGTCGTTGGCGATGTGGAACACGCCCCTTTGCGGAGCCGGTCTGCCGCCGGATCGCACCCGATGCGAACCCCGTCCGGGAGCCTGCGCGCGCGGCGGGCGGACGTGCCTGAGAGCGGCCTGCGCGCCCGCCTCGCCGCGGGTCTCGACCGCTTCTTCGCGCCGCAGCCCTACGCGGCGATGGTGGTGTGTCGAATCGTCTTCGGCGCGGTCGCCTTCGGATACTTCGCAGGGCGAGTCGATCTGGTGCAGCCGATCTGGGGGCCGGAGGGGATCTTCGGGGCCGGCTTCTTCGACCGGATGGAGCTCGACGTGGCGGTGCGAAGCCGCGAGGGCGGGGTCGACTGGCTCGCGCACAATCCGTCTGCGGCGCTCGTATGGATGCTATGGGGGGCCGGGCTCGTCGCGTCGGCGCTCTTCGCGCTCGGAGCCTTCACGCGCCCCGCAGGCACGATCGCACTCGTCGTGTACACGCTCTTCCACGCCCGCAATCCCTATGCCACCGCAGGCTGGTCGGTGATGCTCAAGCCCTTCCTGCTCTACGTGCTGCTCGCGCCGACCGGTCGCTTCGCTTCGATCGATGCGTGGCGACGCAAGGATCATGCCGCACTCGCACTGCCCGCGACCTGGCTCGGGCCGGGATGGCCGGTGCGCCTGGTGCAGGTGCACCTGTGCGCGATGTATCTCGTCGCCGGCTGGTCGCGCATCGACAGCCCGAGCTGGTGGGAGGGTGAGGCGACCTTCGCGGCGCTCTCGGATCTCTTCTACGCGCGTTTCGATGTCGACTGGCAGCCCTGGAAGCCGCTGCTCGAGGCCGCGACCTACGCGGCCTTCGCGCTCGAAGCGTTGGCACCCGTGCTGCTCTGGGTCCCCGGCATCGCTAGCGCGTGGGCGCTCGGGCTCCTCGCGCTCCACGCGGGTCTCGAGCTCACGAACAACCACGGAAGCTGGCAGCTGCTGATGGGCGCCGCGCTGCTCACCTTCCTTCCCGCCGCGTGGCTCGTGCGCGTGTTCCCCGCGCGCCACGGGTCGGGTTCCTAGAGCTCCGCAAGCGTGACGCCGTCTCCGCCCTTCGCCGGCGGCGCATCGGCGACATGGCTCACGAAGGGAGAGGCGGCGAGCTGCTCGCGCACGGCGCGGCGAAGCGCTCCCGTACCGACGCCGTGGACGATCTCGAGGCGAGCGTGGCCTCCGGCGAGCGCGCGGTCGATCTCGGCCATGAGCTGCTCTTGCGCCTCGTCGACGCGCAGGCCACGCAGATCGCAGCGGTGTGTACCCCCCGCCACCACGTCGCCGCGAGCCCCTTCGTCGGCTGCTTCGAACGCGAGCCGCGGCGCAGCCGCGCGCGCTTCGCTGCGCACCGCTACCACACGCTCGGCGGGCACGAGCACGCGCGCACTCCCGACGCGTACAGCGACACGACCGCGGCGATCTGGGAGCGCGAGGAGCGTCGCGCTTGCGCCCCCGCGCAGCGCCACGGCGTCGCCGGCCCGGGCGAAGCGCCAGTCCACCGGCTCGGCCGGAGCTTCGGGTTCGGGCGCGCTCGCCTCGGCCAGCGGAGGGAGGGCCGCGGCCACGCTCTGCCGCGTCTCGGCCTCGAGCTCGAGCAAGCGTCCGCGCGCGCGGGCCGCGTCCCGCGCCGTTCCGGCGCGCTGGAGATCGCGAATCACCTCGGCAACCTGTCCGTGTGCCTCGCGGAACGCGCTGTCGAGATCGTGGCGCATCAGCTGGTAGAGCTCATCGCGCCGCGTGCGCATGCGCAGCAAGCGCTCCCGGTACTCCTCGCGGACGGCCAGCGACTCGTCGCGCAGACGCTCGGCCCCCCGCTGCTCACGCTCGAGAGCGGCGCGGCTCGCCGAGAGCTCCGAGAGCATGCGGTCGAGTCGGCGGTCCTCGTGGCCGAGGAGCTCGTTCGCGCGCTCGAGCACGGCCCCCGGCATCCCCATGCGCGCGGCCACGGCGGTAGCCGAGGATGCGCCCGCGAGACCCAGGCGCAGCCGGTAGGTGGGCGCGAGCGTCTCGGGGTCGAGATCGACGCTCGCGTTCGCAAAGCGCGGGTCGACCTCCGCCATCTCCTTCAGCAGGTTGAAGTGCGTCGTCGTGACGACGCGCGCCCCCGCGTCCGCGAGCCTTTCGAGCACGGCCTGGGCGAGGGCTGCGCCTTCGCCCGGGTCGGTTCCGACGCCGATCTCGTCGAGCACCACGAGAGAGCGTGGCGACGCCTCGCGCAGGGTACGCGCGAGCGTCGCCATGTGGGCGGAGAAGGTCGAGAGGTGTTCGCGGATGTCCTGCCCGTCGCCGATGTCGGCGAGCACCTCGTCGAAGAGGTCGACGCGCGCGCCCGGCGCCGTGGGTACGAAGAGACCGGCGCGCACCAGCAGCGCCGCGAGCGCCACCGCCTTCATCGCCACCGTCTTCCCGCCGGCGTTCGGGCCCGAGAGGACCAGGACCCAGGAGCCCTCGCCGAGGTCCAGATCGTTGGGTACGACCTCGGCAGCGGGGATCAGCGGGTGGCGGAGCGCCGGCAGCCGCAGGATCCCCTCCTCCCCGACGGTGGGCTCGCAGGCCTCCATTTCGTCGGCGAGGGCGGCGCGGGCGAAGGCCAGATCGAGCTGACCCAGGATGTCGAGGTCGGCCTCGATTGCGGGGGCGCGCTCCGCCGCCCGGCCGGCGAGCTCGCGCAGCACGCGCTGGATCTCCTGCAGGATCGCGAGCTCCGCCTGCTTGTGGCGATTGTTGAGCTCGACCAGCGCCTGCGGCTCGACGAAGAGCGTGGTGCCGGAGCGCGAGGCATCGTGCACGATGCCGGGAACCGATCCGCGCGCATCGGCCCGCACGGGCAGGACGTAGCGGTCGCCCCGCACCGTGAAGTACGTGTCGGAGAGCCGCTCGCGGAGCGCAGGGTCGCGCAGCAGCTTCGCCAGCGCAGCCTCGATCGCGGCCGCGAGCCGCCGCGCCTCCCGGCGGGCCTCCGCCAGCACCGGCGAGGCTTCATCGAGAACCTCGCCGGCCGAGTCGAGCGTGCGCTCGATCGCCTCCGCGAGCGAAGTGTCCTCGCCGAGCGTTGCGGCGAGATCCGCGAGTCGCGGCGCTGTGTCCGTGCGAACCGAGAGGAGTCGCCGCGTCTCGGTGAACGCGAGCAGTACGCTGCGCAGGTCGAGGAGTGCGCGAGGTGCGAGGATCCCGCCGCGGCGCGCACGGCCGAGCGCCTCGGTCGGATCGGCGAGCTCGCCCGCAGGCAGGGCCGCGCCCTCGAGGCGCAACGCCCGGGCCTCCCGCGTCTCGGCGATGCGGGCACGGACCCCCTCGGGTGCGGCCTCGAAGAGGGCGGTGGCCGCGTCCGGTGACGCGAGTTTCGCGCGCCCGCGCGGGGTGCGGACGTGGCTCGCCAGCCGCGCCAGGATCTGCGGCCAATCGAGCCGTTCGAGCGTCTCCCGCTCCACGCGAAAGGGCACGCGCCCATTCTAGAGGTCGGCGAGAGGGTTATCCTCTCGCGACACAGCCGGTTGGCCGAAACCCCGCGAGGAGGCCGACTCGGGACTCGGGCTCCGCGCAGCGCGCGCAAGCGAAGCGCGCAGCGAGCCGAAGGCGAGCGAAGATCAACGGGCGTGCCCCCGGGGATGGGATGAAGCGCGATCTACCCACCGAGGCGATCCTCGACTCCACCGTCGACCTCGACCGACGCAGCGTCGAGGAGATCGTCGCGGCGATCCACGCCCAGGACCGGGAGGCGTACGAGGCGGTCAGCCGCGTGCTCGACGACGTGGCGCGCGCCGCGGACGTGCTCGTATGCGTTCTCGGGGGGGGAGGCCGCTGGTTCAACGTGGGTGCAGGCACGAGCGGCCGGATGGGGGCCCTCGATGCAGCGGAGATCCCCCCGACCTTCGGGCTCCCGCCGGGGCGCGTTCAGGCGCTGATCGCCGGAGGCACCCGAGCGCTCTCCCGGGCCGTGGAGGGGGCGGAGGACGACCCGAACGCGGCGGCCTGGGAGCTGCGTGAGCGCGGGCTGCGCGCTGGGGACGCCGTGGTCGCGATCTCCGCGAGCGGAACCACCCCCTACGTGCTCGGGAGCCTCGAGGCGGCCCACGCGGCCGGCGCGCGGACGATCGCCATCAGCTGCGATGCGAAGTCGCCGCTGGCGGAGGGCGCCGAGATCGCGATCACGCCGGTGGTCGGGCCCGAGGTGATCGCGGGCTCGACGCGGATGAAGGGCGGCCTCGCCCAGAAGATGGTGCTGCACACGCTCTCGACCTCGGTCATGGTGAAGCTCGGCTACGTGTCGGGGAATCTGATGACGAACGTCGTGCCCTCGTCGCGCAAGCTGCGCCGCCGCGCCGAAGGGCTGATCGCGAGCCTCGCCGGAGTCTCTCCGGAGCGCGCCGCCGAGCTCCTCGATGCCTGCCACGGGAGCGTCCGCGCGGCCGTCGACCGGGCGCGCCACGAGCAGGGTGGCCCCGCCTGACGCGGTCGAGCATCCTGCCACCTCGTCCGCCCGCGACCCGAGCGCGTGTCGGATGCCGGCATGGCGCGTAGTGAACGCGCTGGCCGGCCGCCGTCTGGCGCGACGCGGGTGGCGATCTCATTCCTTGCCAGCGAGCTCGCGGCGGGCTGCCGCGAGCGCCTTGCGCTTGGCAGGGTCCACCTTCGGGTAGCGGAGGTCGAGGCCGGCGAGCGCGTCGACGATGGCGCCCGCGACGACGAGCCGCGTGAACCACTTGTGGTCGGCCGGGACGACGTACCAGGGCGCGTGCTGTGCGGCCGTCCCGCGGATCGCCTCCTCGTAGACCTTCTGGTACGCCTTCCAGTGTCGGCGCTCCGCGACGTCGTTCGCCGAGAACTTCCAGTTCTTCTCGGGCTCGTCGAGCCGCGCCATGAAGCGGCGCTGCTGCTCGGCCTTCGAGACGTGTAGGAAGAACTTCAGGATCACGACGCCGTTGCGCGCGAGGTAGCGCTCGAAGGCGACGATGTCCTCGAGGCGCTCGTCCCAGATCCGCTTCGTGACGAGCGAGTCGGGCAGCTTCTGCGCCGCCAGGATCTCCGGGTGCACCCGCGCGACGAGGACCTCCTCGTAGTACGAGCGGTTGAAGATCCCGATCCGTCCGCGCTCGGGGAGATAGCGCATGCAGCGCCACAGGTAGTCGTGGTCGAGTTCCTCGTCGGAGGGCTTCTTGAAGGAGTAGACCTGGGTGCCCTGCGGGTTCACGCCGGACATCACGTGCTTGATCGTCCCGTCCTTCCCGGCCGCATCCATCGCCTGGAAGACCAGCAGCACGGCCCAGCGGTCCTGCGCGTAGAGCATGTCCTGGTATTCGGCGAGCAGCTCGACGCCCTCCTGGAGCGCCTCCTTCGCGCGCTGCGCATCCTCCGACTCGAGGTGGGCGGTGTCGGCGGGGTCGACGTCCGCGAGGCGGAAGCCCTTTCCCTTCGCCACCCGATAGGGCGCGACGAAGGTGTGGGCGCGTCGTGCGAGCTTCTTCACGCGGGGCTCCTCTCCTGATGGAAACGTTGGTGCCGAAACAGGCTGCGCACTTCTTCGCCTGCGCGGGATTTCACCCGAGCGCCGCCGATCTCGTCGGATGTCGGCGGATCACTCCGTGACCTCGGTCCAGCTCGCGTCGGGGTCGTAGCGGGTCATCGCTTCGGCGATCGCGGAGCTCTTCGGGCCGAGACCCTTCTGGAAGACCTTGCCCTGCTGGTTCACGACGAAAGTCATTACGCCCGAGACGCCGTCGTAATCGTCCTCGTAGTAGATGTCGTGGTAGTACCAGTCGAAGCCCATCATCATTCCCATGCCGAAGGCGGCGCTCGGACACCAGTAGCAGGGATAGGGCGGGTAGTAGCTGACGATCGGCGTGGGGCTCGCGACGTAGATCACGATCGGATCGTAGATCGGCACGTAGATCACATTCGGATCGGCGGATCGAATCCGGATGATTCCCTGCTCCTGGGTCACGACCTGCTGCTCGTTCGTCGTCAGATTGCCCGCCGCCAGCGGTGCCGGCTGCCTGGCGGGCGGTGTGCTCGACGTCGTCGACGGGCCTTTCGAGGCGCACGCGAGCAGCAGAGCCAGCGTGACGGCGAGCGCGATCGAGCGACTCATGCGGCGTCAGAATCGCACACCGGCGCGCGCGGACAACCAGGCGCCCGGCCCCAGGCGCAGCGCCGGTGGCCACAGCCGAATGGGCGGCGCTAGGCTGCGCTTCCATCGCGCCGCTTCCCGGAGACGGACTCTCAGAGCCGGTCGATCTGGCCGCCGAGACGGCTTAGACTCCGCGCGACCCAGGGGCTCGGCGAAGCGCGACTCCGGCTCCGACGCGAGCACCTGGACCCGGCACAGGCCGGCCGCGGAGCTATCTCATGAACCCTCTAGAGATCGCGACGCCCGACCCCCTCGCGATCGCGCTGCGCTTCGCGGCTGCGCTGGGGCTCGGCGTGCTGATCGGGCTCGAGCGCGAGCGCTCCAAGAAGGAGACGGGCTTCGCCGGCGTACGCACCTTCGGCCTGCTCGCGCTGTCGGGGGGCGTGGCCGCCTACATCGGATTGGTGATGGGGCAGGCGTGGTTCGCGCTCGCCATCTTCGCGGCGGTCGCAGGACTCGTGATCGTCGCCTACGCGGTGACCGCCCAACGCGGGGATCTCGGCATCACGACCGAGGTCTCCGCCCTGCTCTCCTTCCTTTTCGGTTTCCTATGCGTGAGCGACCACACCTTGATCGCTGCTTCACTCGCCGTCGCGAGCGGCGGTGTCCTCGCTCTCAAGCAATGGTTGCATTCGCTGGCTGGGCGCATCGAAGCTGCCGACGTCGAGGCGACCCTCCAGTTCGCGATCGTGAGCATCATCATCCTGCCGCTCGTGCCCGACCAGAACTTCGGTCCTCCGCCGCTCGACGTGATCAACCCCTACAAGATCTGGCTGATGGTGGTGCTGATCTCGGGGCTCAACTTCACGAGCTATCTGCTCGTGAAGGTGGTCGGCGCCGAGCACGGAATCGGCCTCACTGGACTGCTCGGGGGGCTCGTGTCGAGCACCGCGGTCACGCTCGGCTTCGCACAGCGGAGCCGCCTGGAGCCGGGGCGGGCCTCGTCCCTCGCGCTCGGGATCCTGATCGCCTGGACGGTGATGTTCTTCCGCGTGGTGTTGCTCGTCGCCGCGGTGAACCGGGGCCTGGTGGCGCAACTCGGGGTCGCGATGGCGGCGCTCGGCTTCTCGAGCCTCGCGCTCTGCGGCCTGCTCTGGCGGCGCCAGCGCTCGGCAGAGACGGCGACGGTGAGTGCCGGCGAGAACCCCTTCGAGCTCGGGGCGGCGATCCGCTTCGGCCTGCTGTTCGGTTTGATCACCGTCGTGGCGAAGGCGGCGCAGGTCTACCTCGGGGACACCGGGCTCTATCTCGCGGGTGCGATCGCAGGACTCACCGACGTCGATGCCATCGCCCTCTCGATGGCCCAGCTCGCGCTGGCCGATCCGAGCCACGCCGAGGCCGCGGCCACCACGATCGTGATCGCGGTCGCCTCCAACACCCTGTTCAAGACGGGCATGGCCGGCTTCCTCGGCGCGCCGAGCCTGCGAAGGATCATCGTCCCGGCGGCCGGCGCGATCGTGGCCGCGGGCGCCGCCGTGGCCTGGCTCTTCTGACGCGGATGGCGAACTACTCCCTCTCCGAGGTGATCGAGGGGACCCAGAAGCTCGAGGGTGGCGGCACGCTGAGCGTGCACGTCGCCGTGCACGCGCTGCGCCGCGGCCGTCGCGGCGTCGGAGGAGTACCTCGCGCTGGGCGGGAAAGTGCACTGGGGCGACCTGACGCCGCTGCGGATCGGGCGCGTGCTCCAGCGCGGCGTTCCGCTTCTCGCCGGAACCAACGGAACCTACCTCTACCAGTGCTCCCGCGAGACGGCGGAGGGGCCGGACGACGTCGCCGGCGAC
>CAYPSI010000211.1:0-8255 GCA_964413375.1 uncultured Spirochaetales bacterium | reverse complement strand
CTGTTCGCCCGTGAACAAACGCTGATGGCCCGCCGTCAGGACCTTGCCGTTGGGAAGCAGGAAGTTGAAGGGATACTCCGAGAGCAGTTGATCCGCCCAAAGCAAGGGCGTCCAGGTATCGTCGCGCGCGTCGTAGACCTCGGGGACCGTCGCGTAGACCCCCGGTGATATCCGTCCAGAGCTGACGAGGACGCGTCCGTCCGATAGGGTCGTCGCGGTCGGGTAGTAACGCCCGTAGGCCATGTCCGCGACCCGGGTCCAGACCTCTGTCAGCGGATCGAAGATATTCGCGTACGGGGGATCCGCACCAGGATTGGATCCCCCCATCGCAAGGACCCGCCCGTCCGCCAGCATGGAATGCCCCTGGCAGAGCAGGTGGCCCGTGGGAGGAAGCGACGTTTCGTGTTGAAGCGTGTCCGGGTCCCAGAGATAGGTCGGCAGGATCGGAAGCGGCCAGGTCCCTCCACGCCACCACAACACCTTCCCGCTCGAAACCACCATCGCGTGCGTCGCGATGTTTGGCCACGGCGTCCCAGGACCCCACGCGCCGATCTGATCGGCCGGAAGCTGGAGGCCCGGAACGCCGAAAGGACCGGGTTCGTTCACGACCGCATCACCCGCTTCATCGCAGTAGTCGAAGGTGCACGCCTCCCCATCGTCGAGGTTCGGCGACGACCCAGGCTGGCAGTCGAGGGCCACGTCGCAGACCTCGGTGCCATCGCAAAAGAGCCCGTTGTCGCAGGCGGCATTGTTGGTCGCGTGCAGGATCGCGTCGCCCACTTCATCGCAGCTGTCCGCGGTGCAGGTGACGCCATCGTTCAAATCGAGAGGTAGCCCGGCCTGGCAGTCGAGCGCGACGTCGCACACCTCGGCCCCATCGCAGAACTGGCCGTTGTCGCACGCGGCATCGCTCGCCGTGTGGAGGATCGCGTCTCCGACCTCATCACAGCTGTCGGTGGTACAGGCGACCCCGTCCGACAGATCGAGCGGGGACCCGGCCTGACATTCGAAGGCGGCGTCGCAGATCTCGGTTCCGTTGCAGAATGCGCCGTCGTCGCAGTCGGCGTCGTCGATGCAGCCAAGCGCTGCTTCAGCGACGAGAACCAAGGCCAGCGAGGCCAGGCCGAGTACCTGGCCGCAGGAGCAGCGCTTCCACGCCAATCGCAACGCGACGACCTCCAGGGGACTGTTCCGTCGTACCACGGCGCAGTGTTCGGAGGCAATCGCTACCGGAGTTCTTCTTGTTCGCCAGCTCGTCCTTTCGGATCCTCGGTGCTGCTGAGACGCGCGAGGGTCGACGCTTACACGACGACAACGGGCTTCGCGCGTGGATCCAGAGGCAGTGAGCCCCAGCACTGGAGAGCAAGTGGCTCCGAGATTCGCCTGACGAGTCGACGCGGTGACCGGCGGCCCGACCGGACTGAGTTTCCCGTGGGGAGAGAAGCGAAGTGCCTCGGTGAGGGAAAAGAGTCGGACTTTTCGGCGAGGCGGGGCAGCGGACGCTCGTGACACATGCACCGCATCGCGGCGCGAACCACGGGAAGGCCCGGGCATCGCGAAGCTGCGTTGGGGGCGGCTTCCCCCTCCCCCGTCTCGGCGCGCGGTCGCCTCGCGCACTCCCGGGACAACGGTCAGAGCTTCGCGTACTCGAGGGGGACGTGGATAGCGGTCGCGACGTCGATCGCGAAAGCCCGGCCCGCCGCCGCGGAAGCCCCGGCGTGGTACGTGGCGCGGCAGGAGGGGGGACAGCGGCCGCAGCACGAGAGGGTGGATCCGCGCGCGCCTCCGCTGCGCGAGCGTTCTCGCGACCCCGATCCCGCTGAAGCCCTGGATGCGCTCGCGCCGTTCAGGCGCGCAGACGCTCCACGGACAGGACTCCCTTGATGCGCCCGATCTCGCGCATCACGGCATTCAGCGCCGCCACGTCGATCACCCAGAGATCGAAGGTGTGCAGGGCCTTCAGATCGGGACTCGTCGTGACGTTCGCCGCGCCGATGTTGACCCCGGCCGCGGAGATCGTCTTCGTCACCTTCGCGAGCAGTCCCGGCCGATCGAGCGAGACCACGCGCACACGAATGCACCAGGGCACCGAGGTGCTGCGATCCCAGTCGACGTCGATGCGGCGCAAGGGATCGAGTTCGAAGGTCCTCCGGCAGTCCTTGGCGTGAATCGTCACCCCGCGTCCGCGCGTCACGAACCCCACCACCTCGTCGCCCGGCAGTGGAGCGCAGCAGCGGCCGAAGCGGACGAGAACGTCGGGCTGCCCGCTCACGCGGATTCCCGGCGAAGCGCGCTCCGCGCGCCGACGCCGGAAGAGCCCGCGTCGCTTCGGCTCGGCCTCGGGAGGCGGCTCCGGAGCAGCGTCCCCGCGTAGTCGCCGCACCAGCTCGACGGCCGCGACGCGTCCGTATCCCACCGCGGAGTACAGGTCCCCGGGCGTCCCTCCCACCACCTCCTGCGCGATCGCCGGGAGCTCGCTGCCCTCCTCGAGCCGGGCCAGTGAGAGGCCCGCCTTGCGCAGCTCTCGCTCCAGGATCTCACGGCCGAGCTCGGCGCTCCGCTCCTTCTCGCGCGCCTGCAGCGCCTGGCGGATCCGGCTCCTGGCGCGGGCAGAGACCACGAAGTCGAGCCAGTCCTTGCGCGGATACTGCGAGGCACTCGTCGTCACCTCGACCGTGTCGCCATCGCTCAGGTGGTGGCGGAGAGGGACCAGGCGTCCGTTCACCTTCGCTCCCGAACAGTGGGCGCCGACCTCGCTGTGGATCGCGTAGGCGAAATCGACCGCGGAGGCGCCCTTCGGCAGGTTGATCACGTCGCCGCGTGGCGTGAAGACGAAGACCTGGTCCGGGAAGAGGTCCACCTTGACGGTGTCGATGAACTCGTGCGGATCGGAAGCATCGCGGTTGAGCTCCACGAGCTGGCGCAGCCATGCGAACTTGCTCTCGTCGGCGTCGTCGACGCGGCCCTCTTTGTACTTCCAGTGGGCAGCGATGCCGAACTCGGCGTTGCGGTGCATCTCCTGGGTCCGGATCTGCACCTCCATCCGCTCGCCGTAAGGACCGATCACGGTCGTGTGAAGCGACTGATAGCCGTTGGGTTTCGACAGCGCGACGTAATCCTTGAAACGCCCGGGAACGGGTCTCCAGATCGAATGAACCGTCCCGAGCGCGGCGTAGACCTGGTCCTTTGCCGCGTCGAGAATCACGCGGAACGCGATCACGTCGTAGACTTCGCCGAGGCTGATCCCCTGGGACTCCATCTTCTGGTGGATCGATGCGAGGTCCTTCAAGCGACCGGTGACCTCGGAGCGCAGTCCCGCCTGGCCGAGCTGGCTCGAGAGCACGCGGATCACTTCCTCGACGTAGGCCTGGCGCGGCTGGAGCGCCGACCGGAGCCGCTCCTCGAGATCGTGCGCCGCCTCGGGATGCAGCGCCCGGAAGGCGAGATCCTCGAGTTCCTGCTTCATCCAGTGGATTCCGAGCCGGTGCGCGAGCGGCGCGTAGATGTCGAGCGTCTCCTGGGCGATGCGCCGCGCGGAGCTCTCGCCCATGAAGCGAAGCGTCCGCATGTTGTGCAGGCGATCCGCGAGCTTGATCAGCAGGATGCGGATGTCGCGGGACATCGCGATGAGCATCTTCCGGAAATTCTCCGCCTGCCGCTCGCGATCGCTCGTGAACTCGATCTTCGCGATCTTGGTGAGGCCCTCGACGAGAAAGAGCACCTGCTCGCCGAAGAAGCGACGGATCTCCTCGCTGCTGGTCAGCGTGTCCTCGATCGTGTCGTGCAGGAGCCCGGCCGCCACCGTGACGTCGTCCATGCGCAGGTCGACGAGGATCGAGGCGACCTCGAGCGGGTGGACGAGGTAGGGCTCGCCGGACACCCGCTCCTGGCCCTCGTGAACCTTCGCCGAGAAGACGTAGGCCCGCTGCAGCAGCACCAGATCCGACTGCGGGTTGTACTCGAGCATGCGGTCCGCAACGTCGTTGAAGCGGACTCCGGGTCTTGCGCTTTTCTCTTTCGGATCAGGCACTTGAGTTCAGGGTATCCGATCGTTGCGCGGCGGCAACGCGCGGCGAAGGCCGGCGAGAGCGGTCGCCGGATCGAAGCGGGCGCGCAGCGCAAAGGCCCGCCCTTCCCGCTCGGCCCGCAGGATCTCGCTGACTTCCGCGACGCAGCGCTCGAGGTCGTCGTTCACGACCGCGTAGTCGAAGAGACCGTCGGCGACAGCGAGCTCGCGCCTGGCCAGGGCGAGGCGGCCCGCCACGGCCTCCTCGGTCTCGGTGCCCCGCTGGCGCAAGCGGGTCTCGAGCACCGCCATCGAGGGCGGAATCAGGAAGATCAGGCGCGCGTCGCTGCGCCGCTCCCGCACCTGCCGGGCACCCTGCACCTCGATCTCGAGCAGCACGTCCTGGCCGCGCGCCAGCGGCGCCTCGAGCGCGGCCCAGCTCGTCCCGTAGCGGTTGCCGTGGTACTCGGCCCATTCCAGGAACTCCTTCTCGTCCACCATCCCCTGAAAGGCCGCGGGCGTCACGAAGTGGTAGGCGATCCCGTGCTCCTCGCCCGGGCGCCGCCCGCGCGTGGTATGCGAGACCGAGAGCTCGACGTCCGGATCGCGCTCGACCACGCGCCGGCACACGGTGGTCTTCCCGGTGCCCGAGGGCGCCGCCACCACGAAGGGAACCCCCCGGCGCGCGCCGGCGGAGCTCATTCGATCACCTCCGCGCTGCCGTCCAGCGCGAGGCGGGTCGCAATGGTCTCGGGGTTGACCGCGGAGAGGATCACGTGGTCGCTGTCCGTCACGATGATCGAGCGCGTGCGGCGCCCCTGGGTCGCGTCGATCAGCTTGCCCCGTCCGGAGGCTTCCTCGCGCAGTCGCTTCATCGGCGCCGACTGCGGAGATACGATCGCCACGACGCGCGAGCGCACCACGAGATTTCCGTAGCCGAGGTTCAGCAGCTCCGCGTCACTCAAGGTTCTGTACCTGCTCGCGCAGCCGCTCGATCTCCGTCTTGAGCTCGACGATCGTGTGGGCCACGGGAGCATCGCTCGCCTTCGACCCGATCGTGTTGGCTTCGCGCCCGAACTCCTGGAGTAGGAAGTCGAGCCGGCGACCCACGGGCTTGCCCGGCCCGGCTTCTTCGAGGATGCTTCGAAACTGCTCGACATGACTGCGCAGTCGCACCAGCTCCTCGACCACGTCGAGGCGATCCGCCGCGATCACGATCTCCTGGTGCAGGCGCGCCTCGTCGAAGAGGCCGACCTCCTGGCGCAGCTGCTCGGCGCGGCGGCGCAGCCGCTCGCGGACGCCCTGCTGCACAAGGTCGGAGCGCGCCTCGACCGAAGCCACCAGCTCGAGCACCCGCCCCAGGCGCTGCGAGAGATCGCGCTGCAGGGTCTCCCCCTCGCGGGCTCGCATCGCGTCGGTTGCCTCGAGCGCCTGATCTACGCCGCGAAGCAGCCCCTCGCGCAGTAGATCCGCGGATAGCTCGGGATCCACGAAACGCGCCACGCCGGGAAGCGCGAGCAGCGCGGCAACCCCGATCTCGCCTGCCACGTCCTCGCTCTCGCGCAGGTCGCGCGCGGTGCGCAGGTACTGCCGCGCCGCCTCGAGGTCGACCTCGAGGCGCGGGGGCGGTCCGCCGGAGCCGGGCGAGGTCACGGAGAGGTCCACCTTGCCTCGATCGAGGCGCGCCTGGAGGCGGGCCCGCACGTCGCTCTCGAAGCCGACGAGCAGGCGCGGCAGCTTCACCCGCGCGTCGAGGTAGCGGTGGTTCACCGAGCGCAGCTCGATGTCGAAAATCAGCTCGCCCACCGCGAAGCTCGCGCGACCGAAGCCGGTCATGCTGCGGATCGTCACGACGCTCCTCCTGACGCTGCGTCGAGCGCGGCCGGCAGGGACTCGCGCACCTCGTCGGCGCTCGCGGTTGCGGTTCCGACCTTGCCCACGACGACCCCGGCAGCCGCGTTGGCGATCACCGCTGCCTCGAAGAGGCTCGCGCCGGCCCGCAGCGCGAGCACCAACGCCGCGATCGTCGTATCCCCGGCTCCCTGGACGTCGAAGACCTCGCGGCGCGCGGTCGCGACCGGGACGCCCGGGCCGTCGCTCTCGAAGATCGTCATTCCGTCGGCACCCCGGGTCACGACGAGGGCACCCCCGCCGATCCGGCGACGCACGCGCTTCGCCGCGCGCTCGAGATCGGCGGCGTCCCGGATCGCAATCCCGGATAGCAGCTCGGCCTCGCGCAGGTTCGGCTTGAGGAGCGCCGCGCCCCGGTACGGAGCGAGCGAAGCCTTGGGATCGACGGCGACCGGCACGCCCGCCGCGCGCAGCCGCCGCATCGCCGCGAGAGCCGTGCGTTGCGCCAGCATGCCCTTGCCATAGTCCTCGAGGATGGCCCCGTCGCAGCTGGGAAGCGCCGCCTCGACCGCCGCGAGGAGCTTGCGGGTGGAGCCTGCGGCGAGTGCGTCCTGCGTCTCCCGGTCGAAGCGCACCACCTGCTGGGAGCGGGCGATCACGCGCGTCTTGCGCGTCGTCGGTCGTTCGGGCGCCACCACGAGGCCGACCGGATCCACGCCAAGATCCTTCACGAGCTCGGCGATGCGACGCCCCGCGGCGTCCTCCCCCACCACCGAGCAGAGTGCGACGGCCCCGCCGAGCGCCACGACGTTGCGCGCCACGTTCGCGGCACCGCCGAGCACGACCGTCTCGTCGCGAACGTTCACCACCGGAACCGGGGCCTCGGGGCTCACCCGGTCGACGGTTCCCCACAGGTACTCGTCGAGTACCACGTCGCCTACGACGAGCAGACGTACGCGGTGGAAGCGCTCGAGCAGCGCGGCAAGGCGGCCGGGGTCCGCGTTCATGGGCAGCAAACCAGAGAGCGATGGTACTCGATCCGCGAGAGCGCCGGGGTCTCGCAGTCGGGCGAGGGCACGTTCATCGCGCGAATCCCGCCCTTCGCCCAGAAGCGCGCGGCGAGGCGAGGAGCTCTCGCGCCGCAGCCACGATCGCCTCGCTGGAGAGCTCGATTCCACCTTCCCGATGCCCGCCCGCGCGCGATCGGGGCGCGTGGAGGGATCGCGACGGAGTGCCGGGCCAGGGAGCGCTCTCGACCGGGTCGCTCGCGCCGAGCAGCTGTACGATCGGCGTGCCGACGAGGGCGGCCACGTGGAGCGGGCCCGTGTCGGGACCGATCACGAGGCGGACGTTCGCGAACAGCGCGGCGAGCTCGACCAGCGTCGCGGTCGGAGGAGCGAGACGTGCGGCCCCGGGCGCTTCCCGGACGACGGCCTCCGCGAGCCGCAGATCGTCCTCGCAGGGACCGTGGGTCACGACCGTCGCGATGCCGAGTTCCGCCGAGAGCGCGCGCGCAGCGCGCGCGAAGACAGCGGGATGCACGCGCTTGTGGGAGGACGCCGCACGCGTACCGGGATGCATCGCCACCGGCAGGGGCCCAGGCCCGAGCCGCTCGCGCATTGCGACCGAGGCGCCGGGTGCGACGTCCAGGGGATGGGGCGGGAGCTTCGCTCCGACGGCGAGGAAGCGCATCAGCCCCTCGTTGCGTTCGAAGCGACTCACGTGCGCCGGAGCGAGCCGCGCGCGATGCGTCGCGAGGGCCCACGCCAGCTCGTGGCCGAAGGGTGGGCCGTAGCCGACGCGCTGCCGCGAACCCGTCGCGAGCGACAGGAAGGCGGAGCGCAGGATCGAGTGGAAGTCCACCACGAGCTCGAAGCGGCGGTCGCGCAGGCTCGCCAGGAAGGCCCGCAACGTGCGGAGCAGGCTCGCGGGCGCGACCCGGCGCAGCGCCTGCGCCAACGCGGGGAGCGGAAACACCAGGACCTCGTCGATCCACGGCTGACCTGCGAGCAGGCTCGCGGCGGCGGGCTCGACGAGCCACGCGAGGTGCGCGCCCGGATACGCGGCGCGAAGCAGCGAGGCCGCGGGGAGGGTTCGCGCCACGTCGCCGACGGCACCGAGCCGCACGACGAGAATCCGGTCGGCCGGCGGAGGGCACGCGAGCGGATTCAGGCAGACGGCGATGGCGGGCCTCGCTCCCGGATGCGGCCGGTAGAATACCGCCCGATGTCGGACAGCGCCGTCGTGGAGCGCAGCGGGGCAAGTGCTGTGCGCGGGAGCGCCCGGGAGGGCCTCCGCGCGCTACGCCGGGGCCGGTGCATCGTCGTCAGCATCGAGTCGCTCGCGGAGGAGGCGGTGCGCCAGGGGCTGCTCGAACCAGGCGGGCTCGCCCGCTGGT
>CAYPSI010000210.1:0-7926 GCA_964413375.1 uncultured Spirochaetales bacterium | reverse complement strand
CTTCTCGTCGGTCACCTCGTAGCGGGGCGCGTGCGCGAGGAGCTCCTCGAGGCCGATCCGCAGCTCGAGGCGCGCGAGGCTCGCGCCGAGGCAGAAATGCACGCCGAAGCCGAACGCGAGGTGGGGATTCGGGTCGCGGCTCGTGTCGAAGCGGTCCGGGTCCGGGAACGCGCGCTCGTCGCGATTGGCGGCGGCGAAGAGCATGTGCACCCGCTCGCCGCTGGCGACACGCCGACCGTGCAGCTCGACGTCGCGAGTCAGCGTGCGCGAGAGCCCCTGCACCGGCGAGTCGAAGCGGAGCACCTCCTCCACTGCGCTCGCGATCCGCGCGGGGTCGTCGAGCAGGCGCTTGCGCTCTCCGCGTTCGCGATCGAGCAGTGCTGCGGCGTTTCCGAGCGCGGCCGTGGTCGTCTCGATCCCCGCGAGGAGCAGCAGGAAGCAGAAGCCCAGCATCTCGTCCTCGCTGAGGAGCTCCCCCTCCTCGGTCGGCGAGAGCAGGATGCTCATCAGGTCGTCGCGCGGCTTCGCGCGCCGCTCGGCCACGACGCCGGTGAAGTACGCATAGAGCTCGCGCTGGGCCCCCTCGATCGCCGACGAGGAACCGACGTTCGTGTGCACGACAGCCTCCGCCCAGCGGCGGAAGATCGGCCGGTCCTCCATCGGGACGCCGAGGAGCTCCGACATCACGTACATCGGAAGCGGCTGCGTGAAGGCCGGCACGAGGTCGATCTCCTCGCCGCGGGGCAGCGCGCCGAGCAGCCGCTGCGCGTAGGCGCGGATCATCGGCTCGAGCGAGGCGACGCGACGCGGTGTCAGCGCCCGTTGCACCGCCTTGCGCAGCCGCGTATGGCCGGGCGGGTCCGACGAGATCAAGATCGGCTTCTCCGGCACGAAGCCGCTCGGAATCACCCCCTGCGCCGACGAGAAGGTCTCGGGATCGAGGATCGCCGCGCGCACGTCGGCGTGGCGCGAGAGCACCCACAGCGCCCGCTCCTCGTTGTGATGGAGCGGCTCGCGCTCGAGCAGCGCCCGGTAGACCGGGTGCGGATCGGGTGCGCTGGTCTGGACGAAGGGATCGAAAGCGACGCTCATAGGAGTTCCCTGGTGGGGGCACGCTACGCGCCCAGGCGCACACGGGTCAAGCTGCATGATAGAGTGGAACATCGAGAAGGGCTCCCCATGGGCGTCGCTCCCGATCCGGGCGAGATCCGCGATCCGGACGAGCTCCTGCGCAGCCTCCTCGACCCCGCGCTGCGCCGGTGAGCGCGAGACAGATCATCCCACGAGATTCGAAGAGGAGAGCCGATGCCGCGCTTTACGCGGGAAGAGATCGAGGAGCAGTGGGCCCACTACCAGAAGGTTGCCCGGCGTTGCGGCCCGGCCGGCGACTGGGACGAGTTCGTCGGACTCTACACGGAGGACGCCGTGATGGTCGTCTCCGGCGGCGGACGGATCGGCGGCCGCGAGGCGATGCGCCGCTGGTACCGGCAGGCCTTCTCCGCCGAGCCGATGCGCTCGCTGCACTACTACCCGGTCGAGTGGTACATGATCGACGAGCACCGGGGCTGGCTCTCGTGCCAGTTCTGGAACCGCATGGCCGACCCGGGTGACGGCAGCGTGCACGAGTTCTCCTGCTTCAGCCTGCTCAAGTACGCGGGTGATGGACAGTGGTCCTTCGAGGAGGACAAGCTCGACCCGGCCGAGATGGAGGCCTGCCTCCAGGGCTGGCTCGAGACTAAGAAGCGCTGCGAGGGGGCGGGCTGACCCGAGACGGGATCGGTCGTAGCCCACGCAAGGAGGCCGACCTCGAGGTCGGCCTCCGCGCAGCGAGCCGAAGGCGAGCGAAGTGCATCAGGCCAGGTCGATCCAGGCGGATTTGGTCTGGAGGTAGCCCTGGAGGCTCTCGAGGCCCGAGTCGCGCCCGTAGCCGCTCTGCTTCACGCCGCCGAAGGGAACGGCCCAGTGGATGCGGCGGTAGCTGTTGACCCAGACGATGCCGGCCTCGAGCGAGCGGACCATCCGGTGCGCGCGCTTCAGGTCCCGGGTCCAGACGCCGGCGGCGAGGCCGTAGCTCGAGTCGTTCGCCAGCGCGAGCGCCTCCTCCTCACCGTCGAAGGGGATCGCGGCGGTGACCGGGCCGAAGATCTCCTCGCGGCAGATGCGCATGTCGTTGCGAGCGTCTCGAAAGAGCGTCGGTCGCACGAAGTAGCCCTTCGCAAAGGGGGAGCCCGCCTCGAAGAGCGAGGCGCCCCACTGGCCACCGGCGGCGATCTCCGCGCCCTCCTGGCGGCCGAGCTCGAGGTAGGAGACGACCTTCTGGTACTGGCGCTCGAAGGCGAGCGGACCCATCGCCGTCGCGGGATCGAGCGGATCGCCGAGACGGATCTCCTGCGCGAGCTTCGCGATGCGCTCGAGCAGCGCATCGTAGATCGGGCGCTCCACCAGCAGCCGCGATCCGGCCACGCAGGTCTGCCCGGCGCCACCGGTGAAGACGGCCGACACCGCGCCGCGCGCGGCCACCTCGAGATCGACGTCGGCGAAGACGATGTTCGCGGACTTCCCGCCGAGCTCGAAGGCGAGGCGCTTGAGCGAGTCCGCGGAGCGAGCGGTGATCTTGCGCGCGGTCGCCGTCTCGCCGGTGAAGGTGATCTTCCCGACGTCGGGGTGGCGGACGAGCGCGTCGCCGGCCTCCTCGCCGAGCCCGACGACCACGTTCACGACGCCCGGCGGGAAGCCCGCCTCCTCGAAGAAGCGCGCGAACGCGAGCGAGCTGCAGGCGGCCTCCTCGGCCGGCTTCACGACGACGCTATTCCCGGCGGCGAGGATCGCGCCGACCTTCGCCGCGAAGAGCGAAAGCGGCGAGTTCCACGGGATGATTGCCCCGACCACACCGATCGGCTCGGCGAGCGTGAAGTTGAAGCTCGCCGGGCTGACCCGAATGGTCTCGCCCTGCACCTTGTCGGCCGCGCCCGCCCAGTAGTGATAGATCTCGGCCACCGCTGCGACCTCGGGGCCCGTTTCGCGCAGGGCCTTGCCGTTGTCGCGGCTCTCGAGTGCTGCGAGCTCGGCGGCGTGGGTCGTGACGAGATCGCCCACGCGGCGCAGCAGCCGCGCCCGCTCGGCCGCGCTCTGGCCACGCCAGGGGCCCTCGCGGAAGGCCCGCCGCGCGGCCTGCACGGCGCGGTCGACGTCGGCAGCGCGGCCGTCCGGAACGAGGGCCCAGACTTCCCCGCGCGCCGGGTCCACACTTTCGAGCCAGCCGCCGCTGGCCGCCTCGCAGGCCCTGCCGTCGATCCAGTTGCGGAAACGCACCGGGGAGGAAGTCGCGTCGTAGAGCGCCATCGGAGGCCGTATTCTCCGCCACCGGAGGTATCATGGTCAACATGAGCGAGAAGAGGGCTCCGGCCGAGACGACGAGCTTCGATCCCTACGCGCCCGGCTCGGACGAGCGCTACGAGGCCATGGCGCGCGTGCGGGCCTCGGGCGGCGTCGCCCAGACGCCCTCCGGCTGGTACGTCGCGACGGCGGAGGGCGTGCGCGCCGGCCTCTTCGACGTCGAGCGCTTCGTCGGCTCCTTCGTCGACACGAGTCGGATGCATCCGGACGACGTGATGCTCTCTGCGATCCCGGAGCCGCGGCACGGGCGGATCCGCAGGATCGTGAACGGGGCGATCGCGGGGCACCGCACTGCGCAGGCGGAGCCCTTCATCCGCGAGCTGGCGCGCGTGCTCGTAGCGCGTGCGGTCGACGTCGCGCGCGCGTCGGGCCGCGTCGACCTCGTTCGCGACGCGGTCGATCCGCTGCCTTCGACGGTGATCGCGCAGATGCTCGGGGTCCCGGTCGCCGATCAGGATCGCTTCCGCGTCTGGTCGGACGAGCTCCTCGCGGCACAGGGTACCGGGAACAACACCGGGATGAGCGAGCTCCACCCCGAGTTCGGCGCGTACATCCAGGGGCTGATCGACGCGCGCCGCGCCGCTGCGGATCCGCCCGATGACATCGTGACGCGCCTGATCCAGACCGAGGTCGAAGGCGAGCGCCTCTCGGACCGCATGATCCGCACACAGACGATGTTCCTGATCGTCGCCGGAAACGAGACGACGCGGAACCTGATCGGGAACTGCCTGCACCGGCTCGCCACCACGCCCGAGCTCTTCGAAGGGGCGCGCAAGGAGCCGGGCCGGCTCGCGAACCTCGTCGAGGAGGTGCTGCGCTTCGACTCGCCGGTGCAGGTTCTCGGGCGCGCCGTGCTCGAGGATACGAAGATCGAGGGCTGTCCGATGCACAAGGGCGACCGCGTGGTCTTCGGCATCGCGTCCGCGAACCGAGACGAGCGCGCCTTCGAGCGCCCGGACGAGTTCCGCCTCGATCGGGCGAGTCCGCGCGACCATCTGGCCTTCGGCACCGGCCCGCACATCTGTCCGGGCGCCGCGCTCGCGCGGCTCGAGACGACGGCCTTCCTCGAGGCGTTCTGTGCGCGCGTCGGCGCCTTCCAGCTCGCGCCGGACGCCGTTCCCGAGCCCAACCCGGTCTTCTGGGCGCGCGGCTATCGCTCGCTCGTCGTCACGCTCGATCCGTCCGACTGAGCAGGAGCCGCAGGCGAGCGAAGTTCATCTTGCCCGCACGCGTACGCGGACGGAGTCGAGCCGGCGGATCGCGACGAAGGGCACCCACTGCGGCGCCTCGACGAGCTCGAAATCGAAGTCCCGTAGCAGCGCGGGGATCGCCTCCTGGATCTCGGCGCGTGCGAGCGCGGCTCCGAGGCAGTGGTGCGGTCCCCAGCCGAAGCTGAAGGAGCGCGGCGCATCTCGCCCGATGTCGAAGCGATCCGGCTCCGAGAAGACCCGCGCGTCGCGGTTCGCCGACAGGATCGAGAGCAGCACCATCTCGCCCTTCGGCAGCACGACGCCCTCGAGCTCGATGTCCTCCACGGGCTCGCGCGCGAGCACCGCGATCGGCGGCTCGAAGCGCAGGATCTCCTCGCCGGCGCAGACCGCGAGCGAGGGGTCGCGCCGCAGGCGGGCCAGCTGCTCGGGGTGCTGGAGCAGCAGCGCCATCCCGATCGACAGCATGCTGCGCGAGGTGTCGTGGCCACCGAAGAGGAGGTTGACCACCAGCGTGACGAGGTCTTCGTCGGCGAAGCGCTCGGGTCCCTGTGCGGAGGCGCTGAGCAACGCCGAGAACAGGTCATCGCGCGGTCGCGCGCGTCGCGCTGCGATGAGCTCCGCGATCGCGGCTCCGAGGCCGGTCGCGGCCTCCTCGCCGGCCCGGCGCGCCTCCGGAGTCAGCACCTGTGTGAGCGCGCGGCCGAGATCCGTGCTCCAGCGCGCGAAGTCCGGGTGGGCCCCGCTCTCGACGCCGAGGATCTCGCACATCAGCCGGATCGGGAGCAGGTGGGCGACGTCCGCGACGAGATCGATCTCGCCGGCCGCGAGCCGCTCGCCGACGAGCTCCCGGGCGAGCTCGCGCACACGGGGTCGCTTGCTCTCGACGCGCCGCGGTGTGAAAGCGCGCGAGACCAGCGAGCGCAGCCGCAAGTGCTCGGGGCCGTTCTGGTTGGTCATCATCCGCCGCCACCAGTCGAAGAGCGGACCGGAGGAGACGCCGTGGCGCGTCAGGATCGGCAGCGCGTTGCTCACCAGGCGCGGGTCGCTCGAGAGCGCGTCGACGTCGGCGTAGCGCAGCACGAAGCGCTCGCCGGCGCTTCCGAGCGCCACCGGGTGCCGCTCGCGCGCCGCGCGCAACGCTGCGTGCAGGTCCTGCCAGAGCGCCGGGTCGGCGAGGTCGAGGAGGGCGGGCTCGGCCATCGCGCCCCGATCATCGCACACGCGGCTCGGGCTACAATCCGTCGCGCAGGGAGGTAGCGGCGATGGAGCGCAAGCTCGAGACGCTCGCGGAGGGGATCGTGTTCGGCGAGGGTCCTCGCTGGCACGAGGGACGGCTCTACTTCTCGGACATCAAGGCCCATCGCGTCGAGGCGGTGGACCTCCACGGAAAACGCGAGACGGTGGCCCAGCTACGCGGGGAGCCGTCGGGGCTCGGCTGGCTCCCGGACGGTCGGATGCTCGTGGTATCGATGCAGGACCACCGGCTGCTGCGCCTCGACCCGGAGGGTCTGCACGAGGTGGCGGATCTCTCGCCCCACTGCGGTGGCAAGGCCAACGACATGGTGGTGGATGCGAAGGGGAGGGCCTACATCGGCAACATCGGCTTCGACCTCGACGCGCAGCCGATCGCGCCGAGGCCGACGAGCCTCGTACGCGTCGACCCGGACGGATCCGTGCACGTCGCGGCGCGCGAGCTGTGGTGCCCGAACGGGCTCGCGATCACCGCCGATGGCCGGACCCTCGTCGCGGCCGAGAGCGCAGCCGGCCGTCTGGCAGCCTTCGACGTAGCGGCGGATGGCTCCCTGTCGGACCAGCGCATCTTTGCGGCGCTCCCGGAGGGCGCGGCGCCCGACGGCATCTGCGTCGATGCCGAGGACGCCGTGTGGGTCGCGAGCCCGACGACGCGCGAGTTCTTGCGCGTGCGCGAGGGCGGCGAGGTGGCGGAGCGGATCGGGACCGGCGAGAGGATCGCGATCGCCTGCGCGCTCGGTGGGCCCGCGCGCCGCACGCTCTTCCTCGTCACCTCCACGACGATGAGCCTCGCCGAGGCGCTACGAGGCCGCTTCGGGCGCATCGAGACCTGCGAGGTCGCGATCCCCGGCGCCGGCTGGCCGTAGACGCGTGGTCGGGCGCAACTCGAAAGCGGGAGCAGCGGGCGTGCTGTACTTCGAAGACCTCCACGTGGGCGACTCGGCCCAGAGCTCCGAGAGCTTCGAGGTGCGCCGCGACGAGGTCGTCGATTTCGCCCGACGCTGGGATCCGCAGCCCTTCCACCTCGACGAGCGCGCGGCGGAGCAGTCGATCTTCGGCGGCCTCACCGCCTGTGCGGCGCACGTCTTCGCGATCCAGAGCAGGCTCGCGAACTCCGTCGAGCCGCGCTGGGCGCTGCTGGCCGGCCTGGGGAACGACGGCTTCGAGCTCTCGGCGCCCGTGCGTCCGGGGGAGCGGCTGCGCCTGTTGCGCCGCGTCACCGGGAAGCGCGCGTCGCGTAGCAAGCCCGACCGAGGGATCGTGAACATCGAGCACGACCTGGTCGATCAGCAGGGCGAGGTGGTGTTTCGCGCGAGGGGTCGTGTGATGATCGCGCGACGTCCGACGGGAACGCCGGCACCGACCGTGCAGCGGCGCACCACGCGGCGGCTCGGGAAGTGATCCGAGAGTGCGCGGTGGTTCGTGCAGCGCTCGTCCCAGACCGCGACGTCGTGGGGCTGCCAGCGCCAGCGGCATTGCGCGTTCGGGTCGTGCAGCCGGGAGCGAAGGAACGCGAGCAGCGCGTCGCTCTCGTCTGGGCGCATACCGGCGATTCCGCGCACGTAGCTGCCGCACAGGTAGAGGGCCGGGCGGCCAGTCACCGGGTGGATGCGCACCAGCGGGTGGCGTGCGCCCCGGAAGCGGTCGGCCACGCGCCGGAACACCTCGGCCCCGTAGAGCCTCGTCGTCGTGGACTCGAAATCCGGTCCGGGGTGCAGATCCTGCTCGAGGTCGGCGACGAGCTCCTGCATCAGCGGCGATAGCGCGTCGTGGATGGCATACAGGGAGAGCCACAGCGTGTCGCCGCCAGCGGGCGGCGTCTCGCGCATGCAGAGCACCGCGGCGTCGGGAGGCTCGGCGAGAAAGGCCACGTCGGTGTGCCACAGGTCGGTCTTCGGAGGGCTCTCGGGCCCGTCCTCGATCCACTCGATCGGCTCGTCGAGCCCGCGCGCCGCCGTCGTCGGGAATACGTTCGGTTTCCCGAAGATCGACGCGAAGGCCACGTGCTGCTCGTCCGTGAGATCCTGGGCGCGGAAGAAGAGCACGAGGTGACGCGCGAGTGCGTCGC
>CAYPSI010000209.1:0-11382 GCA_964413375.1 uncultured Spirochaetales bacterium | reverse complement strand
CCTCTCGGAAGCCAGCCACGCGTCGGCCGCCCGAATGCCTCTCCTACGGGTAAGCAGTCGCGGACACGGCCGGATTCGGATCAGCAGCGAGAGCAACCTTATCGAGGCATCCCGCGGGGCAAGTTTCGCGGCGACTCTCTTGCTGCGGAGGTGGGACAGTCCGTGAAAGTCGGGCTGTGGGGGGGTCGGGTCACCCCCCCCGCTCAAGTGTTTGTACGCCCTGCGCCTGCGTGTGCCATGGCGTCGGCCGCCCGCAACGCTGCGACCTGCCGGCGCGTCGGATTCTCTTCCACGAGCCGGTTGAATACTTCGGGGAAGAGGCCGCACACGGCCGAATGCTTCCGGATTGCTTCCGAGCGCCCTGGCTCCGCGCCGCTAACTAGCTGGAATCATTGCTCGCTTGGGCCGTATATTGACGTACCTTGACGGACTGTTAGACAGTTCGGCGCGCGCGTCGTCTGCGCCGCGCATTCCCGGGAGCCGATCCGCGTGCGAAGCCTGGTCCCCATCTCACTGCTCTGCGCCCTCGCGTTGCTCGCGGGAGGCGGCCGGGCCGCGGCGGCGCCGGTTCGCATCGCGTTGCTCCCCGTCACCGTCCACAGCTCGGACGCGGGCTCCGGGTACCTGAGCGCCGGGCTGGCCTCGATGCTCGCGTCCCGGCTCGAGCAGTTCGACGACCTCGCGCTGGTCCGTCTGGACGGCGAGAAGGACGCCGGGAGCGCTCGCGAGGCTGCGGTCGCGGCCGCCCGCAAGGAGGGCGCCGAGTTCGTGGTCTACGGCTCCTTCACGCAGTTCGGGGACGGCGCGAGTCTCGATCTCCAGTGCGCGAACGTTGCAGACGAAGCCGGCGACGCCCGGCGCATCTTCGTGCAGTCCGGAACCCTCGGGGAGATCATTCCGAAGCTCGACGAGCTCGCCGCGAAGATCCACCTCTACGTGAGCGGCGGCAAGGGCACGAGCGCGGCCGGCGGCTCCGCCTCCGGCGGCAGCGACCTCGCAAACCTCGAAGGCCGCGTCGAGGCCCTCGAGCGCACCGTCTTCCGGGCCGGTCCCGAGCAGGGCCCCTCGGCGCCTCCCGCGCAGAAGGCTCCCTCCGGCGGCGCCGCACAGCCCCGCTAGCTAGCATCGTCGCTCCCGATTCGCCGGTAGCCGGGGCGGTGTAGCTCAGCTGGTTAGAGCGGCGGCTTCATAAGCCGTAGGTCGTTGGTTCGAGTCCAACCACCGCTACCCGGCGCCCGGTGGCCTGCGAGAACACCGGCGCCCCCGCAGGCCCTGCCGCGGCGGCGCCGTCCTCGCAGCCATCGACCGATCTCAGAACTCGAGCGTCAGGTTCGCCGTCACGCGCTCCTTGAGCAGGTACTTGCGGCTGGTGAGCGGAAACTCATAGACCGCACCAAAGCTCAGGTTCTTCGTGATCGGGATGCGCGCACCCGCCGCGAAGGTCACGACGTCCCGTCCCGAGACGCTCGGTGAGCCGAGGTTGAGCAGGTCGGCCCCCTCGAAGCCACCGGTCCCGAGCGCGTCCTGCGCGTGGTTCAGGCGCAGCGTACCGAGATCCGTCTGGACCGGCAGATTGCCACTGGCCGAGCTGGTCCAGTGGGTGCCGTTCAGCTCGACGAGCGGCACGAAGTGCTTCCACACCGCGTAGTCGAGGTGCAGGTTGTAGAAGATCTGCGAGGTCTGGTCGCCGTAGTCGACGGGAATCTGACCGCCGAGCGAGCCAATCGCGTGGAAATCGCCGATCCCCCACGCGGCCGAGACGGAGGGGATGAAGACCCCGTCGCCGTGGCCGGAGTAGACGTCGCGATTACCGACCGGGATCTCGAAGCGCAGCGCCGGAGTCACGATGAAGTTGTCCTCGCGCATGTCGACGAGCGCGTACTTGAAGCCCGCCGCGATGTTCACGAAGCCCTCCTCGTTGTCGATGAGGTTCTGACCCGGGTCGTTCCACACGTAGCCGTCCTTCGTCGCGATGAAGGCGAGCCGGTCGGTGATGGCCACGCGTGCCTGGAGTGCCACCGCGTTCAGGTGGCCGCCGTCCATGATCGAGCCGCCCGGATAGCTCTGGTAGATGTACCAGGCCGAGAGGCCGGTCGTGATGAAGGGCTCCTCGAAGAGATACGACGCCGAGATCGGAGCGACGAAGCCCGGATAGCGGCCCTCCCGCTCGCAACGGAAGTCCGGGAAGAAGGTCGGGCACGGGGGCAGCGCCACGGCCGGCGCCGCGGCGAGCAAGAGCGTGGCGACGAAGCCCGCCTGCGACCAGCGTAGAGACTTGTGGGGCACGGAAGATCCTCCTGCCCCACGCCATTGCAACGGGTGTTCCCAGCTGCGGCGAGCGCCGCGCCCATCGGCGCCCGACGCGATGGGGTGATGCGCCCCACGTACGCCTCTCGGACGTGGATCAGCGCCGCAGCGCACCCGAAGGAACGCCGGTCGGATGACTACTGCCCGCGAGAGGCGGCGAGCTCCGACAACGCGGTGACCCGGGTGCGCGGCTGCGAATCGCGATCCGCATTCACCCAGCGCAGTGCGATCGCGCCGCGCGCGTGACCTGCCGTGTCGATCCAGTTGGGCACGCCCGGATCCCGCCGCGCGATCACGATCCGCACGCTCCCGTCCGGACGGGCCTTCGCGGTGCGCTGGTTGTAGTGCGTCGTGTACTGCATGAAGTCGAGCGACTCGAGCCAGTGGTTGCAGACCTGCAGGTTCCAGTACTCGCAGCGGGGGGGCTCGAGGTCGACCACCAGCGCCTGATCTTCCTCGAGCTCGAAGTAGCCGTTGTAGTAGCGGGTGCTGGGATCGCCGCGCGCGCTGGCCGCGAGCTCGGGCGGAATCGGAAAGACCTGATTCGGACGCTCCGCGAAGGCCTGGCTCCAGCCGACGAACTGGCGCGTCACACCGGCGACGAAGCCCCCCGCGCGCGCGAGCGAGGCCGCGAACTCCGCCGGATCGAGCGGCACAGGAGGCTCGGCCGCACCGCAGCGCTCGATCTCGAAGCACGCCGGCCCTTCGCGCTGTCGGTCGAGGAGGGTCTGCCGGATCGTCAGCTGGTTGGACTCGGGGAGCATCGGGAGCCAGTTGCCCGGCTGGGGCCGCGCGGAGAGCGCGATCTCGAAGCGGCCGTCGGGCCCTATCGCGAGGTCCGCGTCCGTGAGGTAGCCGCTCACCTGGAGACCCCCGGGCGTGCCGAGCCCCCCGTGGTAGGTCCCGAAACCGATGCGGTGAGCGTCCGCGCGCTCGCCGCGCAGACGGTACTCGAAGCGCCCGCTCACGACGCAGTGGGTGTAGACGTAGTCGGGGTTGTCGCCGCCGATCTTCGGCGTGCTCGCCGACAGGCGCGGATGCGCGGGGTCACTCTCCTCGAGAAAACTGCGCAGCGCGTGCGTCGCGAGGCGCCCGAGGTAGCGCAGCCCCTCGGCCCGATCGAAGGCATCGTCGGGCGCTGCGTCGAGGACGACGCGCCCGGCCGAGCGCAGCGCGTCGCAGAACCCCTCCCAGGCCTGGCCGTCCACGACGGAGCGGATGGCAGCGTCGCGATCCATCGCACACCTCCTTCGGCGTCTTCTCGGCAACGGAGCGTATCGCGCCTGGCGTCCGGAGCGGGCGCCGCTCAAACGGGGAGGTCGTGCTTCTGCACCTTGCCGGTCTCGGTGCGCGGAAGCGAGCGGAGTGCGACCCACTGGCGCGGCAGCTTGAACGCGGCGAGGCGCTCGCGACCCCACTCCTGAAGCGCATCCGGATCGAGCGATTGCCCCGCCGCGAGCACGACGTAGGCCCGCCCGATCTCGCCCCAGCGCTCGTCCGGGACGCCCACCACCGCGATCTCGCGCAGGGCCGGGTGTCCCGAGTACACCGCCTCGATCTCTGCGGGGTAGACGTTCTCGCCGCCCGAGATGTAGAGATCGCGCGCGCGCCCCACGAGCGTGAGGAAGCCCTCCTCGTCGACGGTCGCGAGATCGCCCGTGCGCAGCCACTCGCCGCGCAGCACCTCGGCCGTCTCCTCCGGACGCTTCCAGTAGCCGAGCATCGCGATCGGGCCGCGGACGACGATCTCGCCCGCGTCGCCGGGCGAGGCGTCCAGCCAGTCTTCGGTCGCGAGCGCAAGGGTCTCGCGGCGCACGACGCGAAGCTCCGCGTGAGCGACCGGGCGCCCCACGCTGCCGGCCTTGCGAAGGGCATCCTGCGCATCGAGGCAGCAGAGGATCGAGGTCTCCGTCTGGCCGAAGCCCTGCTTGAGCACGAGGCCTCGCGCTTCGAAGGCGCGGATCAACTCCACCGGAATCGCCGCACCGGCCGTGAAGAGAAAGCGCAGCGAGCGCAAATCGCGGCGCTCCGGCGCCGCATCGAGCGCCTCGAGCAACGCGCGGAACATGGTCGGGACTCCCCCGAAGAAGCTGATGCCCTCGCGTTCGACGTCCTGCCACACGGCATCGGGATCGAAGCTGCGCCGCAGCACCACCTCGCCGCCGGCATAGAGCGTCGGCAGCGCGAGGATGCCCAGCCCGAAGGAGTGGAAGAGCGGCAGCGCCACGAGCACGCGGTCGTCGCGAGTGAGGCGGAAGAAGATCTCCGCATTGCGGCAGTTGTACAGGGTCTTGCGCTGCGGCAGCAGCGCGCCCTTGGGCCGCCCGGTGGTGCCCGAGGTGTAGAGCAGCAGGTGCGGATCGTCGGGCCCGGAGGGCTCGAGAGGGTCGAACGGCCGCGCCGCCGCGAGCGCTCGCTCCCATGGGTCGCCCGGTCCGCCGCAGCCGAGCATCGTGGCCGGTGCAGCGGCGAGCCCCCGTGTCGCCTCGCGGAGCGTCGGCTCGAGCCCGGCATCGCAGAGGACCACGCGCGGCGTGCAGTCTTCGAGCAGGAAGCGGATCTCGCGCGCGACGAGCCGTGTGTTGATCGGGGCCACGATCGCCCCGAGCCTTGCGGCGGCGAAGATCGCCTCGAGGATCGCGGAGCGATTGGCGGCCAGGATTGCGAGCCGATCCCCGCGCCCGAGTCCTGCCGAGCGCAGCACGTCTGCCGCGCGCAGGATCCGCAGGTGGAGCGACGCGTAGTCGAGGCGGCGCTCGTCATCGACCAGCGCCAGGCGCTCGCCGGCGAGCTCGGCGTGCCGCTCGATCCAGCGCCCGAAGCCGTCCGCATCGCGAAGGGGCGACGCC
This sequence comes from uncultured Spirochaetales bacterium, assembly GCA_964413375.1. Classification (GTDB taxonomy): domain Bacteria; phylum Myxococcota_A; class UBA9160; order UBA9160; family SMWR01; genus CAZUYC01. Next base: position 6,226 of record CAYPSI010000209.1, on the reverse strand, counting down.
ACCGGGTCCTATTCCGGCTCGGAGGCGGAGCCCCGCAGCGGCGCGCCTGCGAGCCGATCGGGCTCGGGCGCGGTGCGGGAGGGCGGGGTAGCGGGCGCGGCGGTCACTGGAGCTGCTAAAAGGATTGGTGCGGGGAGGGTACCGTGAACCTCAAGGGCGAGCCGGCCCGCGTGGGGCGTCACTGCGGCGCGAACAGCTACTGCGTCAGCCCCGAGGTGGTCGCCTTCTACGCCGATGCGCTCGACCACCCCTCTGAGCTCTATCGGAAGGTCGCGCCGCCTCTGCTGTACCACTCCGAGTGCTACCGCTTCGTCCTCGAGTGGTACCTGAAGAACCTCTTCGGGAACCTCCACGCCAGACAGGACTGGGAGTTCTTCGCAGCCATCGAGGTCGGCTCGAAGGTGCGCACGCGCTCGACGATCGTGGAGCGCTACCACAAGCGCGGCCGCGACTACGTGGTGAACGAGACGGACCTGATGGCGGAGGCGGACTCGCGGCTCCTCGTCCGGGGACGCACCCACCAGTCCTTCCTGCCGCCGCGAGACGGCGCCGAGAGCGGCTTCGTGGTGGACGGGTCGACCCCGGCGCGCAAGGCCGAGCGCGAGCCCTTCCCGATCGCGACCGGGCGCGAGCTCGCCGGCGCGATCAAGGCGGTGGACGCGCGGCGCTGCTGGATGTTCTCGGGACCCGGCAAGAACTACCACACGGACCGCGACGCGGCGCGACAGCTCGGCTTCCCGAACATCGTCGTCCAGGGGATGATGACGACCTGCTTCGTCGCCCAGGTGATGCAGGACGAGTTCGGGATGGGCTGGATCGAGGGCGGCCGCATGTCGGTCAAGCTCGTGAACGTGCTGTGGGTGGACGAGCGCGTGACGGCCCGCGCACGCGTGCGCGAAGAGGTCCCCGAAGGAGATCGGGTCCGGGTCTCCTGCGACGTCTGGGTCGACAAAGACGACGGCACGCGCGTGCTCGCCGGCAGCGCGAGCGCGCTGCGGCCTTAGGACGTTGCGACGATCTGCGGGCTGGCAGCCGACTCCGCTCGCCTGCGGCTCGCTGCGCGCGCTTCGCGCTTGCTTTGGTGGAGGCCCGTCAGCTCTCCGTGTCGGCGGTGCCGGCGCCGCGGGAGATCTGGTCGGCGCGGATCTTGGCGGGGTCGAAGCGGGCGGCGGCTTTCTCCATCTGTTCGAGCAGATCGTCGGCGCCCGGCGCGGGCCGGCCGCGCGGGCGGAAGGGTCGGATCCGGGCCACGACGAAGTTGCGCAGGTAGGGGCTCTCGAAGCTCCGCTCGCGCAGGCTGACGATGATCTCGGACACGCGAGCGTCGATCGCGAGCAGGCGCTCGGCGCGCGCCTGCCGGAGCGAGAGAGCCTCGTCGAGCGGCTCGTCGAGGAAGGCGTCGCTCGCGCGCAGCGCGGGCGCGTAGGCCCCGCCCGCGAAGCGGGGCTGGGCCTCGTACGCGATTCCGAGGGTCACGAGCGAGCCGTCCTCGAGCTCGAGAGCGAACTCGTTTTCGCGGCGCGAGGCGTCGATCTCGGCGAGGCCGCGCGCCATCCGGATCGCCTCGAGCGCGCGTTCGCGCGTCGTGTGGGCCTTCTCGGTGTTGAGCGCGAGGATCCGGTAGGCGAGCGCCGGATCCGCGGATAGCAGCGCCGTCACGCTGCGCGCGCCGAGCCGCGACAGCGCGGTCAGGCGGTGGAGTCCGTTCGGCGACCAGAAGCGCGCGGTCGAAGCGGATTCCTCGGGCGCGGGCACCGCGATCACCGGGTCGAGGAAGATGCCGACTCCCTCGATCACGTCGCCGAGACGGCGCGCATGCGCCTCGGAGAGGTCGCGTTGAAAGGGCGTCGGTGCGATGCGCTCGAGGGGCAGGGCGGCCAGCACGAGCCAGTGGCCTCCGAGCGGGTCGCGGAAATGTCCGAGGACGGCGCCGCCGGCGTCCGTCACGCGCGCCTCGAGCGCGAGCAGCTCGCGCGACGGCGAACCCTGCGCGACCTCGAGCGCGCCGAGCCCGCGCGCGACGGGCGTTGCGTTGGCGCGGCGTCGCGTCGCGGTCTTCTTGCGCGCGGCCATGTCGGTCTCCCCCGAGCTCGGGGCCGCTTCCGCTCGGGCGCGCCCGAGCGCGCCGTGGGGCCCCGCGCCGGCAGGATATAAGATTGCGGGATGCTGACCCGCGCGCTGTCTTCCGCGGTGCGTCGCCTCGAGCTCGAGGGCCGGACCCTGCTGGTCGCCGTGTCGGGCGGAATCGATTCGGTGGCGCTCGCGCACGCCCTTCACGAGATCTCGCAGGCAATGGACCTCAAGCTGGCGATTGGACACGTCAATCACGGTCTCCGCGGGGCGCAATCCGACGCCGATGAGGCCGCCGTCGCAGCGCTCGCGGCGACGCTCGGCGTTCCGGCGCGGGCCGCGCGCGTGGATCCCGTCGCGGCCCGGGCCGCGGGGCCCAGCCGCGATCGCCCCACCCTCCAGGAGGCGGCCCGCGCACTGCGCTACGCGGCGCTGCGGCGGATGGCGGAGGACACGGCCGCGGTGTGCATCGCCACCGCCCACACCGCCGACGACCAGGCGGAGACGGTGCTCTTGCGCCTGCTGCGCGGAACCGGGCCGGATGGGCTCGCGGGAATCCCCGAACGCTCGCCCGACGGTCGCATCGTGCGGCCGCTGCTGCGCGCGACCCGCGCCGAGATCGAGCGCTTCGCGGCCGAGCGAGGCCTCGCCTGGCGGGAGGACGCGTCGAACGCGAGCGGAGTCTATGCGCGCAACCGGCTCCGGAACGATTGGCTCCCGGGCCTCGCGCGCGCTTTCAATCCGCGGCTGCTCAGGGCACTCACAGGTCTGGCCGAAGCACAGCGGAAGGACTCGGAATGGATCGGGTCGCAGGTCGAGCGGGAGGCGCTGGAGCGGTTCGGGATGCAGGGGGACTGGCTGCGGATCGAGACGGAGGGCTGGCGGGATCTTCCCGAGGCGCTCTCGTTCCGGCTCGCCCGCAGGGCGCTGGATCGCTGCGGGGGCGGCCGTCTCGCGTCGCGACGACACCTGGAGCGGATGGATGCCTTCCTGCGCCGCGGAGCCCTGGGCCGCAGCCTCGAGCTCCCCGGTGAGCTTCGCTTGAGCCGCGATCGCACAGGTGTGCTGCTGGGCCCGGTTCGCGGAACACAGAGCGCCGCTTCGCTCCCTCGCATGCTAAGCTCCAGAGCGACTGTGGGATTTCCGCCGCGGGGGGTCCGTTGAACCAGCAGTTCTACAAGAACATGGCCGTCTGGGTGGTCATCCTGGTGATGATCCTGCTGATGCTCACCATGTTCCGCCAGAACGAGCAGGTCCCCCCGGAGAAGGACTACAGCGAGTTCCTCGCGCTGGTGGAGCAGGGCCAGGTCGACAAGGTCGTGATGGAGGAGGGCACCATCCGCGGCGAGACCAAGGAGGGCCCCTTCTCGACCTACGCGCCCAGCGTGACGGAGGGCCTGCTCGAGCGCCTGCACGAGCACGGCGTCGCGGTCAAGGCCCAGCCCAAGCCCGAGGGGGGCTTCTGGCGCCAGGTGCTGATCATGTGGGCGCCGCTGCTGCTGATCATCGGCGTCTGGATCTTCTTCATCCGCCAGATGCAGGCCGGCGGCGGCAAGGCGATGAGCTTCGGCAAGTCCCGCGCGCGCCTGCTCACCGAGAACCAGCAGCGCATGACCTTCGACGACGTGGCGGGCGTGGAGGAATCGAAGGTCGAGCTCGAGGAGATCATCGCCTTCCTGCGCGAACCGAAGAAGTTCACGCGGCTCGGCGGCCGCATTCCCAAGGGCGTGCTGCTCGTCGGCCTCCCGGGCACGGGCAAGACGCTGCTCGCGCGCGCCGTGGCCGGGGAAGCCGGTGTGCCCTTCTTCTCGATCTCCGGCTCCGATTTCGTCGAGATGTTCGTCGGCGTCGGGGCCTCGCGCGTGCGCGATCTCTTCCTCCAGGGCAAGAAGAACGCGCCGTGCATCATCTTCATCGACGAGATCGACGCCGTCGGCCGCCATCGAGGCGCGGGCCTCGGCGGTGGCCACGACGAGCGCGAGCAGACGCTGAACCAGCTGCTCGTCGAGATGGATGGCTTCGAGAGCAACGAGGGCGTGATCCTGATCGCGGCCACGAATCGGCCCGACGTGCTCGACCCGGCGCTGCTGCGCCCCGGGCGCTTCGACCGGCGCGTGATCGTGCCCCGGCCCGACCTGCGCGGTCGCACCGAGATCCTGAAGGTCCACACGCGGCGCGTCACGCTCGCGGAGGACGTCGACCTCGGCGTCGTGGCCCGCGGCACGCCGGGCTTCGTCGGAGCCGACCTCCAGAACCTCGTGAACGAGGCGGCGCTGCTCGCCGCGCGCCGGGACGCCGAACGCGTCGCGAAGGTCGACTTCGAGGAGGCGAAGGACAAGGTGCTCCTCGGGGCCGCGCGCAAGAGCCTGATCATGAACGACGAGGACAAGCGCATCACGGCCTACCACGAGGCGGGCCACGCGCTCGTCGCCACGCTCACCCCGGGCTCCGACCCGGTGCACAAGGTCACGATCATTCCGCGCGGCATGGCCCTCGGCATCACGATGACCCTGCCCGAGGAGGATCGCTACAGCATGACGCGGGCCCAGATCCTGGCGGCCATCAAGCACGCGATGGGCGGGCGCGCGGCCGAGGAGCTCGTCTTCGGCCAGCTCTCGACCGGCGCGTCGAACGACCTGCGGCAGGCGACAGACCACGCGCGCCGCATGGTCTGCCAGTACGGCATGAGCGACAAGATCGGCCCGGTCGCACTCGGCGACGAAGGAGGCGATGTCTTCCTGGGGCGCGACTTCGTGATGCGCAAGGAGTACAGCGAGAAGAAGGCCGAGGAGATCGACGAAGAGGTCACCGCGATCCTGATGCGGATGTACGACGAGGCGAAGCAGATGCTCGCCGACCACCGCGATACACTCGACCGCGTGAGCGAGGCGCTGCTCGAGCGCGAGACGCTCGACGGCTCCGATCTGTTGCTGCTGGTCCAGGGCTTGCCGCTGCCGGCGCTGCGGACGCCGGTGGGGACGAAGCCCGGCCCCCCGCCCGAGCGGGTGAAGGCGGAGCCCTCCAAGGCCTTTCCTGGAGAGAAGCTGCCGGATCCCGAGCCCGTTCCGGGCTAGATGCCCGCTGGATGGATCGCGGCGATCTTCCCCCCCGAGCGGGTGACGATCGTCGGAGTCGTCAATGCGACACCCGACTCGTTCTCGGACGGGGGTCGCATCGTGAGCGGGGAGGCGCGTGTCGATCTGGATGCCGCCGTGGACGCCGCAGCCGCGTTGCTGGCCGGCGGTGCCCACGTGCTCGACGTGGGCGGGGAGTCCACGCGCCCCGGCTCGCACGCGGTCCCGATCGAGCTGGAGGTCGCACGGGTCGTGCCGGTGATCGAGGCCATCGCGAAGCGCTTCGACGCGCTGCTCTCCATCGACACGCGCAAGTCCGCGGTGGCGGCGGCGGCGCTCGAGGCCGGAGCCCGCGCGGTGAACGACGTGTCGGGCCTGCGCTTCGATCCGGAGCTCGCGCCGCTCGTGGCGCGCAGCGGGGCAGCGCTCTTCCTCGGCCATCTGCGCGGCGCGCCCGAGACGATGCAAGCAGCCCCGCGCTTCGCGGACGTCGTGTCCGAGGTGGGCGATGAGCTCGCCCAGTCCGTCGCCGCGGCGCAGGCCGCGGGGATCCCGGCCGAACGCCTGGCGGTGGACCCCGGCCTGGGCTTCGGCAAGGACCTGGCTGAGAACCTCGCGCTGCTCGCGAGCCTCGAGCAGCTCCGCGCGCGCCTCGGCCTCCCGATCCTGGTCGGCCCCTCGCGAAAGTCCTTCCTGGGCAGGATCACGGGCGACCCCGTAGAAGCGCGCGACGTCGCCACGGCCGCGGCGTGCGCCGTGGCCGCCTTCCTCGGCGCCGACGCCGTCCGCGTCCACGACGCCGCAGGGGCCGCCCGCGCGGTCCTGATCGGCCGCGCCGTCCGCGAGGCCCAGCAAGCGCGCGAAGCGCGCGCGCAGCGAGGCGCAGCCGAGCGGAGTCAACGGAACGGCGCCGGGCGCCCGGAGGGCGCCCGGTGATCGAAGCCCTCTGGGCGATGCTGATCGCGTTCCGCGACTACCTCGCGGTGAACTTCGATCCCTTCCGCGACACGCTCGACATCGCGCTCGTCGCCTTCGGGATCTACTGGCTGCTGCTGCTGATCCGCGGCACGCGCGCGGTGCAG
>CAYPSI010000208.1:0-3411 GCA_964413375.1 uncultured Spirochaetales bacterium | reverse complement strand
CAGGATCGCCGAGGCGAGGATCATCACGATCGTAGCCGTGGCCACGAGCTCCAGGTAGGTGACGCCGCGCGAGCGCCTAGCGTGCATTGCGCCTCGCAGGCCGCGCCTCGGACGTCCGGCGCAGGTAGGTGCTGAGCTCCACCTGCAGGGCACCCCCCGACTCGGCGTCCGCCCGCAGCGCGACGCGGTCGACGGTGAGAAAGCGCGGCTGGCGCTCGACCCCGCGCAGGAAGTCCACCAGCTCCGCGTACGACCCCTCGAGCGGCAGCGTGACTACCACGCGCTGGAGCGGCGCCTTCTCGACGCTCTCGCGCCGCAATACTCGCGAGGCCGGATGCAGCCCGGCCGCCCCGGCCATTTGCTCGATCGCCTCGAGCGTGGGTAGCAGGTCCTTCGCCTCGCTGCCGGCGAGCTTCGAGTAGAAGCGCTCGAGGTCGGCGCGGTTCGCGCGGATCGCGGCCGCCCGCTCCCGCAGCGCAAAGGCGCGCTCGTGCTCGCGGGTGAGCTCGCCGCGCCCGGCCGCGGCCCGCTCGACGGCGTTCTTCTGGCGCAGCAGGCGCGGCAGCGTCCAGGCCACGAGCACGCCCAGATTGAGCGCTAGCAGCACCAGGAACGCCGGTAGCAATGTCGTGCGCCAGATCGGCCGTTTCACTGCTTCGCTCCCGCCCGCGGCACGTAGTTCACGCTGCACGAGATGTCGATGCCCTCGCGCCCCTCGCTCCAGCCGTTGAGGAAGGCAGAGTCGAAGTCGCCGTGCGCCTGGAGCGACTGCAGCAGCGCCAGCGCGTCGGTGCTGGTGCGGCCCTGAGCCGCCAGCGTGAGCGAAGCACCCGAGGCCGAGTCGGAGGGCTGGATCGACAAAAGCCGCACGCCCGGCGGCAGTGCCGCTTCGAGCGCCGCGAGCAGCCCCGTCCACGAGAAGGCGCGGCGATCCACGAGCGCCTTGACGGCCGCCCATTCCGCGATCGTCGCCGGAGACGCCGCGAGCTCGCGCAGGCTCACGGCCTCGGCGCGCAGCCGCTCCGCCTCGGCCTCGACCGACGCGAGCTCACGCGAGACGTCGCGCGCGCCGCCCGGCAAGAGCTCCCAGGCGACGCTCGCGTGCCGCGCCGTCGCGACGGCGAGCGCGAGCGTCCCGACGCCGAGCAGCAGCGTGGGCAGCCGCTCGTTGCGGAACGGCTGCCGCGCGAGGTTGAGCGGCGCCCTCACGCCACCCTCCGCAGGACGCAGGCCGCGGCGCCCGCGACCGCCTGGGCCGCCTCGCCGTCCTCGGCGTCGCCAAACGCCGCCCACGGGCGCACCAAGCGCGGGACGATCCCCAGCGCCGCGCCGATCGCTTCGCTCGCCTCGGCCGGGTCGAGCGCCGCCGAGCGCAAACGCACCTCGTCGAAGCCGCGCCCGCCGAGCTGCTCACGGTGGAAGCGCAGCGTCTGCTCCGCATGACGCGCCACGGCGCCCTTGCCGTCCTCGCGCGGCAGCGTGCGCAGCAGGATCGGACGCCCGCCACGCCAGACCTGGAACGAGACGTAGCCGTGGTCCCAGTTCACGAGCAGCGCTTCGGCACCGGCCTCCCCCGGGCCGGCGAGCGAGGCGAGCGCCAGGCCCGCGGGCTCGACCAGGCCGGCGTGGAAGCCGAGCGACTCGAGCGCCTCCTCGTAGGGGCGCACCACCTCGTCGCGCGCCACGACCACCAGCAGCTCTTCGCCGCTCACCGCGCGCCAGGCGAGCCGCGCGCTGCGCACGTCGAAGTCCGCGGGCAGCGCCTTGTGCAGCCGGAAGCGCACCGCTTCCTCGAGCTCGGCGCGCCGGCCACGCAGGCCCGAGACGGGAACCAGCGTCAGCCGCACAGCCGGGTCCGGGATCACGAGCGACACCGGCCCGCCCGAGAGCGCCCCCGCTCGCTCGAGGGCTGCGGCGAGCGCCGTGCGCAGCGCCCCGGGATCGAGCACGTTGGGCTTGCTGAGAGACGCCTCGAGGACGCCCGGCGCGAGCTCGACCGTGGCCGCCGCCGCCAGCGCGAGCCGCGTCCCGTCGCGCCCGAGCCGCACCACCGCGACCGCCCGCGGCCGAACCTCCACCGCCAAGAGCGGCAGCGGCGGCTCGACGAGCGTGCGCGACAGCCAGTCCGAGGCGCGCCGCAGCGGCGCCGCGGAGCCTCCGCTCGGCCCGCTCACGAAACCTCCACGAAGGTCACCTTGTTGATCTCCTGGAGCGTGGTGCGGCCGGCGAGGGCCTTGTTGAGCGCCGACTCGCGCAGGAAGACCATGCCCTCTTCGCGCGCGGCCCGCTTGATGTCGGCGCTCGAGCGGCGCGCGAGGATCAGCTCGCGAATACTGTCGCTCACGTCGAGCAGCTCGCAGATCGCGGTGCGGCCCTTGAAGCCGGTGCCGCCGCACTCCATACAGCCCGCCCCCTCGAAGAAAGGCACGTCCGCGTAGAGCTTCAGGTCGAGCCCCGACTCGACCAGCAGCTCCGGCTGAGCGCGCAGCTCGCGCTTGCAGTGCTCGCAGATCGTGCGCACCAGGCGCTGCGCCTGCACGCAGTTGAGCGCCGAGACGAAGTTGTAGGGCTCGATCTTCATGTTGAGGAAGCGGCCCAGCACGTCGATCACGTTGTTGGCGTGGACGGTGGTGAACACCAGATGTCCGGTGAGCGCGGACTGGATCGCGATGTCCGCCGTCTCGGGGTCACGGATCTCGCCCACCATCACCTTGTCGGGGTCGTGGCGCAGGATCGAGCGCAGGCCGCGCGCGAAGGTCAGGCCCTTCTTCTCGTTGACCGGGATCTGCGTGATGCCCTTCAACTGGTACTCGACCGGGTCTTCGATCGTGATGATCTTGTCTTCCTCGGTCCGGATCTCGGAGAGCGCCGCGTACAGCGTCGTGGTCTTGCCGGAGCCGGTCGGCCCGGTGACCAGCACCATGCCGTAAGGCTCGCGGATGAAGCGGCGGAAGTGCGCGAGCTCCTTGTCGTCGAAGCCGAGCACGTCGAGCCGTAGCGAGGCGAACTGCTTCGACAGGCTCTCCTTGTCGAGGATGCGGATCACGGCGTCCTCGCCGTGGATCGAGGGCATGATCGAGACGCGGAAGTCGATCGAGCGGCCGGCGATCTTGACCCGGAAGCGGCCGTCCTGCGGCACGCGCTTCTCGGCGATGTCGAGCTCGGACATCACCTTGATGCGGCTGATGATGCTGGCGTGGTGCTCCTTGGCGATCGGCTTCATCGCCGGCTGCAAGACACCGTCGATGCGGTACTTGATCACCACCTCGGTGTCGCGCGTCTCGATGTGGATGTCGGACGCTCGGCGGTTGAGCGCGTCGAACACCGCCGAGTCCACCAGGCGGATGATCGGCGACTGGTCGGCCTGGATCTTGTCGATCGAGAGCACCTCGTCGCCGTTGTCCTCCTCGC
>CAYPSI010000207.1:0-6222 GCA_964413375.1 uncultured Spirochaetales bacterium | reverse complement strand
CCTCGCTACCGCCAGAAGCTCCACTGGGTGCCGATCTTCGAGACGCCGGTCTGGGTCGACGACGACGAGTTCTCGCTCGACTTCCACGTACGGCATACGGCGCTACCGAAGCCCGGAAACGACGAGCAGCTGCGGAATCTCTCGGCGCGCATCATGGCGCAAGCGCTCGACCGCACGCGCCCGCTCTGGGAGATCTGGGTGGTCGAAGGCCTCTCCGAAGGCCGCTTCGCGTTGGTGAGCAAGATCCACCACTGCATGATCGACGGCTCCTCCGGCGTCGACATCTCGCAGATCCTCCAGTCGCGCACTCCCGAGCGGCGCATCGGCCAGGCCCCTTCCTTCGTCCCTCGTCCGACGCCGAGCCCGGGCGAGCTGCTCGGCTACGCGCTGCGCTGGCGTGCCGGGCTCCCGCTGCGCGCGCTGCGCGGATTGCGCGATTTTCGCCGCGAGACCGAGGACGCCTGGGGAGAGCTCCGGCTGCGCGCACGCGTGATCGCGCGGATGTTCCTCGAGCAGTACGGGCGTGCCTCCGACAGCCCGATCAACGGTGAGGTCGGGCCCCACCGCAGCTTCGGCTGGCTCGATACGGATCTCGCGGAGCTGAAGGCTGCTCGGCGGACCCTCGGCTGCACGCTCAACGACCTCGTGCTCACCATCGTGACGGGCGCCTTCCGCGACTATCTGCGGCTGCGCGGTGTGCGTCCGGGGGAGCTCGAGTTCCGCATCCAGGCGCCCGTCTCGGTGCGCTCAGAGGACGAGAAGGGAAAACTCGGCAACCGCGTGTCGGGCTGGGTGGTGACGCTGCCGCTCGGCCAGGACGAGCCGCGCAGGCAGCTCGCGGCGATCCAGGAGACCACGCGCGACCTCAAGGAATCCAAGCAGGCCCTCGGCGTCGAGATGATGATGGCTGCGATGGGAGAGATGCCGACGGCGTTGCTCTCGCTCGGCATGCAGGCGGCGTCGGGGACGATCAACTCGCTCGTGACCAACGTCCCGGGCCCGCAGTTCCCCCTCTATCTACAAGGCGCGCGGATGCTCGCAATCTACCCGCAGGTGCCGCTGCTCCAGAGCCTCGGGCTCGGGATCGCGCTGATCAGCTACGACGGCAAGCTATGCTGGGGCTTCAACGGCGACCCGAAGCTCGTGCCGGACCTCGAGGCCTTCGTCGCTGCGATCCGCCGCAGCCAGGCCCGAGTGCTCGCGATCGCGCGCCCCGATCAGGCGGACGCGAACGCGGCCCCGCCGCGCAAGGCCGCCCGTGCCCGCAGCGCCGGAAGCAGCGGATCCGCACGCAGGCCGACTCTCGAGTCGACCTCCTAGCCACGACCCACGAGGAAGCCCGATGGCCCGCTACAACTACGACCGCCTCTCGGCGCAGGACAACTCCTTCCTGCTCTTCGAGACCCACAATCTCCCGATGCACGTCTCATCGACGATGGTCTTCGACGCCGGGCCGCTGCGGACGCCGGAGGGCGGAATCGACAGCGACGCGATCCGCCGCGCGACACAAGCGGTCCTGCACCGGATCCCTCGCTACCGGCAGAAGCTGCACTGGATCCCCTTCGACAGGCACGCGGTCTGGGTGGACGACCCCCGCTTCAAGCTGGACTTCCACCTGCGCCATACGGCGCTCCCGAAGCCGGGCAGCGAAGAACAGCTCAAGCGCCTCGCCGCGCGGATCATGGCCCAGCCGCTCGACCGCGCGCGGCCGCTCTGGGAGACCTGGGTGATCGAAGGGCTCGCTGGCGGCGAGCGCTTCGCGCTCGTGACGAAGATCCACCACTGCATGATCGACGGCTCCTCGGGTGTGGACCTGGCGCACATCCTGCTCTCTCCCACGGCCGAGGCCCCCGAGCCCGCCAGCCTGCCGGAGTTCATCCCGCGACCTGCGCCCTCGCGCGCTCAGCTGTGGCGCGACGAGACCGCGCGGCGGATCGCCCTGCCCTCGCAGCTGATCCGGCAGGCGCGCGAGTTCGCGCAGCAGGTGCCGGATCTGCGCGAGGAGCTCCGCGTTCGCGGGCGCGCGCTGCTCAACCTGCTCGGAACGGGCACGAAGGCCGACGAGACGCCGATGAACGGAAAGATCGGTCCGCACCGTCGCTTCGACTGGATCGACGTTCCCCTCGATGGGCTCAAAGCGGTGCGTCGCGCGCTCGGGTGTACGATCAACGACATCGTGCTGACGGCGGTGACCGGCGCCGTGCGCGAGTACCTGCTCTACCGCGGGGTCCACCCGGAGCGCATCGAGTTCCGCGCCTCGGCGCCGGTGAGCGTGCGCAGCGACAAGGAAAAGGGTCGCCTCGGCAATCGGGTGTCCTCGTGGATCGTCCCGCTCCCGATCCGCGAAGCCGAGCCACGCCGCCAGCTCGAGGAGATCCTGCGCCAGACGCAGGCCCTGAAGCAGACGCGCCAGGCTCTCGGCGTCGAGATGATGATGCAGGTGGCCGAGTGGACTCCCTCGATCCTGCTCTCGCTCGGCGCCCGCGCGATGTCGGGCCCGGTGAACACGATCGTAACGAACGTCCCGGGTCCGCAGTTCCCTCTCTACCTCCAGGGCGCGCGCCTGCGCGCGATCTACCCGCAGGCTCCCCTCCTCGACGGCATGGGCCTTGCGATCGGGCTGATCAGCTATGACGGACGCGTGCACTGGGGCATCATCAGCGACCCCGACCTCGTTCCCGACGCGGACGTCTTCGTCGAGATGCTCCAGGCCTCGCTGCGCCGTGTCGCGGAGCTCGCGGGCCTCGCACTGGAGCCGGACGAGGCCGGCCGCGAAACGCCGCTGCCGTCGCTTCACTGAACACCGCTCGCGCTCCGGGCGCGCAGAGCCCGCGAGCCCGCCCCTGCTACGCTCCACGCGCTTGTCGAACCCTCTCCGCTTCGGCCCGCTCGGCGACCGGAACATGCTCACCGGACCGCACGAACACCGCCACGCGCTGCTCGCGCGGGTGACCGCATCGGGCCTCGATCACGTCTTCGTCGCCGATCACGTGAGCTTTCACGACGGCTTCGGCATGGACGGGCTCGTACAGGCGGCGACGCTGCTCGCGAGCGAGCCCGCACTGAGCGTCCAGGTGGGCGTATACCTGCTCGCGCTGCGTCACCCCGTGACCGTCGCACGCCAGATCGCGACGCTCTGCGAGTCGGCGCCCGGGCGTCTCGCCCTCGGTGTCGGCGTGGGCGGCGAGGACCGGCACGAGATCGAGATCTGCGGCATCGACCCGGCTACCCGCGGCCGCCGCACCGACGAGGCGCTCGTCGCGTTGCGCGGGCTGCTCTCCGGCGAGCCCTTCTCGCAGCGGGGCGAGTTCTTCCGCTTCGAGCAGGCCCGAATCCGGCCCGCCCCCGATCCCCCCGTTCCGATCCTGATCGGCGGTCGTTCCGAAGCGGCGCTGCGTCGCACAGCCCGCCACGGCGACGGCTGGCTCGGCGTCTGGTGTTCGCCTTCGCGCTACGCGCACACGCTCGAGCGCATCGCCGAGGAAGCGGAGCTTGCGGGGCGAGCCAGCGTCCGCTGGCAGCACGGCCTGCAGGTCTGGGTCGGCGCGGACGCAGACAGCGGCCGCGCACGCGAACGCCTGGCAGCCGCGATGCAGTCGATCTACCGCATCCCCTTCGAGCGTTTCGAACGATACTGCCCCTCTGGCGCTCCGGCTCGGATCGCCGAGTTCCTGTCTCCCTACGTCGAGGCGGGCTGCACGAGCTTCAACGTGATGGCGGTGGCGGAGTCGACCGAGGCGGCGATCGACGCGGTAGCCGAGCTCAAGCGACGCCTCGCGTGAGAAGGGCGAGCGGCGCAGGGAGCGCAGCGCCGCCAGCGGCGATGCATCGGCGCCCGGACGACGCGCCAGCCTCGGGTCAGGCTCCTAGCCCAGGTAGTACTCCGACATGTGCGTGTACTCCATCGGCTCGAAGTCGAGGAAGCGCTGGCAACTCTTCAGCATGCGATCCATCCGGGCGCTGAGTTCCGCGTCGCTCTTCGCGTCGTAGAAGATCTTCGGGTCCGTGAGCGCGCCGATCGGGAAGGTCTCTTCGACGATGGCGGCCCAGCTCGGCGCATCGGGCGTGAGCTTGCGGATGATCTCGTTGCGCACGTAGCCGCTGGTCGACTGCGTCTCGATCGCCACCGCGCGGTGATCGCCGTGCCAGATGCGGATGAACTCGTCGTAATCGAGGCCCGGCTTGCGGGCGATGCAGGTCACCTGGTTCGTGCCCGGCGTGCGCCGCCCCTTCGGCGCTTCGTGCACGAGCGGACGAGACTCGAGCACGACGTAACCGGCGATCCGTCGCGCCTGGGCGCGCAGGGCCTGCTCGCAGGGCCCGCGCTCCTCGGCATCCTGCAGCCAGAAGGAGACCATCGCGCGGATCGGGGGCTCGCTGCGGCGTAGCGGCGTCCCGCTTGCGACGTCCTCGTCCTGCAGGTGAAGGGTGATCTCCTGCGCGCCCGCGGCGCGGAGCGCCGGTACCGCCTTCTCGACGAGAGCCTGACGCAGCTCCGAGCCCGCCAGCTCGGCCTCGCGGAACAACAGGTAGCAGAGCTTCTCCATCTCGATTTCTCCCGCTTGCTCAGTTCTCGAGCTTCTCGATGCGGACGCTGCTCACCACGCGCTCCTTCGGCGGACGAGTGGGGCGTCGAGTGTATCATCGCGCGATGGCCGAGCCCGCCGCCCCTCCCCTCAGCGCTCCGCCCGGTCCGCTCGAAGGCCTGCGCGTCCTCGCAGTGGAACAGATGCAGGCTCTGCCCTACGCGACACAGCTGATGGCCTTCCTCGGCGCCGAGGTCGTGAAGATCGAGCCGCCCGGAAACGGCGACTCGGGTCGCGGCGCCCGACCTGCACTTCGCGATCTGGACGGGCGCATGGTCGGCGCCACCTACCTGCGCAACAACCTGAACAAGCGCAGCGTGGCGATCGACTTGAAGCGACCGGAGGGCCTCGGGCTCGCTCGGCGACTCGTCCCGCGCTTCGATCTCTTCGCGGAGAACTTCAAGCCGGGCACCGCCGATAGGCTCGGCCTCTCCTACGAGACCCTCGCCGCACTGCACCCGGGCCTCGTCTACGTCTCGGTTTCTGGCTTCGGAAAGGTCGGCCACTCGCCCTACGCCGAGCGGGCCGCCTACTCGAGCGTCGTCGAGGCGATGGGAGGTCTCTACGAGCTGATGCGCGAGCCCGGCGACCCCACGCGGGTGGGGAGCGCCGGGGCACTCGGCGACATCGGCGCTGCGCTCTTCGCAACGATCGGGGCCCTGGCGGCGTTGCGCGAGCGCGACCGCACCGGCAGGGGGCGCCAGGTCGACGTCGCGATGTACGACGCCGTCGTGGCACTGCTCGATCTCGTGCCCTTCATGTGGTCGATGGGGGTGCCGCGGATGCGACGCAGCGCGGTGGCCGGAGTCTTCGACGTCTTCGCCTGCCGCGACGGGCGCTTCGTGACGCAGGCCGTGCGCGAGCACCAGCTCGAGCGCTTCGCACGGGTGGTCGGCCACCCGGAGTGGCTCGACGATCCGCGCTTCGCGACCCGCGAAGGCTGGACGGAGCAGCTCGAAGCCATCGTCCGGCCTGCCGTCGAGGCCTGGGCTCGCGGACGCTCGATGGCCGAGGCCACGGCAGAGCTCGCCGCGGCCGGGATTCCCTGCGGGCCGAGCCAGGGGCCCGAGGATCTGGTCCGGGATCCGCATCTCCGCGAGCGCGAGATGCTGCTCGAGGTGGAGCGGCCGGATGCCGCCACGCCGCTGCTCGTCACCGGGAACCCCGTGAAGCTCTCGGGCGCCGGCCCGACGCCGAAACTGCGCTGGCCGACGCTCGGCCAGCACACCGACGCCGTCCTCTCCTCGGAGCTCGGCCTCGCCCGCTCCGAGCTCGACCTGCTGCGCGCGAAGGGCGTGATCGGCTAGCGCCAGCGAAGCCCGGACCCCCCGAAAGGCAAGCGCGAAGCGCGCGCAGCGAGCCGCAGGCAAGCGGAGTGGACAAGCACCGTTCCAATCCACGCAACGTCCTCAATCGGGCTACCTTCGCCGAGAGCGGAGGATTCCCCCGATGCCCTTCACGCCGAGCCGGGAAGTCGCCGAGATCCGCGCACGCCTCGATCACCCCGTGATCGACGCGGACGGGCACCTGGTCGAATTCACGCCGCTGGTTCGCGACTTCCTGGTCGAGGAGGCGGGCGAGTCGGTCGCGAAGCGTTTCGACACGCTGATCCACGGCTCGCAGCTGTCGCGCGCGG
>CAYPSI010000206.1:0-11291 GCA_964413375.1 uncultured Spirochaetales bacterium | reverse complement strand
GAGGTCCGCGAGCATGCGCCCCTCTCCCGCGCGCAGTCCCGCGCGCTTCGCCTCGTCGGGAGTCGTGATCCAGATGGCCGCGAGGCTCTCGCGCTCGCCATTCGAGACCATCAGGCGGTGAAGCCGCGCGGGCGGCGCGCGGAGCCGCTCGGGATCCGCCGATTCCGCGCCCATCGCGCCGAGCAGCTGGATCGCGGCGGCTACACCGAGGCCGATCCCGAAGGCCGCGAGCACCGCACGTCCGGGCCGCGCGAGGATGCTCTGGAAGCCGCGCCGGAACACGGCGCGAATGCGGGTCATCGCCGCCTCGCACGGCCGCGAAGCCTGCGCACGACCACGGCGCTCCGGCCGAAGCGGAGCCCGCCGGCGAGCTCGCGGACCACCCGCCCGTCGCGCATCTGCACGAGCCGGCGCGCGCGCCGTCCCCGCGCGGGGTCCTGGGTCGCGACCACGACGGTCACGCCGAGAGCGCTCCGCGCTTCGAGCAGATCCATGATCTCGTCCCCCGATCGCGCGTCCAGGCCACGCGTCGGCTCGTCGACCACGAGCAGCTCCGGAGCGCAGGCACAGGCGCGTGCGAGCGCCACCCGCTGGCGATCCCCGGGCGAGAGCTCACCCGGGCGACGCCGAAGTCGCGTCCCCATCCCGAGCTCGCCGAGGATCCCGACCGCGCGGGCCAGGCGCTCGGAGCGATCGATCCGTTGGTACAAGAGCGGCACCTCCACGTTCTCCAGGGCCGTGAGCTCGGGAATCAGCGCGGCGCTCTCGAACACGAAGCCGATGCGACGGCCCCGTAGACGCGCCAGCCGCGCTTCCGACAGCCTCTCGACGCGTACTCCGTCGAGCCAGTAGTGACCCGCCTCCGGGCGGACCAGGCAGCCGAGAACGAAGAGAAGAGAGGATTTTCCGGCCCCCGAAGGGCCCAGGATGGCGACGTACTCGCCGCGCTCGAACGCCAGCGAGACCCCGCGCAGGACGGGCGCCTCCGCCTGTCCTGACCGTCGCCCCGCGCAGATACCGTCGAGGTCGATCCACATCGCTCACTCGCCGCGCGGAAGCGCGACCAGGATCTCGTCGCCCTCCTCCACGCCCGAGCCCAGCACCGCGACGCGGTCGTCGCTCGCCAGGAGCTCGACGGATCGCGCCTCGGCCCAACGACCCATCCGCACGTACACGGTCGGTCGATCGAGATCGTCGAGGAAGACGGCGCCGACAGGCACGTACAGAACGCCTGGGTACTCGCTCACCAGGATCTGGACGCCGACGGAGAGCCCTGCGCGCAGCCTCGGATCGTCTTCGAGCGGCTCGACGACGACGTCGAAGACCTCGATCCCGGTGGGGAGGCCGGTCCGTCGACTCTGCTTCTCGCGCGCCACTGCCGAGACGCTCGCCACGCGGCCGTCGAAGACGACACCCGGAACGCTCTCGAGTCGGATCTGCGCGCGACTCTCGACGTGGATCCGGCCGAGATTGACAGCGCCGATCTGGGTCTCGATCCGCTGGCTCGAGGTGGAGATCACGCCGGGCTCGTCGACCGTGATCGCCACGTCGCCTCGCTTGACTCGCGCGGTGGGGAGCCCTTCGAGCTCGTCGTGGGAGACCAGCATGCCGAGGAGAAAGAGCACTCCCACGGTCGAAGCCGGGATGGCGAAGACCAGCCCCCAGAGACGCCGAGGATATTGCGGGATGCGAACTCCCCGCCGCTGCGCTCCGCGCGCCGTCACACCCGTCTCCCGCTACCCCTTCCCGAAGGACCAGCCTATGCGCGGCGCGGACCTCGAGTCCACGTTGGCGGACGCGCGTGAGCCCCCGTCAGGAGCTCGAGACGCCCTCGCCGAGCCGGGTTGGGACGTGGAGCTACGCGCGCGATGCGCATCGCCCCGCTCGGGTCCTTGCGCGCGAGAGTTGCTGCCGGATTGCCGGTCGGTCGGGCGGCTAGCGAGCGTCCGGGGGAGCCTGTGGCCGACGGTCGGAATTCTCGGGGTCGAAGCCGTAATCGTCTTCGACGACCTCGCCCGTCTGGGTGCAACGCTCGACACAGGCGACGAAGAGCTGTTTCGCGCAGGCGAGCTGGCACTGGCGCAGCGATGCCGGATCGCGGTAGACGGAGTCTCCGAGCTCCTCGCACTGGGTCGCGCACAGGTCGACCTTCTGCTGGCAGAGGGTCACGCAGGTAGGCTGCTGCGCAGTCGCGGTGCCCGGGCCGAGCGCCGCAGACAGCCACAGGCACGCGAGAGCCGCTCCGACTCCGATCCGCAGGCTTCCGTTCACCGCCGCTCCTCCCTCTCGCTGTGCACCGGGGCTCGCGAGGCACAAAGCTCATTATATACTGCGCGGACCTCGACGAGCGACGGATGCGGCCGAAGCCCGCAGCGGAGGCGCCATGCGCGAGATGAAGCTAGGAGTCGTGTTCGGATACTGGGGCGCGCAGCCCCCCGCGGACCTCTTGTCCGCGACCCAGGAGGCGGAGCGGCTCGGCTACGACTCGGTCTGGAGCGCGGAGTCGTGGGGCAGCGACGCCTTCACACCGCTCGCCTGGCTCGCCGGACAGACGACGCGGATCAAGCTCGGCACCTCGGTCGTGCAGCTCTCCGCGCGCACGCCGACGGCCACGGCGATGGCGGCGCTGACCCTCGACCATCTCTCCGCGGGTCGCGTGATCCTCGGCCTCGGAGTCTCGGGGCCTCAGGTCGTCGAAGGCTGGTACGGGCAGCCCTTCGGAAAGCCGCTCGCGCGCACGCGCGAGTACGTCGACGTGATCCGTCAGGTCCTGCGCCGCGAGGCACCGGTGGCGAACCCCGGGCCCCACTACCCGCTCCCCTACACGGGACCGGGAGCGTGGAAGCTCGGAAAGCCGCTCCGGTCGATCACGCATCCGTTGCGCGCGGACATGCCGATCTATCTCGGCGCAGAGGGGCCGAAGAACGTCGCGCTCGCGACCGAGATCGCGGACGGCTGGCTGCCGCTCTACTACTCGCCCTACCGGCAGGAAGTGTATGCAGAGAGCCTCGCGAAGATGCGACCTGGCTTCGAGATCGCGCAGATCGTGATGGTGAGCATCACCGACGACGTGAAGGCGGGGCTCCTGCCGATGAAGGCCTCGCTCGGCTTCTACATCGGAGGCATGGGCGCCCGCAGCCGCAACTTCCACATGGAGCTGATGACACGGATGGGCTTCGAGGCCGAGGCTCACAAGATCCAGGACCTCTTCCTGGCCGGAAAGCGCGAGGAGGCGATCGCCACGGTGCCCGACCAGTTCGCGGACGAAATCTCGCTGGTCGGCCCGATCGAGCGCATCCGCGAGCGCCTCGAGGCGTGGAAGGAGACGCCAGTGACGGCCCTGCTGATCGGGAACCGCGACCCCAAGGTGCTACGCGCAATGGCCGAGCTGGTGCTCTGAGAGCGCTTGCGCGCCGCGTGACGCGGTGATACACCTGCCTCCGTTGCGGGCCAGCGGAGCCCGGTCGCTCCCGTGCCCGAAAGGAGAAATCGAGTGATTCGAAGAATTTTCGCGCTCGCGGCCGTCGCGACCCTCATGCCTTTCGCCGCATTGGCGGACGACCTCGGCGCCGGCGACGACATCGTCGTCGAGCCGGTGCCCGTCCGGCAGGAGACGATCATCAAGGAGACGATCGTCGAAGTGGAGAAGCCGGTCTCGCTGCCGCCGCCCGGCTGGCGCGCTCCGACGTCGGACGACGACTCGAAGCGCTAGCACCCGTCCGAAGGACTCCAGGCGGGCCCGCGGGCTTTCTCCCGCGGGCCCGCTGTCGTTTCGGGCCGCGAACGAGTCCGGAGATTTCCGGGGGAGCTTCCCCCCAGCGGTTCTCACCCCGCTGCGATAGCTTCGCTTCCGTATGCGCCAGTGGGTCGCACCTCCCCGGATCGGGCTCGCGCTGATGGCCCTGTGTGGCTTCGCGCTGGCCTGTGCAAGCCCGCCCCGCCCGGAGGTCAGCTTCCGCTTCTTCGTGGCGGCCGAGCCGGGCGACGTCTGGTTCGAGAAGATCCGCCAGTGGCAGGGGCGCGAGGTGGAGGGGAACCCCGCCGAGATCCGCCGCAGCGCGCTGCCGGACGCGCGTTCGGGTCTGCTCCGCGAGAAGTTCCGGGCCTTCGCCGACGAGGAGAAGCGCGCACTCGCGCGGCGCTTCGTCGCGTGGGCGCAGGAACAGGCCATGCAGCACTATCGCTTCGACGATCGCCAGGATCTCGAGGGCGATGACTGGCCGACGACCCGGGATTTCTTCGAGCGCAACGGCGACGACTGCGACGGGATCGACCTGATCTCCTACAACCTGATGCTCGACCTGGGCTTCCCGGAGGAGCAGATCTACCGGGCCGTGATCCGCCGCGACCGTGACGGCGAGTTCCACATGGTGACGCTCTGGTTCGATGGGCCGGACGATCCGTGGGTGATCGACACGACCGGCGCGATGACGATGAAGATGCGCCGCCTCTCCGAGCTCCCGGGTTGGACCCCCGCGGTGATCTTCAACGCGAACGCCCACTACACCGTGCGAAAGCTCGAAACCCTGCGGATCACGCGCTCCCGCTAGCGCGCACTCCGACCCCGGGGCGACCTCACTCGCGGCGGGCGGCGTCCAGGAATGCCGGGCGTTCGCCGCCGCCGTGCATCAGCAGCGTCGAGCCGGAGACGTAACGCGCGAGCGACGAGGCGAGAAAGAGACAGCCGTCGCCGATGTCGCGCGGGTCCGCGAGGCGGCCGAGCGGAATCGTCGAGGCGGTGCGGGCGAGGCCTGCCTCGTCGCCGTAGTGAAGGTGCGAGAGCTCCGTCTTGACGAGGCCGGCGGCGACGCAGTTCACGCGCACCTTCGGCGCCCATTCGACCGCGAGGCTCGAAGCCAGGCTCACCAGACCCGCCTTCGCGGCCCCGTAGGCGGCGGTTCCGGGCGAGGGGCGCATCGCAGAGACGCTCGTGATGAAGACGATCGATCCCCCCTCGGGCTGCTGCTGCATCACGGCGTTCGCACGCTGGCTCAGGTGCAGCGGCGCGATCAGGTTGAGCCGGATGATCGACTCCGAGAAGCGCGGCGAGGCAGTCGCCGCGTCGACGGCCGGGGCGCCGCCCGCGTTGTTCACGAGGACGTCGAGGCGCCCGAAGCGCTGCGTGGTGGCGGCGACCACGCGATCGATCTGATCGATCTCGCGCACGTCGGCCTCGACGAAGAAGGCCTCGCGGCCCTCCGCGGAGACGGGGGACTCCGGTGCGTTGCGGCCGCATACCACCACCTCGGCCCCGGCGTCGAGAAAGCGCGTCGTGATCCCGCGGCCGACGCCGCGGGTGCCGCCCGTCACGATCACGACGCGGCCGCCGAAGTCGAGCGGGTCGCTCACGCAGATAGACCCAGGTGGCGGGCCACGCGCTCGCGGTGCCAGGCCGGATCGCCGAGCAGCGACTCACCGGCGCGGGCTCGCTTGAAATACAGGTGGACGTCGACCTCCCAGGTGAAGCCGACGCCACCGTGGATCTGGATGCTGTCGGCGGCGCAACGGAAGAAGGCCTCCGAAGCGGTGCACTTCGCGAGCGAGGACGCGATGCTGAAGTCGGGGCCGTCCTCGGCCGCGACGCAGGCCGCCCAGTAGACGCCCGAGCGCGCGGCCTCGACGGCGATCATCATGTCGGCGCACTTGTGCTGGATCGCCTGGAAGGATCCGATCGCCCGCCCGAACTGGACGCGCTCCTTCGCATAGGCGACCGAAAGGTCGAGGCAGCGCTGCGCGCCGCCCACCTGCTCGGCGGCGAGCGCGAGCGCGGCGAGGTCGCGTATCTTCTCGAAGGCAGCCCAGCCCCGCCCCTCTTCGCCGAGAAGGGCGCTCTCGGGGACGCGCACGTCGCGCAGCCGCAGCTCGGCCTGGCGCCGCGTCGGGTCGAGCGTCGGCAGCGCGCGTCGCTCGAGCCCGCTGCTCCGGGCCGGGACGACGAAGAGGCTCACACCCTCGCACCCCAGAGACCCCTCGCTCCGGGCCGGCACGACGAGCAGATCCGCGCAGTGGCCGTCCAGTACGTGGCGCTTCGACCCCGAGAGCACCCACTCGCCGCCGGCGCGGCGCGCGAGGGTCTCGATCCCGGCGGCGTCCTCGCGGCCGTTCGGCTCGAGCAGGGCCACCGTCGCGAGCGTCGCGCCCTCGGCGATGGCGGGCAGGAACTCGCGCTTCTGCGCCTCGCTCGCGGCGACGAGCAGCGCCTGGGCGCCGAGGCACACGCTCGAGAAGAAGGGCGCGCACAGCAGCGCTTCCCCCATCACCTCGGTGAGTGCAATCAGCTCGACGGGCCCGAGCTCGAGCCCGCCGTAGGCTTCGGGGATCGGCAGCGCCGTCCAGCCGAGCTCGGCGGAGAGCTGCTTCCACACCCCGGGGTCGAAGCCGAGCTCGCTCGACATCGCCGCCCGGATCTGCTCCGAGCCCGAGTGCTCGGCCAGGAAGGCGCGCGCCTGCGAGCGCAGCTCCTGCTGAGCCTCATCGAACGCGAGGTTCATGCCGTCACCGGCACACGAGCGCAAGCGAAGCGCGCAGCGAGCCGCAGGCGAGCGAAGTTCATCAGACTCTCTCGAGGATCGTGACGTTCGCCTGGCCGCCACCCTCGCACATCGTCTGGAGGCCGTAGCGAGCGCCGATCCGCTCGAGCTCGGAGAGCAGCGTCGTCATCAGACGCGTGCCGGTCGCGCCGATCGGGTGGCCCAGCGCGATCGCTCCGCCGTTCGGGTTCACGCGCGCCGGGTCGGCCCCCGTCTCCTTGATCCAGGCCAGCACCGGCGACGCGAAGGCCTCGTTGATCTCGACCGCGCCGATGTCCTGGATCTTCATGCCCGCCTTCGCGAGCGCATGGGCCGTTGCCGGGATCGGGGCCGAGAGCATCATCACGGGATCGTCCGCACGCACAGAGAGGTGGTGCACGCGCGCGCGCGGACGCAGCCCGTGTTCGCGCACCGCGCGCTCCGACGCGACGAGCACGCAGGAGGCTCCGTCCGAGATCTGGCTGGCGAGTGCCGCGGTCACGCGGCCGCCTTCCCGCAGCGTCTTGAGCTTCGCCATCTTCTCGAGGCTCGTATCGCGGCGCGGTCCCTCGTCGTGCTTCAGGTCGCCGAGCGGCGCGATCTCGTTCGCGAAGCGCCCCTCGTCGATCGCCCGGATCGCGCGCCGGTGGCTCTCGAGCGCGAAGGCCTCCATGTCCTCACGCGTGATGTCCCACTTCTCGGCCATCATGTCCGCCCCGCGAAACTGCGACACCTCCTGCGTCCCATAGCGCTCCACCCAGCCGATCGAGCCGGAGAAGGGGTCCGCGAAGCCCAGCGGCAGCGCGGCCGTCATCGCGAACGAAATCGGGATCGCGCTCATGTTCTGCACGCCGCCCGCGACCACGAGATCCGAAGTGCCGCTCATCACCGCCTGCGCCGCGAAGTGCACGGCCTGCTGGGACGAGCCGCACTGCCGGTCGATCGTGACGCCCGGCACGTGCTGCGGGAGCCCCGCCGCGAGCCAGCAGGTGCGCGCGATGTCACCCGACTGGGGGCCCACGCTGTCGCAGCAGCCGAAGACGACGTCCTCGACCGCACCGGGGTCGATGCCGGTCCGCGCGACGAGAGCGCGCAACACGTGCGCGCCGAGGTCGGCCGAGTGCACCTGGGCGAGCCCGCCGCCCCGCTTGCCGACGGGGGTGCGGACGGCGTCGATGAGATAGGCCTCTGCCATGGTCGTCTTCTCCTAGAATGTCGTCCCGGGCCCGAGCCGGGCATCGGGAGCCAGTACCGCGTCACTGACGCGGTCGCGGTGGAACGAGATCGTGCCCCAGGCGTTGGCCAGGGACCACGCCCGGCGCATCCAGATGTGGAGATCCTGCTCCCAGGTGTAGCCGATCGCGCCGTGCACCTGAAGGGCGCTGCGGGCGGCCTGCGTCGCCGCTTCGGCCGCCGCGAGCTTCGCCATCGAGACGTGGACGGCGCGCCCTGGCACCGCCTCGGCCACCGACCAGGCTGCGCGGTGCACCATCGGCCGCGCGTACTCGATCGCCACCTTGACGCTCGCCAGCTGGTGCTTCACCGCCTGGAAGGAGCCGATGGGCTTTCCGAACTGCTTGCGCTGTCCCGCATAGGTAGAGGCCATCGCGAGCAGCTGGTCGCCCACCCCGAGGAGCTGGGCCGC
Organism: uncultured Spirochaetales bacterium; assembly: GCA_964413375.1. Classification (GTDB taxonomy): domain Bacteria; phylum Myxococcota_A; class UBA9160; order UBA9160; family SMWR01; genus CAZUYC01. The sequence goes on along the minus strand of CAYPSI010000206.1, from coordinate 3,137 downwards.
GCACGCGAGCGCACCGCGATCGAGCGCGGCGGCCTGCAGCGCGCGCCCGCGCTCTCCGACCGCGATGCAGGTCGCTTCGCGCGGCTTCCAGGCGATGCGAAAGAGCTTCTGAGCGGGGTCGGTGGCCGGCTGCGCGACCGACTCGACGCCGGCCGGGTCTACCGCATGCACCTCGTCGCCGTGGGAGAGCAGTAGCAGGTGCGCCACGTGGGCGTCCGAAACCATCGGGCTCGCGGTGTTTCCGACCGCGACGATCGCCTCGCCGCCGGCGATGCGCTCGAGCCAGGGGCCGGCGCGCTCCGCGTCGTCGAGCTCGGCGAGCAGCGGCGCGGCGACGGCCGCAGTGGAGACGAGCGGCTCCGCGAGCCCGGAGCGGCCGATCTCCTCGTGGATCAGCACCGCGTCGATCTCGCTCTGCCCCATCCCGGAGCGCTCTTCGGGCACGAGGAGCCCCGGGATCCCGAGCTCCGCGAGCTTCCCCCACAGCTCGGCCGAGCGACCGGACTCGCTCTCCCACAGCTCGCGGATGCGCTCGGGCGGGCACTCGCCGGCGAGGAAATCGCGCACCGTCTGCTGAAGCGCCAGCTGGTCTTCGCTGAAGATGAACTGCATCGACGCTAGCGCGGCAGGCCGAGCAGGCGCTCGGCGATCACGTTGCGCTGGATCTCGTTCGTGCCGGCGTAGATCGGCCCGGCGAGGGCGAAGTAATAGCCGTCGAGCCAGTCTCCGACGCCGCTCGACAGCTCCGCCTCGGGCAGGAGCTCGCTGCGCCAGCCCAGGATCTCGAGCGCGGTCTCGTGCATGCGCAGGTCGAGCTCCGACCAGAAGATCTTGTTGAGGCTCGCCTCGGCGCCGATCTTCCCGCCCGCGAGGAGCCGCGAGACGGTGCGATAGGTCTCGAGCGTATAGGCCTCGGCCGCGATCCAGCACTCGATCACGCGGCGGCGCAGCGAGGCATCGCAGCCGTCCGCGTTCTCGCGGTAGAGCGCCACGAGCTTGCCCGCCGTCGACTGGAAACGCGCCGGGCTGCGCAGCATCAGGCCGCGCTCGAAGCCGGCCGTCGACATCGCGACGCCCCAACCCTCGCCCTCCGGCCCGAGCAGGTTCGCTGCGGGAACGCGCGCGCCGTCGAAGAAGATCTCCGCGAACGCGGCCTTGCCGTTCAGCTTGCGGATCGGGCGAACCGTGACCCCCGGAAGCTCGAGCGGAACCAGGATGAAGGAGAGGCCCTGGTGGCGCTTGCTCTCGGGATCGGTGCGGAAGAGACCGAACATCCAGTGCGCGAAGGCGCCGCGCGAGGCCCAGGTCTTCTGGCCGCGAATCACGTAGTGGTCGCCTTCACGGATCGCGGTGGCCTGGATCGCGGCCATGTCGCTCCCGGCGTTCGGCTCCGACCAGCCCTGCGCCCAGACTTCTTCGCTCGAGGCCATCTTCGGCAGGTAGCGCGCCTTCTGCGCGGGCGTGCCGAACTCCATCAGCGTCGGACCCAGCAGGAAGATCCCGTTCTGGTTCACGCGCCCGGGCGCGCCGGCGCGGTAGTACTCCTCCTCGAAGACCAGCCACTCGAGCAGGTCCGCGCCGCGGCCGCCGTACTCGACGGGCCAGGGCACCATCGCGAAGCCCCCGGCGTGGAGCTTCTTCTCCCACTCGCGGTGCTCCTCGAAGCCCTGCTGCGTGTCGAAGGAGTGGAGCGGCTCTTTCGGCACGCTGGCCTCGAGCCAGGCCCGCGCCTCGCGGCGGAAATCGTGCTGCTCCGGCGTGTAGCGCAGATCCATCAGCCGCCTTCCTTGTCGAAGCGGGCCTCCCGCTTCTCGACGAAGGCGCGGCGCGCCTCGGCCGAGTCCGGCGAGGTGTAGAGCTCGAGCGTGAAACCCTGCTCGAAGCGGTAGCTCTGCTTCAGGTCGAGGAGCTCGATGCCGTTGAGCGATTCCTTGGCGAGGCGCACCGCCTTCGGGCTCTTGCTCGCGACCTTCGCCGCGAGGGCTCGCGCCGCCCCGCGCAACTCGGAACGCGGCACCACGGAGTCGAGCGCGCCGAGGCGCATCGCCTCGAGCGCATCGATCGGCTCGCCCGTATAGAGCATGCGCCGGGCCTTCCAGATCCCGAACATGCGCATCAGGTGCGTCGCGGCCCCGAGCGCGCCCCGGTCGATCTCGGGAAGCCCGAAGCTCGTATCGTCGGCTGCGATGATCAGGTCCGACGCCCCGCAGAGCCCGATACCGCCGCCGAGACAGAAGCCGTGCGGAGCGCTGATCACCGGCACCGCGCAGTCGTAGACCGCGGCGAAGGCGTCGTAGCAGCCGCGGTTCACCGCAATGATCCTGGAGCTGTCGGCGTTGAGCTCCTTGATGTCCACGCCGGCGCAGAAGCCGCGCCCCTCGGCCGCGAGCAGCACCACGCGTACCTCGGGGTCGCGACCGAGCGCCAGCAAGCGCTCCGCGAGCGCCGCCCACTCGTGGCTCGCGAGTGCATTCACCGGGGGCTTGTTCAACAGGACCTCGGCGATCCCGTTCTCGATCTTCACATCGAACGCCATCAAGAACCTCGCTCGCGCAGCGCCGCGAGCGTGCGCTCCGCCTCATCCACGATCCGACCGATGAGCGCAGCACAGCTCGGACGGTCCTCGATCAGCCCCGCCACCGTCCCACTCGGGAGGTAGCCGCCCACCGGGTCCCCGTCCCGCACGCCCCGCTTCGCGAGCATCGGCGCGTTCGCGGCCATGATCATCTGGGAACGCGTGAGCTTCTCGCGCCGGCGAAGTGCCAGCGCCGAACGCAGCAGCTCCGGGAGCGAGGCGCCGGAGACCTTGCGGTAGGCGAGCGCGCTGCGCAGCGCCTGGATCAGCAGGGCCGGGGCGCTGCTCTTCTCGAGCCGATCCACGAGCTCGTTGCGCACTACCCGCTGCGGGAGGCCGTCGATCCGGTGGGTGACGAGCACGTCGTCGACCTGGGCCGCGAGGTAGCGCTGCGCCGACACGTCGGGCACGGGGCTCTCCCGCGTCAGCAGGAAGCGCGTCCCCATCGCGATGCCCGCCGCGCCGTACGCGAGCGCTGCCACCAGGCCGCGGCCGTCGCGGAAGCCTCCCGCGGCGATCACCGGAACGTCGACCGCGTCGACGCAGGCGGGTACGAGCAGCG
>CAYPSI010000205.1:0-6628 GCA_964413375.1 uncultured Spirochaetales bacterium | reverse complement strand
CGGGGCGCCCCGGGCCTTGCGGACCGCTCCCGCCGTCCTCACTCGAGCCCGACAGCCATCGACCCGGAGATGGCGGAGGCCCCAGGAAATCGATCTCCATCGCGGGCACGTCCATTTCGGAAGCATCCTGCTCGGCGTCCTCGACGACCGCTGCTCACTGCCGAAACTCATCGTGCCTCACAAGAAGAAGGCCACAGAACTGGCACCCATGTCTGCGGTCTGATTGGTCACCCATCTCCCCGGTTGCACACGGGGGGTACAGTCATCGAAGCGCTTTGGGATGAGAGCCAGCCCGGGCCGCGGATTCGGCAAGCCGAACCGCGGAAGGGCAAGTCCGACGAGTCGATGCGGGGCGCGAGCCTGAGCCGACCCCATGCGGCGCGGACCACCCGGAACAACGAGGTCGCTCCGCCCGCGCGCAATCCCCCCTCAACAACCTCTTCAGCGAACCCCCAACCTACCCTCGGGTCCGTCGCCCAGCCCCCTGCCGCGCCAGGCACGTCGAGAACTGCCGGATCAGGGCTAGTGCCGGTCCCCGACCTCGCGGCCGAGAGCGATCTCGGCGAGCGCGCGGATGCCCTCGTCGCGGTGCGATTCCGCGATCTCCTCGAGCGCCAGGTTCGCCTCGCTGGCCCCCGTGAGGTGAAGCGCTACGACGGCGGCCCGCGCGGCGTCGGGATCTCCGCCGTCGACGACGCCGCGCAAGCCGGGGACGGCGCTCGCCCCGAGCGTGCCGAGAGCGCGTGCCGCCGATCCGCGCACCGAGGGCTCCGCGTCGTGCAGCGTCGCGAGTGCCGGGTCGAGAGCCGATATCCCGCCGAGCGCGACGAGACGCTCGACGGCGACTGCGCGCACTTCCGCCGCCGGGTCGCTGCGGGAGAGGCGTGCGAGGAGCTCGGGCGCATCGGGCCCGCTCGCGTTGCGCGCCGCCACCTCACGATAGGCCGGGGCGGACGCGGCGAGGAGACGCTCCGTGCGGTCGGGGTCGACTTCCTCGTCGAGCGCCGCGAGCGCCGCGAAGACGACCGGAGGTGCCAGGGCTTCCCCGGATGCCAGAGCCTCGAGCGGTGCGCGCAGCGCCGGTGGGCGCTGCCGCGCCACCAGATCGAGCAGCTGCCAGCTGAGCTCGGGGCCGGCATCGCTGCGCAGCAGGGCCACGACGAGGCGGGAGGCCGCATCCGCGTCGAGCTGCTCCGCGAGCGCCGTGTGACGCGCGAGCCTCTCCACCGCTCCGAGGGCCAGGGGCGGGTTGCTGCGTGCCGCAAGCTCGACGAGGAGCGCCACGCCGAGCGCCTGCTCGCGATCGCGCGGCGCGAGCTTCAGATAGTGGCGCAGCAGATCGATGTCTCCGGACGCGGGACTGCGCAGGAAGGCCTCGCCCCGCATCGCCACGCCGAAGACCTGCGAGCGCTCCTTGGGATCGGGAAAGCGCGTGGCCCAGAGCGATGCTCCCGGAAGCGGCTCGAGCGCGATCAGGACCCGCTCGCCCTCGGCAAAGCGGGGGGCGCGCGACGCCGCAAGCTCTTCCCATCCGATCCGCAGGAGAGCACCGGGCGGCGGGGATCCGCTGAGCGAGCTCTCGACGCGCAGCAGCGCGCCATGGCCGTGCGCGTCGATCGCGCGCGGCTCGGCCACCACGCCGACGAGCGCCACGGGGGCGCTCTCGAGCGCCTCCACGATGCGCACTCCACCGGCAGAGCGCGGGCTGCTCGCACCCGATGCGCCGACGAGCACGAGAAGCAACAGCGCCAGCGCCGCGCTCGGAAGCGCCGCGGCACCAGGCGCGGCCCACCGCGCGATCAAGGCTCGAAGTAGAGCGCGTTCGTCGCACCGAGCGCGACGACGCCCCCCTGCCCGACGTTTGCGTCCACGAGCTGGGACAGGGTCGTATTCGACGCCTGGTCGAGGTCGTCGGGGTACATCGGGAACATCGGGCCGCACTGCCCATCCGTTCCCTTCACCACCACCACGAACCAGGTTGCACTCGCAAGCCCCTGGAAGGGAACGCGGAGGGTCGCACTCAAGCGATCCGCGCCCGGAACGCCGCCGATCGCAGGCGTCAGCGTGACGTCGAAGTCGCCGTCGCCGGTGGTCGCCGGGTTGCAGTCGCCCTCGTCGAGAACCTGCGTCGGCGTCGCAGCGAAGAGGTAGGGCGAGGCTCCAGTCGGGGTGGTGGTGGCGTTGGCATAGATCTCGATCACATCCCAACGCGCCCAGCCGGGCGACTGCACCTGGATCTCGAGCTCCACGTTGCCGCCGGCGTCGCTCATCGTCGTGTCGCCACCCTTCGTGAGATCCGCCACGTCGCCCGATCCGTCGGTCGCGAGCAGGCGCGTTTGCACGTACACGCCCTGTCCGCCGACCGCCCTTCCGGCCGTGACGGCGGCGGCCACGTCGCTTCCGCGAATCGCACCGGGGGCGTCGGTCGGCGAGGCCGTCCAGGTGCGCGCGCCCGCGGTGTTCAGGTTCGTGAAGGTGTGGGAATCGGTATCCGCGATGAAGGTCGTCCGCAGGCCCTGGTTCAGGTGGTTGAACCAGATCCCGATCCGTTCCTCGAGGAACTGGCGCTGGTCGTTGCGGTTGTCTCCGTTCCAGAGCTCGAGCGCCGGGAAGTGCTCGAAGAGGTTCGGCACGCTCCCGGTCGTCGGCAGCCTCCGGTTCGCGCGCTCGAGGTCGCTCATCAGATCCCGCGGCGGGACCAGCGAGGTGTCGATCTTGAGCGGCGCGAAGTGGCTGTCGATGTGGTTGATCTGGATGGTGGTGTTCGGCACCGAGAGCGCTCCCTGCGTGGCCAGCGCCAGGATCTCCGCCGGCGTCGCATTGAGCGCTCCGTAGGAGGGGAAGTCCCGCCCGGGGAGCGCCGCCTGTGCCCAGTCCGTCGATCCGCCCGAGATCAGCTTCGACCCGTCCGGCGTGAAGGTCGCGTGTGGCGAGTTCCAATCGATGAGCAGCGGGTAGGCATTGAAGTGACCGTAGTCGAAGGAGGTGATCTCCTCGCCGATGGTCGCGGTGAGGAGGTGGCCGAGGCCCGCGCTCTGGATCGCCGGCTGCAGGTTCGTGTGGACGTGGTGATCGGTCATGACCACGTTCTCGACACCCTCCGACGCGTAGGACTCGACCCTGTGCTCGTCCGAGACGCGCGAGTCGGCCGAGCGGATGCCGTGGACGTGGAACTCCGATGACACGAAGCCGCCCGTGTCCAGCACGCGCGCAAGCTGCGCGTTCACGACCGTCGTGCTGCCGGCGCTGACGCTGATCGGAGCGGCGGTGCGGAAGGCCGAGTACTCGCTGCCCCTCGATACGAAGACGTGATAGCGCGACACGCCGGGCTCGAGCGAGAACTCGGTCGTTCCCGAGGCGTCCGTATAGCCCACGGCCGCGATGCCGTAGGGGAGCACGTCACTCGTGTCGTGAAGCACACCCTGACGCGAGGTCCCGAAGCCGGGCAGAGACGGGCCGGCGACGGTGGCCTCCGGGCTCGGGTCGAAGCCGACCACGCTGACGCGAACGGGGATCGGGGCGCCGGTCTCGTCGATGGCGTTCACGCGCAGTGCGCCGGTCGAGGGCAGCGCGAAGTCGACGTTCGCAGTGCCCGCGGCCACGACCGTCACGGGCTTTGCCAGCGGAAGCGCGCCTCCACCCTCGTAGGGGTGGCCCAGGAGGCCGGCCACCGCGGAGTAGCTTCCCGGCGGAACCGTGCCCGAGTAGTTCGGGCAGGGCCCGGAACGGGTCACGAAGTTCGAGGCGAGCTTCTGGGTGTTCACGAAGAGGTTCGTGCCGACGCTGACGCGCGCCCCCGCGACGGGGACGCCCGCGACGGACACGCAGCCCCGAAGCGTCCCCGTGGCGACCTCGCGCACGCGGTTCTCGAGGTCGACCGCGTTCGAGGGAGAGCCGTCTCCGACGCCGAAGTAGCGGGTGAAGACGTTGCTGCCGCCGCTCGGCACCCGGAAGCGAGGCGGGTCCGCCCCGATCAGCGTGAGCAGCACGTTCTGGCTGTGGAGCACGACCAGCACGCCGCTGACGAAGACGAAGGTTCCGGTGGTCGCGTTCGGCGGCGGCAGCGGGACCTGGGTGAAGGCGTAGTCGACGCCGACGGCCTCGTCGAAGCCGAAGAAGCCGAGGGTGCCGAGGAAGCTCGAGACCGGGGGACCGACGCCGCTCGCGGCGGGGGTGAGCGTGGTGTTCACGCCGGGCGCTCGCGTGAAGGTGTCGAGCTCGCCCGAGGGATTCAGCCAGTCGCCCACCAGCAGCGGGAGCGGGTTGGGCAGCGCAGCGCCCGCGGGCTCGTTGTTGAACACCTCGGTGTCGATGCGCACGAAGTCCTCGAGCGGCTCGAGCGAATAGCTGGTGCAGCCCTCGATCTCGAGGTCGCGGTCGTCGGCCAGCGCCGGAAAGGGAAGACCGAGGTCCACCACCTGGCTGGACGGGTTCACGAAATCGAGCAGGTCGTCGGGACCGCAGGTCCGGATCACGGCGGCGCTACCGTCCTGACCGTCGTTCACGATCTCGACCGTCTGGGCGTTGATCACCGTCTCGATGTTGAGACCCGGCTGGATCTCGAGGAAGTTGTCGAGCCCCGGACTCCCCACCAGCTCGGCGTCGATCAAGTTGCCCCCGTACTGGCCGACGCTGTAGAGCTCGCGCTGCGCCACGTTCTGGATCGCGAAGCGCGCGGTGCCGTTCTGGAGCATCCAGTCCCCGATCTTGCTGTGACCCAGCGGTCCGTGGATCCGGTCCTCAGCGTCCTCTATGCGATGGGCGCGCGCCTTGCCGGGCGGCAGATACTTGAAGGCGAGCGTGGCGACGATCTTGCCGTTCCCGTTGTCGCGGGTGGCGCGGACCTTGAGTTGGTTGTTGTCGCGCAGCGGGGCGCCGGGATCGATCACCGCACTGAACTGCTCGGGGCCTCCCGTCACGCGATCGAGGATCGAGACATGATTGAGCTCCACCTCGAGCGAGCCGGGCGCGATCGCGCCGAGCAGCTGAAACTCGACCAGGAAGGAGAAGTCCTCGACGACGCGCGGCGGGGAGCTGATCAGGATCTGGTGGGAAATCCCACAAGGCGCCCCGAGCTGGAGGCTGGCAAGCACGGCGAGCAGCAGCGAGAAGCGGGCGCGCATCGGAGCTCCTTCGTGCGGCGCGAAGCGCAGCGCTCCGACCGACGCCCCAGTCTACGGGGACGTGAAGCTCCCTGACAATCGAAACGCCGCCGGGTCCAGTCCCGTCGGCGCCGTCGGCGCCGTCACCCCCGCGGGCGGCTGCCGTAGTCGCCGAAGGGGTCGTCTCGATCGCGCACGGCCTGCCGAAAGCCCACCTGCCCGGCCCGGGCCACGAAGTCGAGCCCTTCCTGGGTGTGGCGGGCGATCCCGTCGAAGAGGGTCCCGAGCGTCCGGCTCGAGGCGAGGCCCATGTTCTCGACCGTCTGGTTGCACAGCAGCTTCAGCATCACGAGCTGCGTCGTCGGAAGCTTCGCCATGCGCCGCGCGAGGCCCTGCGCGTGCGACTCGAGCCGATCGTCGGGCACGACCTCGAGAATCATCCCCATCTCGGCCGCGGCCCGAGCGGGAATCGCGTCCCCCGTCAGCAGGTAGCGCTTGGCCCGCTCGAGACCCATCCGATACACCCACATCGCGGTGGTCGGCGTACCCCAGACGCGCGCGGGCGGATAGCCGAAGGTCGCGCCCTCGCCTGCCACGATCAGGTCTGCGCACAGCACCATGTCGGTGCCACCGCCGATGCACCAGCCCTGCACGGCGGCGAGCACCGGCTTTCTCGCGTACCAGAGCTTCATGTAGACGTCGACGAAGCTCCCGATCATCCGCATGTCGGCGACCGAATCCCAGACGCGTTCTCCGGCCCGCTCGGGGCCCGGTTCCGAACGGCCCTCGCGAGCTTGCGCCTCGGTCGACCAGTCGAGCCCGTAGCCGGCGCAGAAGGCGGGCCCATCGGCGCGCAGCAGGATCACGCGCACCTCCGGATCGGCGTCGGCGGCGTCGATCGCGGCCGACAGCTCGTCGCGCAGCGTCGGCGTGATCGTGTTGTAGGCTTCGGGGCGGCAGAACACGACCGAGCGCACGCGCTGCTCGGTCTCGATCCGGATCGTCTCCATCGACACCTCCCTCGAAACGGCGCCCGGGGGGAAACCCGCTGCCGCGGGCGCCGGGCCAGCCCGCGCTCCATTGCGTCGGGGGCACCGCCTGCTCGCCCAACGGCAGGGCAGCATACATCCGCGACACCCACCGGCCGATACGCCTGGGGAGATCTCATCCCGGAGGCTTCCCGACATGTTTCGCCGTCTGGCTCTGCTCGCCCTCGCCCTCCACTGCGCTGCCGGCTGCGCGAGCAACGTGGTACCGAACCGCCCGGAGGCCATTGCGATGGCCTACGCGCAGGCGGGGCGCCATGCGGAGGCCGCTCGCGAGATCGAGCTCGCCGTGCGGGCTCGGCCCGAGGACGTCGCGTTGCGCCAGCACGCCGCCAGCATCCAGGCCGACGCGGGCGATCTCGACAAGGCGGTCGAGCATCTCGAGGTCGCGATCCAGCTCGCGCCCTTCGATCCCGAGAGCTGGCTGGCGCTCGGTGAGCTGGAGAAGCGCCGTGGCAGCCCGGCCGACGCCTACGTCGC
>CAYPSI010000204.1:0-12979 GCA_964413375.1 uncultured Spirochaetales bacterium | reverse complement strand
CACCGCCCGCGCGCTGGCGCTCGCGAGCAGCCTCTCGCTGGTGGTCGCGGTGCTCTGGCTCGTGCGGCGGCGCAGCCTGCGCGAGGAGTACACGCCGATCTGGATGGGCGTCGCCGCGGCGCTCCTCGTGCTGAGCCTGCGCCTCGACCTGCTCCATGTGCTGACGCGCGCGACCGGCGCGTGGACTTCGAGCTCCCTCGTCTTCTTCCTCGGCGAGGTCTTCCTGGTCGCGATCTGCTTGAACTACGCGGTGCGCCTCTCGCGCGCGGGACTCCAGATCAAGAACCTGGCACAGGAGCAGGCGCTGCTGCGCGCGCGACTCGATCGCCTCGAGGGGCCCGCCGCGCGACCCGCGCTCGATGGTTGACGCGCCGCCCTTCCTGTTCGGCATCGATCTCGAGGACGTCCGGAGCATGATCCCGGACGGACATCGCTACGTGGAGCGCGTGCCGCTGCTGGTCGGGCGCTTCCTCGAGCTCTTCGAGCGTTGCGCTCTGCGCTGCACCTTCTTCACCGTGGGCGACATCGCCCGTCGCTACCCGGCGCTGGTCCGCGATCTCGCCGCCGCCGGCCACGAAATCGCCTGTCACGGCAGCGATCACGTCCCGCTCGATCGCATGGGCCGGGCCCGCTTCCGCGAGGATCTCGCGCGCAACCTGGAGGACCTGGCGAAGGCAGGCTGCCGCGAGGTGCAGGGCTTCCGAGCGCCCGTCTACTCGCTGACCGAGCGTACGCGCTGGGCCTGGGAGGTGATGGCCGAGCTCGGGATCCGCTATTCGAGCTCCGTTCTGCCGGCCCGCCATCCGCTCCACGGCTGGCCTGGCTTCTCGCGCGAGTGCTCGCTCACGGAGGCAGGCGTCTGGGAGCTCCCCTTCTCGCTGTCCGGCGTCCCGGGCCTCGACCTGCCCTTCGCCGGCGGCGTCTACCTGCGCGCACTGCCCTTTGCGCTGGTGCGCGCGCTCTTCCGCCGCGAGATCCGGAGCGGACGCCCGATCGTGGGCTACGCCCACCCTTTCGACATCGACCCGGATCAGGAGCGCTTCGTGCATCCCGAGCTCGGCGGCCGTCTCGTGTATCACCACCTGATGTACTGGAACCGCAGCGGCATGCTCGGGCGCATCGAGCGGCTCGCCGCACTCGGCGCACCGATCATCCCCTACGCGGAGTACGTGAGCCGTCTCGCGGCTGCTGCCCCGCAGCCGCGCGCATGATCGAGATCCGGCCGACGGACAGCTCGTCTGAAGGCCTCGAGAGCGTGGCGGCGCTGCTGCGGCGACGCTTTCCCCGCGCAGCGCACCTGTCGGCGGCCTACCTCGCATGGACCTATTGGGACAATCCCGATGGACGGGCCTTCGCGTGGGACGCCTGGGAGGGCGCCCGGCTGGTCTCGCACGTTTCGGCAACGCCGATGCGCGTGCGGGTCGAGGGCTCCGAGGAACGGGCTCTGCTGATCCAGCATGTCGCGACCGAAGGGAGCTTCGAAGGCCGAGGCCTCTTCAAGGCCCTGGTCCAACGCGCGCTGGCGGAGGGCAGCGGCCGGGGCTTCGGCCACGCCGTCGGGCTCGCGAACGCGAACAGCCGCTTCGCGTTGGTCGAGCGCCTGGGTTTCCAGCGGATCGGCCCGCTCGACGTCCGGATCGGGGTCGGCCCGAGACCCGAGCCGCAGCAGCGCACGACGGCCTCCTGGGAGCGGATCTGGGAACCTCGCTCTCTCGCCTGGAGGCTGGCGCGGCCCGATCGTCCCTATCGCGCCGCCGTCCGGAACGCGCGCGCGCGCATTCTCTGCACCAGCGGCTACCCCGGGATCCTCGCCGATCTCGGCACACACCCGGCCGACGCGCTACCGCGGGGACTTCCGCCGCCGCGAAAGTCCGCGCCGCTGCGAGTGTGGATCGGGCTCGACCCCGACCTCGAGTGGCGTGGACGCGCCTACGTGGGGCTTCCGCCGGCACTGCGCCCGGCTCCGTTGCACTTCATCTTCCGGGACCTGCGCTCCGAGGGGCGCAGCCCCGATCGCGCGCGGCTGCGCGTCGCGGCACTCGACTTCGACGCCTATTGACGCGGTCGCGACCCGTCGGCGGGCCCCGAAGCGGGGCCGCTCCGACGCGGGGCGAGGGCCGCATGGTACCCTCGTCCAGCGTGCGCAATCTCGTCGTCCTTCCCACCTACAACGAGGCCGAGAACGTGATCGGCGTCGTCGCCGACGTCCTCGCGATCGACGCCTCGCTCGAGATCCTGGTCGTCGACGACGCGAGCCCGGACGGAACCGCTGAGCGGGTCGCCGCTGCGGCACGCCGGCAAGCGCGGCTCCAGCTGCTGCGCCGACCGGGCAAGCTCGGGCTCGGAACGGCCTATCTGGCTGGCTTCCGGCATGGCCTCGACCACGGCTACGACCGCGTCCTCACGATGGACTGCGACCGAAGCCACAACCCCCGCTACATCCCCGCGCTGCTCGCAGCCATGGACGAGGCCGACCTCGCGATCGGCTCCCGCTACGTGGTCGGGGGGGACATCTTGAACTGGCCGCGGCATCGCCGCGCGCTCTCCGCGTTCGCAAACCTCTACGCGCGGACGCTGCTGCGCCTGCCCGTGCACGACTGCACCTCGGGGTTCCGCTGCTACCGGCGCGAGGTCCTCGCGAGCGTCGACCCCTTCAGCGTCCGCGCCTCGGGCTACTCCTTCCTCGGGGAGATGGCCTGGCGGGTCCACCGCTGCGGCTTCCGCATCGCCGAGGTACCGATCGTCTTCGAGCAGCGCAGCGCCGGCGTCTCGAAGATCGACTCGTCCGAGATCTGGCGCGCGGCCTGGCATGTGCTCGCGACCGCGTTCCGACCGGCGCCCGTCCCGCCCCTGAACTCGGCGCTGTCCCGCGACGACGAGGCGAAATTTCGCCCTTGACGCTGCGCGGGCGCTAGAGCGCGGCGAGCACCGCCTCGGCGCTGCTCACCTTGAACTCCATCGGCTTCTCGACGAAGAGCTGCTTCACGACGCCGTCCTGGACGATCATCGCGTAGCGCTGCGAGCGCGTGCCCATGCCGAAGCCCGAGCCGTCGAAGGCGAGGCCCACGGCATTCGAGAACTCCGCATTCCCATCCGCGACGAGCTGGACCTTCTCGCCGGCGCCCTGCGCCTTGGCCCAGGCCCCCATCACGAAGGCGTCGTTCACCGAGAGGCAGACGATCCGGTCGACGCCCTTGGCGCGAAGCTGATCGGCCTGCTCGACGAAACCCGGCAGGTGCTTCGCGGAGCAGGTCGGCGTGAACGCGCCCGGCAGCGCGAAGAGCACCACCCGCTTGCCGCCGAAGAGCTCGCCGGTCGAGACGTCCTTGATTCCGTCCGCCGTCATCGTCTTGAGCTTCACGTCGGGAACTTTGTCGCCCACCTTGATCGCCATGGCATGCCTCCTGATCCAGGTCCACCCGCACCGACGGCGAACGGCTCGCCGCGCGGGAGCGTCAGCATAGGGCATCCTGCCCCAGGCGCCGCTCGGGGATCTTGACGAAGACGCGTCGATCGCGGGAACCCCAACTCTCTTCCCGTGCCTCCCGAGCCTGATTTTCTCCGTAGCGTGCCTTTATCGTCACCGTTTTGTCATCTAGCTCGCGTACTCATCTTCATGGCCCGGTGTGGCCCCTGCATCTTCCACTTCACGAGGAGTCATCATCCGATGCGATCCCTTGCACTCGCGGACGGTCTGCGGCGCTTCGCCCTGGCATCCTTCTTCGCGGCGAGCCTGGCGCTCGCCGCTTCGGCGGCGGCCGATCAGGCTGGCGGTGCCGAGGTCGACGCGAACGCGCCCGCGGAGGGCAGCGTGGTCGAGCGGCTGCTGGACATCATGCTCCAGCAGAAGAGCATCACGAAGGGCCAATACGACGAGCTTCTCGACCAGGCGCGGCGCGAGGAGGCTGCTGCCGCGGCCCGGATGGCCGAGACGGCGAAGGCGGAGGAGATTGCCCCCGTTTCAGAGGGTCCCCCGGAGTGGGACTTCAAGTGGGACAACGGCTTCAATCTTCAGCGCGCCGATGGGGCCTTCAAGCTCAAGTTCGGCGGTCGGACGCAGCTCGACGGCGCGGTCATCGAGGAGAGCGAGGGGCTCAGCGACGACCTCCGCGACCTCGGGGGCAACGGCCAGGGGAACGGCGTCGAGTTCCGGCGGGCCCGGCTCTTCTTCGAGGGCACCGTGTACGAAAAGCTCTTCTTCCGGGCTCAGTACGACTTCGCGGAAGGGTCACCGGCCTTCAAGGACGTCTACATGGGCCTGAAGGGCCTCGGACCGGTCGGGTCCATCCAGGTCGGTCAGTTCAAGGAGCCCTTCTTCCTCGACGAGCAGACGAGCTCCAACTACATCACCTTCATGGAGCGGCCGCTCAACAACGTGTTCTTCCCGGACCGCAACGTCGGCGTGATGGCGATGAACACGGCGGCGGAGAAGCGCTTCCTCTGGCAGATCGGCGTCTTTCGCGACACCGACGAGTTCGGGAAGGCCTTCAGCAACTTCACCCGGACGGACTGGGACACGGCGCTGCGCCTGACGGGCCTCCCGCTCTGGTCCGACGACGGGAGCCGCTTCCTCCACCTCGGCGTCGCGTACGTCCACCGCTTCCGGGGCGAGAACGAGCGCTACCGCCAGCGCCCCGAGTCTCACCTCGCGGACCGCTTCGTCGACACGAGCACGCTCACAGTGAGCGGCACGAACGTGATCGGGACCGAGCTCGCCTGGGTTCACGGACCGCTCTCGGTCCAGAGCGAGTACACGCACTCGCTCGTGAACGGCGACGCGAGCCAGGCGAACGTCGACTTCTGGGGCGCCTACGGGCAGGTCAGCTATTTCCTCACCGGCGAACACAGGGTCTACGAGCAGGACTACGGTCGCTTCGGACGGGTGAAGCCGAAGGTCAACTTCGATCCGTCCGAGGGCACCTGGGGTGCGTGGGAGATCGCGGGCCGCTTCTCCTACCTCGACCTCGACGACCGCAACGTGCAGGGCGGGAAGCTCTGGGACGCGTCGGCGGGCGTCAACTGGCACCTCTTCCCGAACGCGCGCATCATGCTGAACTACATCCACGCCGACGTATCCGGACGGCAGGCCGCGTCGCCCGCCTTCAACGTCGGGGGCACCGGCGACATCGTGCAGACCCGCTTCCAGGTCGACTTCTAGGCCGGGCGACCCTGTTGGGGCGGGCTATGCTGCGACTCCTCCACTCTCGCGAGGAGTCATCCGCCGATGCATTTCGTTGCACACTCGAAGGATCGAAGGCGACGGGTCGCAGCATGCCTGTTTGCGACGACCCTGCCGCTCGCTGCGTCGGCAGACGAGGTCGACGCAAATGCATCGGCGGGCGGCACGGTGGTCGAGCGGCTGCTCGACATCCTGCTGCAGCAGAAGACCATCTCGAGCAGCCAGTACGACGATCTCCTCGACCAGGCGCGGCGCGAAGAGGCGGCCGCCGCGGCACGCCTGGCCGACGCGGCGAAGACTCCCGAGACCGCTCCGGTCTCGACGGCCCCTCCGGAGTGGAAGTTCGGCTGGAGCAACGGCTTCAAGCTCGAGCGCACGGACGGCACCGCCTCGCTCAAGTTCGGCGGCCGCATCCAGGCGGACGGGGCCGTGATCGCCGAGAGCAACGGGCTCTCCAACGACCTGCGGGCCCTCGGCGGCGAGGGCCAGGGCAACGGCGTCGAGTTCCGCCGGGCCCGCCTCTACTTCGAGGGCACGCTGTACGAGCGCCTCTTCTTCAAGGCGCAGTACGACTTCGCGGGAGGGGATCCGGCCTTCAAGGACGTCTACGTGGGTTTGAACGGACTGGGTCCCGTCGGCAAGCTGCAGGTCGGTCAATTCAAGGAGCCCTTCTTCCTGGATGAGATGATCAGCGACGACTACATCACGTTCATGGAGCGGCCGCTTCCGAACGTTTTCGCCCCCGACCGCAACGTGGGCGTGATGGCGATGAATACGGCGGCTGAGGACCGCATGCTGTGGCAGCTCGGAGTCTTCCGCGACACCAATGCCGTCGGTGACGCCTTCAGCAGCTTCACCCGCAGCGACTGGGATCTGGCAGCCCGTGTCACGGGTCTGCCGATCTGGGCCGACGAAGGGAGGCAGCTCCTGCACCTGGGCCTCGGCTACGTCCACCGCTTCCGTGGCCAGAACACAGCGTTCAGTCAGACTCCGGAGGCGCACCTCGCGGACTCCTTCGTGAACACCGGAACCATCCCCGCGAGTGACACCGACGTCTTCGACATCGAGCTCGCCTACGTACAGGGTCCCTTCGCCCTCCAGAGCGAGTACACGAACTCTCTCGTGAACGGCGACCAGGGCCAGGACAACCTCGATTTCTGGGGTGCCTACGCACAGGTCAGCTACTTCCTGACGGGCGAGCACAAGGTCTACGAGCAGGACAACGGCCGCTTCGGCCGCATCAAGCCCAAGGCCAACTTCGATCCGGCGAAGGGTGGATGGGGCGCGTGGGAGATCGCGGCCCGCTACTCCTATCTCGACCTGAACGACAGCAACATCCGGGGTGGGAGGCTCTCGGACGTGAGCGCCGGGATCAACTGGTACCTCTACCCGAATGCGCGGATCATGCTGAACTACATCCACGCGGAGCTCTCGGGACGCGAGACGCCCGCTCCGACCTTCAACATCGGGGGCACCGGCGACATCGTGCAGACGCGCTTCCAGGTGGACTTCTAGCGCGAGCGAACATCCGGAGCGGGAGAGCGCGCTTGATCGAGATCTTCGTGGACGGCGACGGCTGCCCGGTGAAGGACGAGACCTACGTCGTGGCGACCCGCTACGGGATCCGCGTGGCTCTCGTCGCGAACTCACCGCTGAACGTGCCGCGGGGCTTCGGCGTGAAGCTCGTCGTGGTCGAGCAGGGACCGGACGCCGCCGACGACTGGATCGTCGAAAACGTGCGTCCGGGGGACGTCGTCGTCACGGCGGATCTCCCGCTCGCGGCGCGCTGCATCGGGGCGGGCGCGCGCGTGCTCGGGACGGGCGGGCGCGTTTTCACCGAGGACTCGATCGGCGATCTCGTCGCGACCCGGGACCTGAAGGCACAGCTGCGCGAGATCGGCGTGATGTCGGGCGGACCGCCCCCGATGTCGGCAAGGGATCGCTCTCGCTTCGCCTCGAAGCTCGACGAGCTGGTGCAGAGGGGCCTGCGCGAAGATCGATCCAGACCGGCGCGACCGGGAGCATCGGAGGGGCCATGATCCGCGGCGGATGTCTCTGCGGCTCGGTCCGTTACGAGATCGACGGCCGGATTTCGGCGATCTGCTCGACCAGGATCCGGGAAGCCGACCGCTGCGCCACATCTTCGTGAGGTCGAAGGCCGCCTGGTTCGCGATCTGCGATGGACGGCCGCAGTTCGAGGAGCACGCGCCCGACGCGCGCGCGTGACCGCTAGCGATGCTCGCGAACGAGGCCGGCTTCAGGAAGGTCCAGCCGTCGGCGCAGGTCCTCGACGCTCATCGACAGGAGCTCGTCGTAGGCGAGTCCCGTCAGCACGAAGAGCGAGCGCCCCCGCGACGCCCGCCACGCGCGGATCGTTCGCCGCGGCGCGACGAGAAGACCCAGCAATGCCAGGCTCGCGACGATCGCGCCGGTGTAGAGGGCCGAGCGGCGCCAGCCCCGCGCGAGCTTCCCAGGCGGAGATCTCCGCCTCCCCCGCGAGATCCGTGGTGTATCCCGTCACCACGTGGTGCAGGTCGTGCAGCATGATGGCCCAGCGGTGGCGCGGGGGGTTGGGCACGCGAAAGGGAATCCCGAGAACCCGGGCCGGCGTCCAACGCGCCGCATAGGCCTCGACCGAGAAGCCGTTCTCGCGCAGATAGACGTCCCGGCCCTGGCGTACCGTCCATGCCCCGGAAAGCCCTCGCGGAAGGTCGGGTCCGGGGATCGCGCGCTCGCTCATATCGCCTGCCCGGGGCCCCCTCGCGAGCTTCCGTCGCGAAAGCGGCGGCGCTGCGCCGAAGGCTGCGGACGCGTGGCGGCGCTCACCGGCTCGGCGAGGCTGGCCGGGTCGGCGTCAGGAAGGTGTGACTCCAGATGGTGTCGAAGTAGAAGCGCAAGCGCAGGCTACACCCGCCACGGGCTCCCCCCCTCCTCCGGGTCGGGACGCAGCGGCTCGTCCGCTTGCCGCAACGGCTCCGCGGAGTCGGCTTCGCCCGCGGGCAGCAACCCATCGAGCCCGCGAGCGATCGCGGGCAGCTCGTCGCGGCAAAACTGCCGCGCGCCCTCCGCGAGGTGCGCGTAGAGCTGCGTGTACTGCCCCGTCAGGTCGCGGAAGAGATCCGAGGTGCGTTCGAAGTGGCTCCCGATCTGCGCACCCTGCGCCTCGAGCTCGCTGCGCGTCTTCGCGAGATCGATCTCGAGCTCCGCCGCGCGGTCGTACGCCGCACGCCCGCCGCGGCGCTCGAGCCAGGTCGCAACCAGAGCGCCGGCGATCGCACCTCCGGCGAAGGTGAGCAGCAGCAGGACGGTCGGGTCCATGGGGGGCCTCCGATCCAGTGGGGCCTTCGAGGGTAGCCCCTAGAGCCGGGAGGCGCCGAGCTCGGTGTCGGCGCGCGCCCAGGCATTCTGGAATCCCGTCTCCACCGCCGCGGCCTCCGTCGTGCGGCCCTGCGCGGAGAGACTTCGCCCCAGGCCGTAGAGCGACCACCCGTTGCGGGGGATGCGCCGGAGGTCTTCGCGGTAGACGGCCTCGGCCGCTTCGGGCCTGCCGTCGGTCAGCAGCACCGCACCGAGAGCCTGGCGCACCGGGAGCCACCAGCGCGGCGGCTCCGTGTACTGCATCGCGTCCTGGATCGCGATCGCGCGCTCGAGCGCGGCGACGGCGGCGCCTGGCTCTCCGCGCGTGGCGGCGCTCTCGCCTTCGAGGTGTGCAAGGGCGAGCTCGAGGTAGCGCGACGCCGGCACGCCGCTGAAATCGAGACCGGCGAGGCTCTCCTCGGCGGCCAGGCTGCGAAGCGCGACGAGCTCGGGGGCGGCCGCCGCGGCGTCGCCCCGGCGCGCGTGCGCGAGTCCGCGGGCGTAGTGCCAGATCCCGGTGGCATAGCGACGCTCGGGCGCGGGGGCGGGCTCGCCTAGCACGGCATCGAAGCGCCCGAAGCGCAGCAGCGCGAAGCTCGGCATCACCATGAACTCCTCGGCTCCCGGAAAGGCGCGCAGCGCCTCGTCGTTGATCGCCGCGCCGAGACGGCGCGCCGAGGAGATCGCGAGGTCCCCGCGGCCCTCGTTGCTCGCTGCCGCGTAGAGGAAGTGGATGTTGTGCGGATAGTAGAGTGCCGCGTAGAGACCGCGCTGGCCGCACCAGGCGAAGGTCGCCTCGTCCGCCTGGGTCGCGAGGCGGTTGATCTCGAGCGCGTCCTGGTACCGTCCGACCCGCCAGAAGATGTGCGAGGGCATGTGTACGAGATGCCCCGCTCCCGGGGCGATCGCAGCCAGCCTCTCCGCTGCCGGCAGCCCCCGATCCGGGTGGTACTCCTCGACCACGTGGATCAGGTAGTGGTTGGCTCCCGGGTGACTCGGGTCGCTCGCGAGCACGCCCTCGAGCAGTGCCAGGGCCTCGCTGGTGGCCGGCTTCGGCTCCGCTTCGGAGAGCCAATAGCTCCACGGCGAGAGGTCCATCAACGCCTCGGCGCTGAGCGTCGCCAGATCGGGATCGTCGGGGTGACGGCGCTGCAGCTCGAGCATCGCGTCGGCGTAGGCCTGGTCGAGCGGAGCGCGATTCGTCGGCTGCGGATCGGGCGCGTAGCGCTTCGCCAGCGCCTCGATCAGCTCGCGCTCGAGCGGGCTCGCCCCATTCGCGAGCGCGCGTGCGCGACCGACGGCCGACCACGCCTCGAGCGCGGCGTCCGGACCCATCGGCGCGTTGATGTTCGGGCCGAGTGCCAGCGCCACTCCCCACCAGCAGATGCCGCAGGCGGGATCGCGGCGAGCGGCCTCGCGAAAGGAGCGCCCGGCGGCCTCGTGGTTGAAGCCGTAGACCAGGATCAGCCCCTGGTCGAAGTAGCGCTGCGCCTCGGGCGATGCGCTCGAGATCGGACGCTGGTGGTCGCCGAGATCGTCGAAGAGCTGGATCAACGGCGGCTCGGGCTCTCCCGACCGGCCGCCGCAGGCAGCCGCGAGGAACGATCCCACGCATGCAAACGCGAAGAGAGCTCGCTGCGACATCGCTGGTCCTCCCGGCTCCGATCCTACCTGCATCCGGGCCCTGGGTGAACTCCGCTATCCTCGGCTCCCGCGGGCTTTCACGAGGGGAGCGGGTGCGGGTCCTCGTCACGGGTGGATGCGGCTTCCTCGGCTCCCACGTCTGCGAGCTCTTCCGCAGGCGCGGCGACGAGGTCGTCTCCTTCGACAACATGACGAAGTTCGAGCTGGATCGGACCGGCTACCAGAGCGCGGCGGCCCGCGACCACAACTGGAAGCTGCTCGAGGCGCTGGGCGTCCGCATGCTGCGCGAGGACGTGCGCGACCTCGAGACCCTGCTCGATGCGGCCTCCGGCTGCGATTTCATCGCCCACACGGCCGCGCAGCCGGCGGTGACGATCAGCCTCGAAGATCCGATTCTCGACCTCACCACCAACGTGCAGGGCACCCTTCACGTGCTCGAGGCCGCGCGCCGCCACGCGATCCCGGTGGCGAGCTGCGCCACCGTCCACGTCTACGGCAACTGGCTCAACGACGCGCTCCGCGAGACCGATACCCGCTACGTGCACGATCGGGTCGCCATCGCCGAGGACGCGCCGACGATGCTCGGGAACCTCACGCCGCTGCATGCGTCGAAGGCCTCGGCGGAGCACTACGTGCGGGTCTACGCCTCCGCTCACGGCGTGCGGGCCGCGAGCTTCCGGCTCACCGGAATCTACGGGCCCCGCCAGCTCGGCGGCGAGGACCACGGCTGGGTCGCGAACTTCGCGATCCGCAACGCGATCGGCTGGCCGCTTGCGATCTTCGGCAGCGGAAAGCAGGTCCGCGACATCCTCTTCGCGACGGACGCAGCCCAGGCCTTCATCGACTTCTACGAGCGCGGGGAGGCCGGCGTCTACAACGTCGGGGGCGGCCCCGACCACGCGATCTCGTTGCTCGAGTGCATGCGGCTGATCGAGGCCGCCTCGGGCCGCGCCTCCGAGGTCCGTTTCGAGCCTTCGCGCTTCGGAGACCTCCGCTGGTTCGTCTGCGACATCCGCCGCGCGCGAGCCGCTTTCGGCTGGGTGCCCCGCGTCCGTCCGGAGCAGGGCGTCGACGAGATCGTGCGCTGGGTCGATCGCAACCGCGCGCTCTTCGGCGGGAGCGAGGCGTGAAGGCGCTGATTCTCGCGGCGGGCCGCGGCCGACGCCTCGGCACGCAGTCGGGGGAGCACAACAAGTGCATGCTCCCGATGTTCGGGCGCCCGCTGATCGAGTACAGCCTCGAGAACGCGGTGCGCGCCGGCGCCAGCGAGATCGTGATCGTCGTCGGATACCGCGCCGAGGAGATCATCAACGCCTACGGCATCGCATACCGCGGCGTGCGCATGCAATACGTGCTCCAGGAGGACCCGCGCGGCCTCGTCCACGCCATCGAGTCCAGCGAGGAGGCGATCGGAGGCCGCGATTTCATGCTCTTCCTCGCCGACGAGATCCTCTGGGCACCGCGCCATGCCGAGATGGTGCGAACCTTCGAGGAGGACGAGCTCACCGTGATCTGCGGCGTCGTGAAGGAGCCGAACCCCGAGGAGATCCGCAAGACCTACGCAGTCATCGAGGACGACCGGGACCAGCGCATCTACCGCCTGATCGAGAAGCCCCGCAACCCCCCGAACCAGATGCGCGGCACCGGCAACTGCATCTTCCGGTCCCGGATCTTCGAGTACGTCCCGCTCACGCCGATCAACCAGAACCGCCAGGAACGCGAGCTCCCGGACCTGATCCAGTGCGCGATCGACGACGGCCTCGCGGTCAAGTCCTTCGACATCGGGGACGGCTACGTGAACATCAATACACTCGCCGACATCGAGGTCGCCGAGCGCTCGGAGGCGGCGCGCTTCCGGCCGGAGACCGGCAGGCGCCCTTGAGCCCCCGCTGCCTCGTCGTCGTTCCCGCGTACAACGAGGCCGACACGATCGAGGAGGTGGCCCGCCGCGCGAGCCAATACGCCGACGTGTGCATCGTCGACGACGCGAGCACGGACGGGACGGCGGAGCTCGTGGCCGATCTCCCGCGCGTGCACGTCCTCCGCCACGCGAAGAACACGCACATCGCCGGCGCGATCCTGGACGGCTTCCGCCACGCGCACGCGCAGCACTACGACCACTGCATCACGATGGACGCGGGGCTCTCGCACGACCCGGACGCGATTCCCGCGTTCCAGGCGCGCGCCGACGCCGACCTCGTCCTCGGCATCCGCACGCGGCGCGAGGGCGTGCCGGCCTTCCGCGTCGGGCTGTCTGCCGCGGCCAACGGGCTGATGAACCTGGCCCTCGAGCGACGCGTCGTGCCTTGGGGGGGGGCCGGGCTGCGCGACTGCACGTCCGGCTTCCGCATGTACTCACGGCGGGCGTTCGAGCTGCTGCTCGGAGCGCCGCTGCGCAGCCGCGCCTTCGACTTCCACATCGAGTCGCTCGCGCGCGTGTACCGGGCAGGCCTGCCCCTCGCGGAGGTGCCGATCGCCTATCGCTTCACGAACTCGTCGCTTCGACCTGATGTCGTGGTGGAAGCGCTACGGACCTGCGCGCGGCTCTGGGTGCGCTGACGGAAAATTTCCTCGACTCGAACGAGAACAGCGTTTTATCAGATATTCCCCCAGGGGCATCGAATCCTGTCCAAACCTGCGTCAGTTTTCAAGAGCCCCCTTCACTCAGCCCGCGTCTTTCCGATCCAACAAGCGAGATTCTGACCCTCCAAGATGCCCCAACTCGAAACCAGGGCCAGAAGCCCCCTGTTTTAGGAGTCATGTTCGGGCTAGGCTGGATCCAAGCGCGGCAGATCGACT
>CAYPSI010000203.1:0-2956 GCA_964413375.1 uncultured Spirochaetales bacterium | reverse complement strand
CTGGCCGGCGTGCTCTCGCACCGGATCCCCGAGCGGGGCTCCGTGGAGGACGCGATGGTGCAGGCGCCGACCGGTGCCCGCGCGGAGCTGCGCGGGCGTATGGTTCGAGAGCTGCACCGCGAGCGGGAGCGCTACTGCTGTCGCTGGGAGGCGATCGAGGACCGCAGGGATCGCGTGCTCGATCTGCGCGATCCCTTTGCAACGACGGCGAGCTGGCGCGAGCTGCCCGCCGCGCGGGAGAGCGCAGCGCGCGCGATGCGCGCGGCGGGTACCCCGAGTGCCCAGCGTCGGATCGATCAGGGCTTGCAGGCATACAATCGGGAGGATCTCACGGGCGCCGTCGCCGCGTTGGCGCAGGCCGTGTGCGATGCGGCCGCGGCCAGCGACCCCGTGCGAGAAGCGAGCGCCCGCTTCTGGAGCTCCGCCGCCCATCACGACATGGGGAATCTCGCCGAGGCGGAGTCCATGCTCGCTCCGGCGCTCGAACACCAGGATGCGCTTTCGCCGGACACCCGCATCCGCGCGTGGACTCGGCAGGCGCTGATCCGGATCGAGAGGCCCGCGCCGCTCGCAGAGATCGAGCGGGCGATCGAGGACGCGCGCGAGGCCTGCCGCTACGCGGAGACGGGTATGGGGCGCTCGCGCATCGCACTTCTCGAGGCCCGCGTGCTGGGCGCGCGCGGGAGATCCGCGGAGGCGATCCTTAGCGCCGAACGCGCCTTGGCGGAGTCTCCCGGCGACGCGGCCCACTTCTCGGAGGGCTCCTACCTGCGCTGGCTGGTGACCTTCCTGCTGCGTGCGGGGCGTTTCCGCCGCGCGTTGGTGCATCTCGACGGCTGGCGCGAACGGGTCGGACCCGGAACTCACGCCCCCTACCTGAGTGCGAGCCTCGCAGTCGCGGAGTCGTCGCTGTCGCTGCGCCTCGGGCGACATGCCGAGGCGCTGGAGCACGCATCGCTCGCTCTCGAACGCTCCGATCGGATCCGCCACCACCGCTGCCGGCTCGCCGCCTGCATCGCCTTCCTCGAGAGCGCTGCAGCCAGCCGCCAGCTCGAGCGCGCCGAGGCGATCCTCGAGGAGACGCAGGCCTGGCGCGAGGTGCAGATCGGGGAGCTCCGCTTCGAGCTGCTCCGCGCCGAGGCGATCGTCCAGCTCGCGCGCAGCCGCGTCGATCGTCCGCGAAGGGCCGCGCGGCAGCGCGCCGACGAGATGCTCGAGGTTGCGCGGCAAGAGGCCCTGGCACTCGACGAGCGCTTCGAGTGCGAGCGGCACGTCCGGGAGCTGGACGAGGTGATCCGGATCGTCAGCCGAGGCGCGGCGTAGTGGCCGGACGCTCCGGCGGATGCCCCGCCGCGAGCTCGTCGCGCAGCGCGCGCTTCAGGATCTTGCCGGCCGCATTGCGCGGGAGCCAGGCTTCGCGGATCTGCCAGACGCTCGGGACCTTGAAGGCCGCGATGCGCGCGGCGACGTGGGCGCGCAGCTCCTCGGGCCGCAGCGTCGCGCCGGCCTTCGGGACGACCGCAGCGGCGACCTCCTCGCCGAGCCTTGCGTGCGGCATGCCGAAGACGGCGACCTCGTGCACGCCCGGGTGCTCGTAGAGCGCGGCCTCGACCTCGGCGCAGTAGACGTTCTCGCCGGCGCGCAGGACCATGTCCTTCTTGCGGTCCTCGATCGTGACGAAGCCCTCGTCGTCGAGGCGGCCGATGTCCCCGCTGCGGAGCCAGCCATCGACGAGCGCCTCGGCGGTCGCCTCGGGCTTCTCCCAGTAGCCGCGGAAAAGGTTTGCGCCGCGGAACCAGATCTCGCCGACCTCTCCGGTCGGCGCGTCGCGCCCCTGCTCGTCGACGATGCGCAGCTCGAGGATCGGCACGGCCCTCCCGGAGCTGCGGGGCTTGCGCACGTAGTCGTCGCCCGCGTTCTGCGGGCCGTAGGCGTTGGTCTCGGTCATCCCGTAGCCGATGCCGGGGCGCCCGCGCTTGAAGCTCTTGTCGACGCGTTGCACGAGCTCAGGGGGGGCCGGCGCGCCGCCGCCGCCGACGTTCTGCAGGCTCGAGGTATCGCGGCGCGCGAAGTCGGGCGACTCGAGCAGATCCCAGACCATCGTCGGGACTCCGACGAAGTTCGTGACGCGCTCGCGCTCGACGAGCTCGAGCGCCCGCTCGGGGCTCCACTTGTACATCATCACGAGCTTGTAGCCGCCGCCGAAGCAGGAGAGCATCACCGGGACGAGCCCGGTCACGTGAAAGAGCGGCACGGTCAAGATGAAGCTGGGCGGGTGGGGGTGCGGCTCGCGAGGACCGCTCATCGCGGATGCGATCGCCGAGCGGCACGCGAAGGCGAGCAGTGCCGAGAGCACGGCGCGGTGGGTCGAGACGGCGCCCTTCGGGTGCCCGGTGGTCCCCGACGTGTAGAGGATCAGCGCATCGTCGTCGGGTGCGATCGCGACCTCGGGCATGCTCGCGCCGGGCTCGAGCATCGCCTCGAGGCGTTCGACGCCCTCCGGGAGCTCGCCGGGCATGCGCACCGCGATGGCGCGCAGGCCGAGGCGGCCGAGCGCCGGAACCGCGCGCTCCACGCGCTCACGGTCGGCCAGCAGCACGCGCGAGCCCGAGTCCTCGAGTCCGTAGGCGAGCTCGTCCGCGGTCCACCAGGCATTGAGGCACACGGCGATCGCTCCGATCGAGGTGATCGCGGCGAACGCGATGATCCACTCCGGGTAGTTGCGCATCGCGATCGCCACGCGATCGCCGGGGCGCACGCCGTAGCGACGGACCAGGCAGTCTGCGAGCGAGTCGACCCGGGAGCTCACCTCGCCGAAGGAGAGGCGCTCGTCCTCGTAGACGAGGAAGGTCGCGTCTGCGCGTGCCCGCGCGCTCGCGAAGAGCGCGCGCAGCGAGGGAGGCGTGTCGCGAAAGACGCGCATCGGGCGTCCTGCGACCAGCGCCTCGCTGATCGC
>CAYPSI010000202.1:0-9599 GCA_964413375.1 uncultured Spirochaetales bacterium | reverse complement strand
CGGGGGATTGGCCGGCTGCCCGATCTGCTGCTGCGCTGCGCTCTGGGGCTGCACGTCGGGCGCAAGGCACGGGATGATGCCGGTGAAGTCGCCGCCAAAGGGCAGGTCCTGGCTGAGCGGGTTGGGTCTCACTTGTTCGTTCGCGAGGCTCGTCACGCTGGTGGTGTTCGGATAATCGGTGATGTTTGCAAAGGCCTGCCCCGCGTCGAAGATGCCATCTCCGTTGGTGTCACGGGCGATGTCCCCATCCACGAGGTCGAAGCCGTAGGGGAGCGCCGGCGGCGGAGCGATGCTCGCCGGGAAGAAGGCGCGCCGCTGATTGTCGAGCTCCGTCCAGCGGTACGAGAGCGGATCGTTCTGGCGCGGACCCGACTGCGTGCCGAACGCGACGAGCGCGTTCGCCGTCGGCGTCCGCGCGCCGCGAAAGGGATTGCCGCGGTCCGAGAGCACCGCGAGCGACTGCACGAAGTTCTTCGGCAGCCAGGGACCCATGGCCAGCGTCTTGCCGGTGCTGCCGAAGGGCCCCCGCTTGTCTCGAAAGGTCCATTGGAAGTCAGCGATCGGCTCGAAGAGATACTCGAAGGGGTCGTCGTTCGGATTCGTCACGACCTCCGTCGCGCTTCGCGCATAGGGCTGGAGCGAGTTCGGACCGAGGATGTTGTCCGCTCCCTCGGTCTCGGCCAGCGTGTCGAAGCCGGGGAAGCCCTTGCGCTTGACGACGCTGAGCTTGCTGGGTCGGTTCGCCGGAGTCGTAGCCTGGGCCGGGTTGTAACAGAAGTCGGGGGAGAAGCCGGGCCTCTGACCGGGGCGGCAGATCGGATTCGCAACGGTCTCGAACACCCCGAGCGGAGTGACCCGGTTGTAGGCGTTGCGCAGCGGCATGCCCGGCGGAACCGTCTGCTGGTTCGCGTCGATCTGCCCGGCGTAGTCCTCGTCGCGCGCGTCCGCGAGGCGGCGCGGGAGCTTGTTGGCGCGGTTGCCGTAGCTGTCGGCGCTCTTCATCGTGCCACAACCGCGCGTCCACACGCAGTCGTAACGGCCCTCGATGCGCGCGTAGGCCTGGAGCAGATCGAAGGGGCCCCAGCCGTCGGGGAGGATGTCGACCTCGATCTCGGTGCTCAGCACGTTGTACCACTGGACGAGATCGAGATCCTGCGAGTAGCCCTGGGCGAGGGCGCGGGTCTGGATCTCGCCGAAGCCGTGGGCCTGGATCCTGCCGTCGAAGGCCTCGAAGGCCCGCGCATCGGGCGCCCAAGCCGCCGCGAGCGCCGCGAGCGCCGCCAGCGCACACACGGATCCCCGCGCAGCTCCCCCACGGCCCATGACCCGCAGTTTTACCTTCGGGGAGTCCCGAAGAGCAATGAAAATCGTGGTTCGTCGACGGAGCGATCAGCCGTCGCTGCTTGTGGGAGCCTTGCTGCGCGTGGGAGCCTTGCGCGGACTCTTCTTGCGGGTGCCGGCCTTCTTCTTCCGGGGCTTCGCACCCTTCGCGGCCTTCGCGGCCGCCTTGCCCGCAGCGCCACGCGTGGCAGCGACGCGGCGCTTTCCCGACGGAGTCGCACCCGCCTCCCGCCGGCCGGCGCGCGGCTCGCGGGGCTGGAACTCGAAGCCGTGGCGCCCATTCTCCTTCAGCACCAGCGTCGCCGAGAAGGGTCGCCCGAAACGGGAGGTGAACTCGGTCAGCAGCGCGGTGCGCTTGTCGCGGCAATAGACCGCCGCTTCCTCCCGGGTGATCTCGCGCTTGCAGACGGTGCGCGGAAGCACGAAGGCGCAGCCCTTCGGGAGCTCCACCTCGGTGCCATTCGCGGCGCGAGCCAGCTCCTCGCGCTTCTGGGTCCGATCGCAGACGAACTGCTTCGAGGTCTCGACCACCGAGCAGCCCTCGCCGACGGGACAGGGGCCGACGGGCTCGGGGTTCACCTCGTACTCGGGCTCGTCGCTCGCACCCTCTCCCTCGTTCCAGCCGAGCGAGCGCACCTTCACCTGCCAGGCCTCGCGATCGACCTCGAGCGCGGCGCGATAGGTCCGCCCACTGCGCGCGACGAAGCCGTCGAGCGGGCCGGTACGCCCGTCGCGCAGCAGCGCCATCAGCGAGTTGCGATCGATGTAGCGACCCGAGGTGTCCTTCCAGAAGCGCATCGGGCAGTCTTCTTCGGGCGCGCGATCCGGGACCTCGCGGCAGCGGTAGAACCAGGCCATCTCGATCACCGGGCCGCCGCAGCGCGGACAGGGGCCGAGCACGTCGTTGGCGTCGTAGAGGTCGCCGTATTCGAAGCTGCGCGCGGCGTCGACGATCTCGCACGCGTAGTTGCGGATCTCGCCCATGAAATCCGCGGCCGTGCGGTTGCCCTTCTCCACCTCGAGCAGGTGGAACTCGATGTCGCCCGTGAGCGTCGGGGAGGTGAGCCGATCCGCGTGGATCCGGCGCAGCGTGTCGATGAGGCGAATTCCCTTCACCGTCGGCCGCAGCGCCTTGTCGACGCGCAGCACGTACCCCTTCGCGATCAGGTTCTCGATGATGTCCGCACGCGTCGCGGGCGTCCCGAGGCCCTTCTGGTGCAGTGCCGCGGCGATGTCCTCGTCCTCGATCTGGCTGCCGGCGTTCTCCATCAGCGAGAGCAGACGCGCCTCGGTGATCCGCGGCAGCGGCTTGGTCTGCTCGGCCTCGAGCTCCGCGCCCCGGTTCGCGACGCGAACCCCGCTCGCCTCGTCGCGTCCGGGTGCGAGCGCCGGAAGCTCGCGCTCGGCGTCCTCCTCGCCGCCCGCCGCGAGCACCGAACGCCAGCCCACCTCCTTGAGGAAGCGCGCTCGGGTCCGGAAGCTCTCGCCCGAGACCTCCGTCACGCGCTCGACGCGCTCCCAGACGGCCGGCCCGTGGAAGGCCCCGAGGAAACGGCGCACGACGAGGTCGAAGAGCCGGCGATCGTCACCGGTCAGCGGCTCGCCCGGGAGCCTGCCGGTGGGGATGATCGCGAAGTGGTCGGAGATGCCGCGATCGTCGAAGACGCGCTCCTCGTTGCGCAGGCCCGCGTTGCGCAGCCGTCCGGCCGCGGCGGCGTAGTCTTCGAAGCCCTCGCCGAGCTCCGACGCCCCCTCGAGCGCCTCGAGCACCCGCCCGACGGTCGGCCGGTAGTCGCTCGGCAAGCAGCGGGAGTTGGTTCGCGGGTAGGTCAGCAGCTTGTGACGCTCGTAGCAGCGCTGCGCTGCCGACAGCGTCCGGCGCGCGGACCACCCGAAGCGGCGGTTTCCCTCTCGCTGGAGGCTCGTCAGATCGAAGAGCGGCGGCGCACTCTCCCGCGAGGGCTTGCGCGTCTCCGACGCCGAGCCCTCGCCCGCCCGCCCGCGCAGGACGATCGCCTCCGCACGAGCCAGGTCGAAGATGCGGTCGTCGCGCGCCTCGTCGTCCGCACCCGCCTGGAAGGTCGGGTCGAACCAGGTCGCGGCATAGGGTTGGCTCGCATGCTCGAAGGTCGCCGCGACACGCCAGAAGGGTCGCGGAACATGCGCGAGCACTTCGAGCTCGCGTCCGACCAGCATCGCCAGCGTGGGGGTCTGCACCCGACCCGCCGACCACGCGGACTTCTCCTTGCGGCTCTTGAGCCTCTTCGTGAGGGCCCGCGTCGCGTTCATCCCGATCAGCCAGTCCGAGCGCGCCCGACAGTGGGCGGCGTGGGCCAGACCCTCGAGCTCCTCGCCGGGACGGAGCCTCTCGAAGCCGTCGCGAATCGCATCCTCGGTCATCGACTGGAGCCACAGCCGTCGGATCGGCTGCGTTCCGCCGAGCTGCTCGACGATCTCGCGGAAGATCAGCTCCCCCTCGCGGCCCGCATCGCAGGCGTTCACGACCTGGTCGACGTCCGGACGATGCAGCAGCTTCTTGATGGTCCGGAGCCGCTCGGTCTGGCCCTGCTTGGCCCGGTAGCGGAACTCCTCCGGCAGGATCGGCAGCGCGTCGAGCGTCCAGCGCTTGAAGCGCGGATCGAGCTCCTCGGGCGGAAGCAGCTCGTAGAGGTGCCCCACCGCGAAGGTGATGACGCGGGAGTCGCTCTCGAAATAGCCGTCGCAGTCGGTGAAGCCTCCGAGCGCCGCCGAGATATCCTGGGCGACGCTGGGCTTCTCGGTGATTATGAGGGTTTTTCCCATCGAATCATTCCCCAGGGGCAACAGGCTTGGTAGGGGCCCTATCCAGTAGCCTTCCCCCCGCGGGCTGGCAAATCGGACGACCCGCCGGGCGTCTCAAGACCCGCGGCGCGGGATCAGCTCGATCGGCACCGGCATCAGGTTCCAGGTGAAGATCGGGCGGGGGTCGGGTCGCCGGTAGATCGTCTCCCGGATGGCCTTGCCGTCGCGCCAGACGTAGCGGCGCACCTCCTTGTGCTTGTCGCTCGCGACGTAGAGCTCGTCCGTCCCGTCGCCGTCGAGGTCCGTCAGGATCGCCGCGTGCTCGAAGCCGGCGGAGTCGATGTCGATCACCTCGGAAGACCACTCGTCACCGGGCTGGGCTCCCGGGCGCAGCAGCCACACGCCGCTGCTGAACGAGGCTGCGATCATCTCCTTGCGCCCGTCGCCGTCGACGTCGCCAGCGGTCAGGAAGCGGGTCAGCCGATCCGGAAGCGTCGCGATCCGCACGCCGCCCGTCGCCGGCGTGCCGGCCTGGTAGACCCGGATCTCGACCGGCTCGAGCAGCTGCTTGCCGTCCGGGCCGGTGGTGCCCTCGACCGAGACATAGAGCTCGTCGCGGCCGTTTCCATCGAAATCCTCGATCAGGATCTCCTTTGCGTGGCGCAGGCCGAGGTCGGCGACCACCACCCTCCCCTCGCCGGTCTTCGGGACGTAGCGCACCACATGCCCGGACTGGGGGCTTCCGTCTAGACGGTTCGGCTCGCTCGGCGTCGCGTAGACCTCGAGCACGGCGTCGCCGTCGAGATCGCCCACCTCGACCTCGTGGACGAAGGTATTGGGCTCTCGGTCGAGCTCCACTGCGTCGAAGGCGCCTCCAGCGGCCGGCCGCAGTACCGCCACGACGCCCTGGTCGTGGGTGGCGACCGCGATGGTCGCGCTGCCGTCGCCGTAGAGGTCCGCGACCTCGGCGTCGCGCATGCGGCTGAACTTCCCGCCGAAGTCCTCGCTCCACAGCGTGGTGGCCTCGAGCGAGCCGTCCTCGAGCTCCCACAGCTTCACGGCGGCCCCGCTTCCGCCGAGCGTCAGGATGCGCGGGCCCGACGCCCCCGCGTAGGCGAGCGCCTTGTGGAAGACGTTGCTCTCGGGGTCCTCGAGCACCTCGCTCTTCCACTCACCGCCCTCGCGGTAGAGGATCTCCAGGCGCGCGGGCCCCGGCACGGACTTCCCACCCTCGTCCACGAACTGGGCGAGCGCGAGCATGATCCCCCGCGGAAGGTCGGGCGCTGCGCCGGACGAGCCCTGCTCCGCGAGCGCGGGCTGCGGTGTCGCGACGGGCGCCGGCTTTCCGGTCGGCGCAGGGGCCGGCGCGGGGGCGGCGGTCTTCTCGCCCTCGCCAGATCCGCAGGCGACCAGAGCCGCGATCGCACCGAGCAGGGTGATCCAACGGACGCAGCGAAGGGTGCTGGGCGCGCGCATGAGGGTCCTCCTCCCGGGTGGGCTGGATGCATGGGTGTAGCAACCCCGCGGGCGCCGGGCAGTGGATGTGGTAATCGATCCCGCGTGGGCGTCGGCACGAAGCCTCCGAAGGGCACGCGCGACTTCTACCCGGAGGACCTGCGCCTGCGTGAGTGGCTCTTCGGCCACTTTCGCGCGGTCGCACGCGCCTTCGGCTTCGAGGAAGTGGACGCCCCGGTCCTCGAGCACGAGGAGCTCTTCACCCGCAAGGCCGGTGAGGAGATCGTCGCGCAGCTCTACCACTTCGAGCTGCACGAGCACCGCTACGCGCTGCGGCCCGAGCTCACCCCCTCCCTGGCCCGGATGGTCCTCGCGCGCCGGGGCTCGCTGCGCCTCCCGCTGCGCTGGTTCGGGATCCCCCAGTGCTGGCGCTACGAGCGGATGCAGCGCGGGCGGCGGCGCGAGCACTATCAGTGGAACATGGACGTCTGGGGCGAGCCGCGCGTCACCGCCGAGGCGGAGCTGATCGCCGCGCTCTTCCAGGCACTCGACCGCCTCGGCGTCCCGCACCCCGACGTCCGCGTCCGCGTGAGCAGCCGCGCGCTGCTCGAGGACACCCTGCGCGCGGGCGTACTGCGCGAACGCCCCGAGGC
This sequence comes from uncultured Spirochaetales bacterium, assembly GCA_964413375.1. Lineage (GTDB taxonomy): Bacteria > Myxococcota_A > UBA9160 > UBA9160 > SMWR01 > CAZUYC01. The sequence continues at coordinate 3,369 of CAYPSI010000202.1, read as the reverse complement.
CTTCCCGGCGCTGTGCGTGGCCATCGACAAGCTCGACAAGATCGGGCGCGACGCGGTGATCGAGCTGCTCACCGACGCTTCCGGGCTGGTCCGGCTCCCGCAGGCCGACGCCGCGTCCGTGGTCGACTGGCTATCGCTGCGCGACCTCGAGGAGGCCACGCGTCAGGCGCCGCCCGGCTCGCGCGGCGGCGAGGAGCTGCGCGAGCTCTTCGAGCTGCTGGCCTGCTACGGGGTCGCCGATCGGGTGGTCTTCGACGCCTCGGTGGTACGCGGCCTCGCCTACTACACCGGGATCGTCTTCGAGGCCTTCGACACCGCCGGAGAGCTGCGCGCGATCTGCGGCGGGGGCCGCTACGACCGCCTGCTCGAGACCCTCGGCGGGAGCCCGCTCCCGGCGGTGGGCTTCGGCATGGGCGATGCCGTGATCGTCGAGCTGCTGGCCGCGCGCCAGCTCCTGCCCGAGCTTCGACGCGAGATCGACGCCTTCGTCTTCTGCTTCGGCGATGCCGAGCGGGCCGCTGCGGTGGCGCTCGCCGCGCAGCTGCGCGCGGAGGGCCAGAGCGTCGAGCTCGCGCTGGGCGGGATGCGGCTCAAGCGGGCCCTGGCCGAGGCCGATCGGAGCGGAGCGCGCTGCGCCTACCTGGTCGGGCCCGACGAAGTCGCTCGCGGGGTCGCCGTGGTACGCGACCTCGTCAGCGGTGAGCAGCGCGAACGAAGGCTTTCGGCCGCGAAAGGCGATGCGACCGACGGCGAGCGAACCTAAGCTTCCGATCGGCTGCGGGTCCGCAGTCTGGAGGGAACGCCGATGCGCCGAGGCTGGACGGTCCGCGACAGCGCGGAGCTCTACGGAGTGAGCGCCTGGGGCGCCGGATTCTTCGGCGTGAACGAGCGCGGACGCATCGCGGTACGCCCGCGCGGGCCGGCGGGCGCCGACATCGACCTGCTCGAGCTGGTGCTCGATCTGAAACGGCGCGGCCTGCGCACGCCGATGCTCGTGCGCTTCTCCGACATCCTCGCGAGCCGCGTCCAGGGGATCTGCCAGGCCTTCGACCAGGCGATCCAGGCCTACGGCTACGGGGGCCTCTACCGGGGTGTGTACCCGATCAAGGTGAACCAGCAGCGGCACGTGGTGGAGGAGATCATCCAGCACGGCGCCCACCACCGCATCGGGCTCGAGGCCGGCAGCAAGCCGGAGCTCTTGATCGCGCTCGCACTGCTCGACACGCCCGAGGCGCTGATCATCTGCAACGGCTACAAGGACCGCGCCTACGTGGAGCTGGCACTCCTCGCCCAGAAGCTCGGCCGGACGCCGATCGTCGTGATCGACCGCTATCACGAGCTCGATTTGGTGATCAAGACGGCCCGCGAGCTCGACATCCGGCCGCACATCGGAGTACGCGCGCGCCTCTCGACCCGCGGCGCCGGCAAGTGGGTCGAGTCGACGGGAGACCGCTCGAAGTTCGGGCTCTCGTCGCTCGAGATCGTGAACGCGGTGGAGCGACTGCGTGCCGAGGACATGCTCGACTGCCTCGAGCTGCTCCACTTCCACATCGGCTCCCAGATCACCGCGATCCGCGCCCACAAGGACGCGCTGACGGAGGCCAGCCGGATCTTCGTCGGACTCCACAAGCTCGGCGCACGCCCGAAGATCGTCGACGTCGGCGGCGGCCTCGGCGTCGACTACGACGGATCGGGCACGAACTTCCACTCCAGCATGAACTACAGCCTCCAGGAGTACGCGAACGACGTCGTCGCCTTCGTGCAGGAGGCCTGCGACGAGGCAAAGGTCCCCCATCCCGACATCGTGACCGAGGCCGGGCGCGCGATGGTGGCGCATCACTCGGTGCTGGTCTTCGACGTGCTCGGCGTGAACGAGATGGCCTCCGGGGAGCGCCCGCCCGAGATCGGCGAGGCGGACTCGAAGGTCCTGCGCGAGCTGGCCGAGGTATGGAACGAGGTCTCGCGCAAGAACCTGAAGGAGGCCTACCACGACGCGCTCCAGCTGAAGGAGGAGGGATCGACGCTCTTCTCGCTCGGCTATCTCGACCTTCGCGATCGCGCGCGGGTGGAGCGCCTCTTCTGGAGCTGCTGCGAGAAGATCCTGCGCACCATGCGCGAGCTCGACGACGTGCCCGAGGAGCTCCAGGATCTCGAGCGCGCGATGGCCGACACCTACTACGGGAACTTCTCGGTCTTCCAGAGCGCGCCGGACCACTGGGCGGTGAAGCAGCTCTTCCCGGTCGCACCGATCCACCGGCTCGAGGAGACGCCCACGCGCCGGGGCGTCTTCGCGGATCTCACCTGCGACAGCGACGGCAAGATCGACCAGTTCATCGACCAGCGCGACGTGAAGGACGTGCTCGAGCTCCACGCCTTCGACGGCTCCCCCGACTACATCGGGGTCTTCCTGGTGGGCGCCTACCAGGAGATCCTGGGCGATCTGCACAATCTCTTCGGAGACACCGACGCGGTTCACGTCCGGCTCGAGGAGGGAGGCGAGTACAGCGTCGATCACGTCGTCGAGGGTGAGGACGTGACCGACGTGCTCCAGTACGTGCAGTACGAGCGCCGGCCGCTGATCGAGAAGGTGCGCCAGACCGTCGAGGCGGCGCTGCGCCGCGGCCAGATCACCCTCGAGGAGTCCGCGCGCCTGCGCCGGCGCTACCAGCAGGGGCTCGAAGAGTATACTTATCTGTCGCGCGATGATTGAGGCGGAGTGCTCAGGATCCTCTCGTGGAACGTGAATGGGTTGCGGGCTTGTGCGGGGAAGGGGTTCGGGCGCTGGCTCGGGCGTTCGAGGAGCTGGCTCGTCGGCGTGCAGGAGGTGCGCGCGCCGGACGATGCGATTCCGGCGTCGCTGCGCGCGCCGAAGGGCTGGAACACCCACTTCGTCGCGGCGGAGCGGGCTGGCTACAGCGGCGTCGGCCTCTTTGCACGGAAGGCCCCGGACCGTGTCGAGAGCTCCCTCGGCGAGAAGCGCTTCGACGCGGAGGGGCGGCTCCAGATCGCGCGCTTCGGCCGCCTCGTGGTCGCCAACGTCTACTTCCCGAAGGGGAGCGGCAAGGACCGCGACAACAGCCGCGTCCCCTACAAGCTGGACTTCTACGCAGCCCTCTTCGCGCGTATCGAGCGCCTGCGACGCGGTGGCCTGCGCGTGCTCGTGATGGGCGACTTCAATACCGCGCACTCCGAGATCGATCTCGCGCGCCCGCGCGAGAACCAGCAGACCAGCGGCTTCCTGCCCGAGGAGCGCGCCGAGCTCGACCGCTGGCAGGCGGCGGGCTGGGTCGACTGCTTCCGCCGCTTCGAGACCGGTCCCGGCCACTACAGCTGGTGGAGCCAACGCGGCGGCGCCCGGGAGCGCAATGT
>CAYPSI010000201.1:0-1899 GCA_964413375.1 uncultured Spirochaetales bacterium | reverse complement strand
TCGATCCTGCGCGCCGTGGCGCTCCCTCCGCTCGGAGGCGACACCTGTTTCGCCAGCATGGTCGCGGCCCACGACGCGCTCTCGCCTTCGATCCAGCAGCTGATCGCCGGACTGCGGGCCGAGCACGACATCACCAAGCCTCTCCGCAAGGGCATCGCCGCCGGGCACGTCGCGGCGAACCTGGAGGAGATGCAGAAGAAGTGGCCGCCGGTGGACCACCCCGTCGTGCGCACGCACCCGCTGAGCGGGCGCAAGGCGCTCTTCGTGAACGGCAACTCGACGACGCGCATCCTCGGGCTCAGCGAGCGCGAGAACGACGTGCTGCTCGCCTTCTTGATCGACCACGTGCGCTCGCCGGAGTTCCAGTGCCGCTTTCGCTGGAAGGTGGGTTCGATGGCCTTCTGGGACAACCGCACGACGCAGCACTTCGCGGTACCTGACTACAGCGAGCGGCGCGTGATGCACCGGGTCACGATCGCCGGCGAAGAGCCCGTCTGATGCCGCGCAAGGAGGAAGCGATGACCGGCCCGCGATTCCGCCACTCCGACCAGGAGAAGTGGCACGAGGTGCGAGCGATCCAGATCGGGGAGCGACGCGCCTCCGTCTGGGAGAAATGGCTCGATTTCACGCCAGGCTTCCTGAGCCTCTACGCGCGCTGGGACCCGGGCATGATGATCCACAAGCACGGACACAACAGCGATCACATCCTCTTCGTGATCGAGGGCGAGATGAGCTGCGGCGAGGAGCGCTGCACGCCGGGAATGCACATCACGCTGCCGCAGGGTGAGGCCTTCGGCCCCTTCGTCGCCGGCCCGGAGGGCGTCGTACTCTTCGAGGTGATGATGGGCGACCCCCGCTCCTGGCCGGCCGATCCGGCCGGCTTCGAGAAGCTGCTGGCAGAAAAGGGGGCGAAGCGGCTCCCGAATCCTCCGATCGAGCTTCCCGAGTGGCTCGAAGACACCCGGAACTGAGATCCAACGAAGCAGGGAAGGACAACGCGGTCGACCTCTACCCAGACCGCGCGCCCGCACCCCGCGCGGCGAGGAACACCGCCACGAAGAGCAGCGCGGCGCCGGGGGGGACGAGCAGGACCCCGAGCCCCGGATCCCCGCCGTGGACGAAGATCCCTCCCAGCAGGAAGCCCATCGGCAGCAGGATCAGCGCCCCGATCAGACAGCGCGAAGCGGCGACGCGAGACGCGCTGCTCCACCCCGGCACGAGCTCGAGCGTCGACGCGAACACCAGGTTCAGGATCGCGAGCAGCGAGCCGTGTGCGTGCGCGAGCGTCCAGGTGAGGCGTCGGGCCTCGTTCGACACGTCGAGATAGAAGCCCAGCTTGAAGCCGTGCATCGCCTCGAGCAGGGCTCCGGTGCTGAGGAAGAAGAGCAGCCCCCACCAGCCGACCCGCAGGTGCAGCCGTACCAGGTCCGGGCCGCTCTCCTCGCGCGCCGCCGCCGATCTTTTCTTGTTGCTCATTCGGCAATCCGGATCGGGCGATCGTCCCGCTGCGAGAAGAGGCGCGTGAACTCGTCGCGATCGAGCTCTCCCCGCGCATCCATCAGCAGGCCGGGCCCGCTTCGATCGGGGCCACCGGCCACCAGCGCCCTCCAGCGGGTGATGGCCTCGTTCTGCTTGCGGCCGGCATCCTCCGTCGAGACGAAGTCGACCTGGAAGTCGCCGAAACCCGGCAGGGTCCGCAGCGACCGCTCCGCCAGGCGCCGGACCGCGACGTAGGGGTCCGCGACGAGCAGCGCGAGGTAGGCGCCCTGCCAGGAGCTACCCGAGGCCTCCCGCGCCGGCTCCCATCCCATGTGCCAGCCGGCGATCGCGCGCTGCGCCGCGTCGCCCTTCAGGGCCCACAGCACCGACGCGGCGACCGTGCGCTGGTCCCGATCGAGT
>CAYPSI010000200.1:0-22874 GCA_964413375.1 uncultured Spirochaetales bacterium | reverse complement strand
AGACCGTAAGTCGGACTCAGCAGGCCGTGGGGTGCCGCCGGCGCAGCCACGCGAGCAGGCCCAGCGAGAGCCCCAGCAGAGACGCGGTAGCGGGCTCCGGGACGACCGTCGTGCCCCCGAACCACGCGCTGGTCAGGATGTTGCAGCCGGGCGAGTAGTCGCCCTGTCCGGTCGTGTCGTAGCACTCGCCGATGCCGGGATTGCCGATGTCGATCGGATCGAGCGGAGCGGCGGGGTCCTGGTCGACGAATCCGGCCACGTGGGCACCGAAGAAGGTGGGCCCCTCGCTGCCGTTGGTCGCGAGGGCCGCGTAGTCGGCAATCGAGTCTCCCAGGATCGAGATCGTGAAGCCTAGCGTCGGCGCCTGGCGGGTGCCCGCGGATAGCCGAATCTCGAAGCGTCCGAAGCCGTCCGCGTTCAAGTGGGGGCCTGCGGGATTGTAGTCCGTCGAGAGGCTCCAGTCCCCGGGCGCGTTGATGATGTTCGCCGCGCTCAGCACGTTGCTGCTGTTGAACAAGAACGCGTTGATTCCGAAGTTCGCATCCGCGATGCCGGTCAGCGGCCCGAGCAGATCCACTGTGACGTCGATGTCGCCACCGACGCCGTCCGCGATGGTGACCTGCAGATAGTTGGTCCCGTCCGGCAGCAAGCCCTCGGGGTCGTTGCTCTGGTTCAGGAAATAGGAGGTCGATGCGGCGTTTGCAGCACCCGCCACCAACAGGATCAAGACCAGTTTCAGCGCAGCAGCAAATCGCAGCACGGTAACCCCCTTCCGAGAGGTGAATCCGACCGAGCGATTTTCTAAGCAGGGAATGTGCCAGCGGCGTTTCGTCGCTAACTCTCTTCCAAGTATCTAAATTTCATGGTGATTTTTTTTCATCGCCGAGGGTCGTCGATGCAGGGAGGAACGACTTTTCCGCTACCACGGTAAAGATTTTCCGGAAACGGCATCGCTACAGGGCCGCGTCGGGCTGGGCCTCGGTCCCCACAGGACTCCGGCGTGCGCACCTCAACGCTCGCGCTCATACTCCTCCCAGACCCGGCGCCCCTCGACGATGCCGGGATCCGCCGCGTCCCAGGACGCGACGCGTCCGATCCGGGCATTCCACGGGCTCGTCTCGAGCTCCCACCAGCTCGTGCCGAGCGAGCGCGTGCGGGGAATGTGGCGGCGCGGCGCCGGGCCTGCGGCGGGCCCCCGAGAGCCGAGCGTCGCCCAGATCTCGTAGAGAACGCCGACCTCCGCGCGCCATTCCACGATGCTCGGCTCCGTCGACTCGGCCTGGAGCGTCACGAGGCGCTCCGAGGCCTCGTCGGTATCGCGGCGGAAGTATTGGACCTCGAGCTCGTAGACCCCGGGGAGCACCTCCAGGCAGCGCGGGTAGTGCCAGGGCTCGTAGCGTGCCGCGACCCAGTCCCCATCGGGGCGCCGAATGCGATCGACGCTCGTCGCGCGTGCGCGGTGACACACGACCGCAACCTCCGTCCGCGCTAGCATCGGACCCGCATAGGAGCGGAACCACTTCGACCCGGGCTCCGGCGGTGGTCCGAGCCGAACGACGCTGCCCACCAGCGCGTTGCCGCCCGCGAGCAGCAGCGACGCGGGAGCGGTCAGCACGACCCAACGCCCGTGCTCGTCCGCGTCGAAGCCATCTCGGATCATCCGCTTCGAGCGGCCCAGCGCGTTGGGGAGCTGACAGGCGACCAGCAGTAGCAGGCTCGCGAGGGCGAGGAGTCGAACGAGCGGGCCGATGCGGGACACCGGGCTGCATTTGAACCCGCCCCCACCCCTTTGTAAAGTCAGGCCCGCGCCCCCCCTTGGAGTCCATGCCGGCCGGTCACCTGCCGAATCTGGCCCTCGCCCTCGCCCTTGGCGCACTCGGCTGCGCCTCCGGGGCCAGCCCGGCGAACGCACCCGAGGCGGCACGACGCGACGCGACCCTTCTCGACGTCACCGCGCCCGCCGCGGCCCGAGCGGGGGAGCAGGCGCCCGCCGCGCCGCCGACCTCGCCCTCCAGCGCAGCGGATCGGCCGGGTCGACTCCTGATCTACAGCGCCATCACCGGCCACCTGCCCCTCGACGATCCCGCGGCCGTCGCGGACGATCCGACGCGAACGCCGGCGGAGCGCGAGGTCGCGCGCGCCGCGGCCCTCGAGGCAGAGATCGCGGGCGAGCTCGAGCGACAGGAGCAGATCACGACGGAAGAGGAGGCCGGCAGCATCCTGCCGCCGGCTCCTCCGCTGCCGCCCGAGGATCCCACCCGGCTCGAGGCGGCGTTGGCCCCGGAGGGCCGCGACCTGCCGGAGGGGCTCTTCGCGATCGATCGGATCAGCATCGCGCGCGGCGAGTGGCAGAACGCCCTCGAGATCGAGGTCGAGCGCCGCTCGCTCGACGCGGATCGCGACGGCCGCCCCGAGGAGGTGCGCTACCTCGATCCGCGGACCGGAGAGCTCCTTCGCGCCGAACAGGACCTCGACTTCGACGGCCGCATCGACGCGTGGAATACCTATGCCGACGGACGTCTGAGCGTGCGCATCCTCGACCAGAACGGCGACGAGCGCTCGGACGTGTGGGAGCGTTACGAGGGCGGCCGCGTCGCGCAGCTCACGCTGGACCGCAACCACGACGGCGTTCGCGACGTGTTCCTGCGCTACAAGGGAGTCGAGCTCCACGAGCGCCTCGAGGACGCAAACGACGACGGAACGATCGACCGCGTCGTGAGCTACGACCAGAAGCGGCGCGTGCGGGCGGAAGAAGATCTGAGCTTCAACGGCAGGATGGATACCTGGACGACCTACGCAGTCGTGGACGGACAGGAGGTCGTGGCTCGCGTGGAGCGCGACACCCAGGATGCGGGAAAGCCCGACGTCTTCGAGAGCTTCGAGACCAGCGCTGGCGAGACGCGCATCGTGCGCCGCGAAGAGGACCTGAACCGCGACGGCAAGCCAGACGTCGTCTCCGTCTACGAGAAGGGACGCCTCGTTCAGCGCGCCATCTCCGACGAAGCGCTCGCGCCGCTCTGAGTCGCGTGCTCCACCCCTCCCCTCGAAGCGCGCGCGTTGCCGCGCGCGCGGCGGACCGGGGCGGACCCTGAGCTGCTACCCCGCGTCGACCTACGCGCGCTATCTCGAGGGCGAGCTTTCGCGCGACGAGAGCCGCCCGATCGAGGCGCACCTCGTCCAGTGTCGACGCTGCCGCGAGCTCGTGATCGCGTTGCGAGAGCGGGACCACGCAGTCGACGTCGGGGACAAGCGCCTGGCGACGGACCCGGGCGCCGGCGAGACCGGGCGCCCGCTGGCTTCGAGTCGCACCCGCGCACTCGCACTGCCCTTCACGCTGGTGGCGCTCGCTGCCGTGGCGGCGACTGCGATGGCATTTCTCGAAGCCCGCATAGCCCGCCCCTTCGGCGAGCCCGGCCCGCTCGATGCGGGCTGGAGAGGAGCCTACGCGATGGCGATCGACCTGGTCTTCGTGCTGCGCGAGTCGGCCCCCACGCTCTTCGACCTGGCGCTACCCGTCGCCGCCATGGCCAGCGCCTCCGCGCTGCTGAGCTTCGCTCTCTCTGTGCTGCGCCGTCGGATCGGCGGACCCGCCGCGAAGGCCCTGGCGGCGCTCGCGATGCTCGCGACCCCGGGCGAAAGCCGCGCACACTTCGGCATGCACGAGCACGAGGATGTGCTCGTCGCCGCCGGGACGGTCCACTCCGGAACGCTCGTGGCCTCCGCACGCACCGTCACCGTGGACGGCGTGGTCGACGGAGACCTCGTCGTACTGACGGAGAGGCTGGTGCTGCGAGGAGAGCTGTCGGGAAACCTCTTCGCCGTGGCGCGCGAGGTCGACCTTCGCGGCATCGTGCACGGGTCGCTCTTCATCGGCGGCGAGCGTTCGACCCTCGCCGGCGACGTGCGCGGCGACGCGTACCTGGGCACCGAGAGCTTGATTCTCGCGCCCGATGCCCGGATCGCGCGGGATCTGACCGTGGTGGCGGAGCAGATCGTGCTCGAGGGCGCCCTTGGCCGCGACGCGAATGCCCTCTTCGCGGGCAGCATCGAGGCCCGCGGATCGATCGGCCGGGACCTGCGCGGTCACACCAGGCAGCTCGTTCTCCTCGAGGACTCCCGGATCGGCAGGAACGTCGAGGTCTCGCTTCCCGAGGGCGTGGCGATCGAGCGCCGGGCGGGCGCACAGGTCGGCGGCGAGCTGCGGGCGCTTCCACACCACAGGCAGCGCAAATCCGATCTGGCTCGTTTCCTCGAGCCGGAGGTCTATGCCTGGATGCTCCTGCACCTCGGCGCGGCGTTCGTGCTCGGCATGCTGCTGCACCTGCTCGCCCCCGGAATCCTCGCGGTCCGCGCGGAGTCGCCGCGCGACCTGCTGCGCGGTCTCGGGATCGGACTGGCGACCCTCGTGGCGGTGCCGCTGGCACTGGCGCTCGCCGCGCTGACGGTGGTGGGGCTGCCGGTGGCGCTGATCGGCGCCGCGGGGCTCGGCGCGGCACTCTACGTCGGGCTGGTGGCGGTCGGAGGCCTGATCGGTGCGGCGCTCCTGCACCACCCTGGCGAGGGAAGTCTCGGCGGCTTCGGCGCCGCGCTCGCGACGGGCCTCGCGATCCTGGTGCTTCTCACCCACCTCCCCTTCCTGGGCGATGCACTGCGCGTGGTCGCGATCGTGGTCGGGCTCGGACTGCTGGTGGAGCGGGCCCTCGAGGCGTGGCGCCGGCGCGAGGCGCCCGCCATCCCCTGAAGCTCGGCTGCGACGCCTATCTGCCCCGGCCGGAGCCCGCTCGCCCGCCGCGCTTCCCTCACGCGATCGGGCACCTGCGCGGCCCGCTGCGCGAGCGCTGCCGGCTGGCTCGGGGCGCTGCGCCCACTGCGTGCGTCACTTGTGGAGCCCCCCTGGCACTCACCGTCGAGCCGGGAGGTGCGATGATGGTGAACTTCAACGACGACGCGCGCGCAGCGATCCAGTTCGGGGGAGACGAGGAGCCGCAGGCCCACGATCACGATGCTGCCGAGGACGAGCCCCAGGCCATCGACGAGACTCCCGCGCCCGACGGCCCCTGCATCTGGGCGGTCGGCGGTGGCAAGGGTGGCGTCGGCAAGTCGATGGTCACCACGAGCCTCGCCGTGGCCCTCGCGGGGCGCGGCCAGCGCGTCGTGGTGGTCGATGCCGACCTCGGTGGCGCCAACGTCGACACGGTCTTCGGCATCACGCGCCCTCCGCACACGCTGTCCGAGTTCTTCGCGGGCGAGGTGCCTCGCCTCGCGGACGTACTCTGTGCCACCTCGGTACCGAACCTTCGCGTGGTGAGCGGGAGCAATGCGCTGCTCAGCATGGCGAACCCCCTCCACAGCCAGAAGACCAAGTTCCTGCGCCACCTGCGCTACCTCCCGGTCGATCACGTATTGCTCGACCTCGGCGCGGGCGCCAACTACAACGTGCTCGACTTCTTCCTCGCTGCGCAGCGCGGCATCGTCGTGGTCGTTCCCGAGCCCACTTCGATCGAGAACGCCTACTACTTCCTCAAGGCCGCCTTCTTCCGCTCACTGCGCGCGGTGGCGCGCAATGCCGCCGTCAACGCGGCGCTCTCCCGTGTGCTCGACGAGAAGATGAAGCGCCGCGTGCGCTCGCCGCTCGACCTGATCGCGGGCGTGATGGAGATCGACCCCGCAGCAGGCCAGCTCCTGCGCCAGCGTGCCCACGCCTTCGCTCCCAAGTTGATCGTCAACCAGGTGCGCAACGACGAGCAGCGCGCTCTCGGCAGCAAGATCGTGCACGTGTGCCGCGAGCACATGGGGACCCAGATCGAGGACCTCGGCTTCCTCGATTACGACCAGCACGTGGCCGACGCGGTGCACCACCGCAAGCCGGTGCTCCAGCTCCACCCGACCTGCAACTTCGCGAAGGGAGTGCGGCGCATCGTCGACCGCATGCTGCGCGAGACCCCGACCTCGATCAAGGCGGTGGCGCCCACGCTCCCGCCCCTCGACGTCTCGCGCCCGGGTGCCTACCTGCGGGCCTGCCGCGAGGCGCTCGGTTACGAGCTCGGCCAGATGATGGAGCGGACGCAGATCCGCAGCCTCGAGGCCCTCGAAGAGGAGCGCTTCGAGGCGCTCCCGCCCGGTCCCTACGTGCGGAACTTCGTGGTCGCCTACGCCCGCGAGCTCGGCATCCGCGAGGCCGACCTGCTGGCGGCGAGCTACGCCAAGCGCTTCCGCCAGACGCTCGACGGCCCCCCGGCTGCAGCGAGCTGAGCCAGGAGTCGCCTCGGGCGTGCGAAGCCCCCGTTCCGTTCCGGCCGCTAGGGGCGGATCGCGTGGTGGCGCTCGCCGAGCTGGGTGCGAAGGCGCGGCTCGATCCACTCGATCCAGTCGCAGAGCGCCGGCCGGGTGCGCCGCGGATCGATCAGGTCGTGCACCCCGAAGGCCTCGGCACGGGCAAAGGGATTGCGACGCGCCGAGAGGAGCTCCTCGAGCTTGCGGCGGTGCGCGGCCGGATCGGGCGCCGCGGCGATCTCGCGGCCGAACGCGACCGCGACGCCACCCTCGAGCGGCAGCGCTCCGCCCTCGGCGGAGGGCCAGGCCAGCACGTAGGCGTCCGGCCCGAAGTGGGCCGCGGCCGCCACCCCGTAGGTCCGTCGCACGACGACCGAGGCCCACGGCACCCGCGACTGGACGACGGCGAAGAGCGCCTCGGCCCCGAAGCGGATCGTGCCGGCCTTCTCCGCGGCGAGGCCCAGCATGAAGCCGGGCTCGTCCACGAAGCAGACGATCGGCAGATGGAAGAGGTCGCAGAGGTCGACGAAGCGGCGGATCTTGCGCGCGCCGGACGCGGTCATCGCTCCGGCGCTGAAGCGCGGATCGTTGGCCCAGACGCCCACCGGCCGACCCGCGAGGCGTGCCAGGCCGGTGATCTGCGAGCGCCCGTAGCCCGGAGTCATCTCGAAGAAGGAGCCCGCGTCGACGATCGCCTGCACCAGGCGTCGCGCGGAATAGATTTTGCGGCGCTCGCGCGGGATGATCGCGAGCAGCTCCTCCTCACAGCGATCGCGAGGGTCGTCGCAGGCCACCACCGGAGGGAGCTCCCAGACGTTCGTCGGTAGATAGGCCAGAAAGCGTCGGATCGCGTCGAAGACCTCCGCTTCGTCCTCCACCACGTTGTCGACGACGCCGCTGCGCCCGTGGATCTCCGCTCCTCCGAGCTCCTGCTTCGAGAGCTTCTCGCCGAGAGCGCGCTCCACCACCGCCGGCCCCGCCACCATCACCTGCGCGCCGTGGCGCGTCATCAGCGAAAAGTGCGACGCCACCAGGCGTGCCGCCGGGAAGCCGGCCACGGCGCCGACGGCGGCGGACACCACCGGCGCCTGCGCCATCGCACGCCCGATCGACTCGAAACGATGGCGCGCGCCGACCGGATCGGGTCGCGAGGGACCCGTTCCGCTGGCGCCCGTCACACTGCCACCACCGCCCTGGAGGAAGCGCACCAGCGGCAGGCGGCTCTGGCACGCGAGGTCCTCCGCGTAGATGCTCTTGCGAAGCCCTCCCGGCGACGGCGATCCGCCGCGCTGCGTGAAGTCCTCTCCTCCCACGACCACGGGGCGGCCGTCGATGCGCGCCACGCCCACCACGTAGTTCGCCGGTTGGAAGGAGACGAGACCGCCCTCCTCGTCGCTCTCGGCTTCGCCGGCGATCGGGCCGTGCTCACGAAAGGAGTCGGGCTCGACCAGCGCCGCGATCCGCTCGCGGACCGTCAGGCGCCCGAGCTCGTGCTGCCGCGCCACCGCCTCGGACCCACCGAGCAGGGCCGCGCGCCTGCGGCGCTCCTCGATCCCGTCGACCTCGGGCTTCCAGCTCACCGGGCTCCTGCCATTCTCTGCGAGAGCTTCGCATGCGAAGCGGAAGCGGGCGGACGGTTCTGAGGGCGCGTGGACTACGCGGCGTCGATCAGTTCGAAGTCCGAGAAGCGCGGTCGTCGCATCAGCTGTTGGAAGCGCCGCGCCGACCACGGCCACAGCGTGGGGACGCCGTCCGAATCGAGATACCAGCTGTTGCAGCCCGTCACCCAGACGGTGCCCTTCATCGCCTCCTTGAGCTGATCCTGGAAGGCCTGGGCCGCTTCGGGCTTCGGGGTGAGCGCCTTGCCCTCCTCGCGCTCGATCCGGCGGATGCAAGCGAGGATGTACTCCGTCTGGGTCTCGGAGACGTCGATCACGGAGATGTTCCCGATCGGGCTATTCGGCCCGACCAGCATGAAGAAGTTCGGGAAGCCCGGCATCGTCACGGAGCGATAGGTGCGCGGGCCCTGGGCCCACGCCTCCTGGATGCTCCGGCCATCCACACCGACGATGGGGTCCACCCCCCAGGCGTGCGCCCGAAAGCCCGTGGCCAGCACGAGGACATCGAGCTCGTGCAGCCGGCCCTCCTTCGTCACGATTCCCCGCGCCTCGACGCGCTCGATCGCGTCCGTCACCAGGTCGACGTTCTCCTTCTCCAGCGTCGGGTAGAAGCTGGTGGACAGGATCAGCCGCTTGCAGCCCGGCTCGTAGTCGGGCGTGAGCTTGCGGCGAAGCTCGGGGTCCTGGACGGTCGCCAGATGCTCGCGACAGCCCGCCGCGAGGCGGCGGCGCATGAAGCCCTCCTTGACGACGGCCACCGAAGACAGCTCGAAGAGGCGCTTGTAGTACGCGCGCGTGAGCTTCGCGAGGATCGGGAGGCGTTGCTTCCACTTCCGCTCGCTCTCCGAGTAGGCCTTGTTCCCGATCGGGAAGATCCACTGGGCGGTGCGTTGGAAGAGGGTGAGGCGGCTCGCGACCTCCGAGAGTGGCTGCATCATCTGCACGCCGGTAGAACCGTTGCCGATGACCCCGATCCGCTTGCCTTCGAGAGCGACGCCGTGATCCCAGTCGGCAGAGTGGAACATCGTCCCCTCGAAGCTCTCGAGGCCGGGGATTTGCGGGTAGTTCTTGATGTGGAGCGGCCCGGTCGCGTCGATCAGCACGTCCGCGCGGGTGCGTTCACCGCCACTCGTCTCGAGCGTCCAGCCTCCGTCCTCGTAGCGGGCGCTCGTGATCGTCTGGCCGAAGGAGATGTGCTTGCGCAGCTCGTACTTGTCTGCGGTCCGCTCGAAGTAGGCGCGGATCTCCGGCCCCGGAGAGAAGCGGTGGCTCCAGGCGAGATTGGTCTCGAAGCTATAGGAGTAGAAGAAGGAGGGGACGTCACAGCTGAGACCCGGGTAGGTATTCTCGCGCCAGGTGCCGCCGACGGCCGTCGCCTTCTCGAAGCATCGGAAGCGCTTCCCGGCCTGCTGGAGCCGGATGCCCATCAGCAGGCCCGACATCCCCGCGCCAATCACGCAGATCTCGAGCTCGGATCCTCGCTTCACGGGTGGCTCCCTTGCCAGAAGAGCGGCCGCCGGCCGGGCTAGGTCTCTTTGGCCCGGCGCGCGAGATGCTCGATCTGGCCGTCCTCGCGCCGGTGGAGCACCGCGTTGTAGCTCTGCTCGCCGCGGTGATGGTAGGCGCCCGGCCGGGCGAAGCTCAGCACGGCGCTCACCCGGTAGCCGTCGAGGTCCGAGCGCCCGGGCGGCGGCGCCGCGTGCAGCGTGTCGCTGTAGTGGATCGAGACGTCACCCGGGCGCGCACGGAAGTGAGCGCCGACCGGCGCGCTCGGATCATCCGCGAAGACCGCCTGCGGGGTCGAACGTTGCCACGAGCCGGGCAGGAACATCAGCTCCCCGGTCTCGGGCGTCGAGTCCGTCAGGAACACGGAGCAGACGAGGATCGGGCACCTCGACGCGTGCCCACCCATCCCGCAGTCGCGGTGCCACGGCAGGTCGCCCATGCCCTCGGCCACACCCGGCTGCTTCCAGATCACCGTCACGCCGTCCCCCTCCCCGAGCTGCGAGACGAGCGGCAGGTCGGCGAGATCCTTGAGCGCAAGCACGCGGGGATCCCGCGGCAGGCTAGCCAGACGCGGCTTCGAGCCTCCACGCGTGACGCGGCACAGCAGCTCCGTGCCCGCGCCGTCCTTGCCCCACCAGGAGAGCTTGTCGCCCTTGCGGGCCTCCCGGCGCAGAGCGCCCGCGTCTGCGAGGAAACCCCGGATCTCCTCTGCATCGAAGACGCCGCGTACCAGCAGGTAACCGACGGTCCGCAGGAAGTGCGTCATGTCCTCGCGCTCGCTCGCGAGCGTGAAGGTCGTCTCGGGATCGAGCGCCTCGCCACGGCGATCGAGCAGGCGCGCGGCCTCGCTCGGATCATAGGGAGCGCGCCCGTTGTAGAGCGCCCGCAACGGGGACTCCCAGGCCATCAGGTCCATCGGGCGCCCGCGGAGGCAGCGCACCTTTCCCGCGTAGAGCAGACCGGCCGGCGCCTCGAGCTCGCGGACGAGCCCCTCCCAGTCGGCGTGGTCGATCTCGATCACCGTCTCGGCGCCGACGTCGCCCGCGAGGACCTCGATCCCGGAAGCGGCGCGTCGGTAGGTGAAGGCGCCTCCCTCGCGTCGGCGAAACGCGAGAGCGGGGAGCGCGGTCGCGGCCTTCGCCGCCAGCTCCGCGCGTCCCCCGGCGAGCAGGGCCGGTATCTCCTCGCGGTGGTAGCGCTCGAAGTCGATCGGGTCGAAGTGGATCGCAGCGCTAGCGGCCATCGGCTCTCCTCCCGGCGATGCCACCGATCCTAGCCCCCCCGAGCACGGCGCGTCGAGGGCCACAGCCCGCAACGCGCTCAGAGCCACGACGCAGAGTCTCCTGCGTCCGGGCCGACGACGATGTCGCGGGCGACCCTCGCCACGTCCGTCTGCCCGGCGAGCATCATCGCGTTGCGCAGCTCCTCGTGCAGGCGCTCGAGCAGCTCGCGCACACCGGGCTCGCCGGCGATCGCGAGAGCCCACAGATAGGGCCGACCGATCATCACCGCGCGCGCACCCAGGGCCAGCGCGCGCAGCACGTCGCGCGCCGAGCGCACTCCACCATCCACGTAGATCTCGATGCGACCCGCCACCGCGTCCACGACTGCCGGAAGTGCCAGGGCGGTCGGAATCGCCCCTTCGAGCTGCCGGCCGCCGTGGTTCGAGACCGCGACGGCCGCGGCGCCGCATTCGACCGCGAGCCGCCCGTCCTCCGGGTGGAGGATGCCTTTCAGCACCAGCGGGAGCTGCGTCGCCCGCGCGATCCGTTCGGCCTCGCGCCAGTCGAGCCGCGGATCGAGCACCGATCCCGTCGCGACGGCGCCGAAGCCCTGCTCGGGATAGCCGCGGTAGCGCGGCGATCCGACCGGCGCGTCGACCGTGAGCACGATGGCCCGAAACCCTGCAGCCTCGGCCGCACGCACCCGCGCATCCGTCTCGCCGCGCTCGGTATCGCTGTAGAGCTGGAACCACTTGGGGCCATCGCTCGCACGCGCCACTTCCGGAGCGGAGACGGAGCTCGCCGTCGACACGACCTGGAGCGCGCCCGCAGCCGCCGCGGCACGCGCGACGGCTCGCTCTCCCTCCGGGTGTGCGAACGCGTTGTAGGCGCAGGGCGCGAGCATCACCGGCAGGCTCACCGGCGTTCCGAGCAGCGCCGTCTGCGTGCGCACCGCGCTCACGTCCACCAGCACCCGGGGCCGCAGGTGCCAGCGCCGCCACGCCGTCTCGTTGCGCACGGCCGTCGTGTGACGCTCCGCGGTGTCGGAGCGCGCCGCGTCGGAGAAGTAGCCATGGGCGCCGAGCGGAAGGAAGTCCCGCGCGCGCGTTTCGAGCTCGTCGAGTCCGGGGGGCAGGAGCACGGCCCCGAGTCTATCCCGAAGCGCAGAGGAGGCCTACGCCTGAGGGCCCCTACGCGAGACCCATCAGCTCCGCCACGCCGTAGCGGTGGCCCGCGAGGAGACCGCCGTCGACCGGGAGCGCGTGCCCGCTCACGAAGGACGCGTCGTCCGAGAGCAGGAAGGCCGCCGCCGCCGCGACCTCCTCGGCGCGCCCCGGGCGACCGAGCTGATGCGCCTCGACGAAGCGGCGCCGCGGCTCCGCCATCCCACCGGCTTGCGGGAAGACGCTGCGCGCCATCGGCGTATCGATGAGCCCCGGGCAGACGCAGTTCACGCGGATCCCCCGCCGGCCGTAGTCCATCGCCATGTTGCGCGTCAGCAGCACGACGCCGCCCTTCGAGGCGTTGTAGGCGCTCCCGCCCTCGGCCCCTTCGAGGCCCTCGATGCTGGCGACGTTCACGATGCTGCCGCTGCGACGCTCGAGCATTCGCCCCACTGCGTGCTTGCACACGAGGAAGGTCCCGGTCAAGTTCACGGCGAGCACGCGATGCCACTCCTCGAGCGAGACCAGGTGGACGGGGCCTCCCCCGGCCACGCCTGCGGCGTTCATCACGCCATCGATCCGCCCGTGCATCGCGAAGGCGCCGGCGACGAAACGCTCCACCTGCGTCTCTTCGCGCACGTCGACGCGCGCGAGGCCTGCCGCGGAAGACGCGCGCTCGACCTCGCTCCAGGCCTCGCCCGCCGGAGCGAGATCCGCCCCGACGACGAGCGCTCCCTCCTGCGCCAGGCGCAGCGCGGTGGCGGCGCCGATGCCCGAAGCAGCGCCGGTCACGAGCATCACGCGACCTTCGAGACGGCGACGGATCGGGTCGGAGGGCAGCGTCACGCGCTGCCCGCCTTCGCGTCGGAGACGCGCAGCACGGTCCGGATGCCGCGCCCGGCCGCGAGGTCCGCAAAGCCCTCGTTGACCTCCTCCAGCGGCCGCCGCGCGGTCACGAGACCCTCGAGGTCGAGCCGGCCCGCACGCCAGAGCGAAATGAAGCGGGGAATCTCCCGCAGCGAGTTGCAGCCGCCGAGCACCGTCGCGAGGATCCGCTTGCCGGTCAACAGGAAGGCCGCTGCCGGCTCGATGTGGATCGCCTCCCCGAGCGGCGGCGCCCCCACGCACACGGTCGACCCGCCGCTGCGCGTAGCGGCGACGCAGGCCGCGACGAGCGCGCCCTTCCCCGCCGCCTCGAAAGCGTAGTCGACGCCGATGCCGGTGAGCGCGTGCGCGCGGGCCACCACGTCCTCCTGCGTCGGGTCGATCAGGTCGGTCGCGCCGAAGCGGCGCGCCACCTCGCGCCGCTCCGCCAACGGATCGGCCACGAGGATGCGCGAGGCGCCGGCGAGTCGTGCCCCCTGGACTACCGAGAGACCGACTCCGCCGAGGCCGATCACGAGCACGCTCGCCCCTTCCTCGACGCGCGCGTCGTTGAGCACCGCCCCGACGCCCGTCTGGACCGCGCAGCCGATCACACAGGCCACGTCGAGAGGGACGTCCGACGGAATCTTCACTGCGCCGGTCGCGGGCACGACCGCGTACTCCGCAAGCGCGCCGAGGTTGAGCCCGCGATACACCGGCTGACCGGCGCGAGAGAGCGGGGTCGTGCCGTCCGGCAACACGCTGGTGGCGATGCCGTGGCTCTGCACGCACAGGCTCGGCTGGCCCTTGAGGCACCACGCGCAGCGCCCGCAAGGCGGACACGGGGAGAGCACTACCGGGTCGCCCGGAGCGAGGCCCGCGACGTCCGGGCCGACGGACTCGATCACCCCCGACGCCTCGTGCCCGAGCACCACGGGCAGGCGCGCGGGGAAGGTCCCGTCGACGAGACTGAGGTCCGAGTGACACAGGCCGCAGTGCGCGACCCGGACGCGCACCCACCCCGGACGCGGCTTCTCGATCTCGAGGTCGTCGCACACGCGCAACGGCTTTCCCTGCGCCTCGAGCACTGCTCCCCGCATCTCGGCTCCTCCTTCTCACCACCGGCGACGGTAGGAGCCGTACTCTACCCGATCCGCCGCTCGCGGGGTTGCAGCGACGAACGTACACTCGCTTGCGGAGCGCAGCGCTTGTTCCCTCTCTACGACGAGAATCCGCACTTCCTCACCCCGCTCGTCACGGGGTGCATCATCGCGGCAAACGTCGCCGCATGGTTCCTGGTGCAGGGCCTCGGCACGGACCCCGCGCTGACGCGCTCCGTCTGCGAGCTCGGACTCGTACCGGGAGAGCTCCTCCAGCGGATCGCGCCCGGCATGCGCATCCCGATCGGCGAAGGCGTCTTCTGCGTCACCACGGCGCGCTCCGGCTGGCACACGCTCGTCACCTCGATGTTCCTGCACGGTGGCTGGATGCACCTGATCGGGAACCTGTGGTTCCTGTGGATCTTCGGGAACAACGTCGAAGACTCGATGGGCCACGCCCGCTTCGCCCTCTTCTACCTGCTCTGCGGCCTCGCAGCGGCAGCACTCCAGATCGCATTCCAGCCGAGCTCGGGGATTCCGATGGTCGGGGCCTCGGGGGCCATCGGTGGTGTGATGGGTGCCTACGTCATCCTCTATCCGAGCGTTCGTGTGCAAACCGTCGTCTTTCTCGGCTTCTTCGTGACCCGCTTCTCGGTATCCGCGGGCTTCATGCTCGGCTACTGGTTCCTGCTCCAGCTGATCGGCGGCGCCGCGGATCTCGGCCGCAGCGGTGGTGGCGTCGCGTTCTGGGCGCACGTCGGCGGCTTTGCGGCCGGCGTGCTGCTGATCGCGCTCTTCCGCGACCCGGAGCTCGTGCGCCGTCACCCCATCCACGGCCGCACGCGCCGGGGCTGAGGCCGGCGGATCCCCTATCCTCAGCGACTTGCCGCTTCGAGCCCATTTCAGCGACACAGGAGAGCCCGCATGCACTTCTCATACGCCGAATCGATGTGCGATCCCAAGCAGTACTTCCCGCTCGCCATCGCCGCGGAGCAGGCCGGCTATCGCTCCTTCTGCGTTCCGGACAGCATCCTCTACCCGGAGGCCTCTGATACCCGTTATCCCTACACCGCCGATGGAAAGCGGGAGTTCCTGGAGGGGAGGCCCTTCATCGAGCCCTTCTCGCTGATCCCGGCGCTCGGCGCAGTCACGCAGCGCCTGCGCTTCACGACCTTCGTCGTGAAGCTCGCGATCCGCAATCCGGTGCTCGTCGCGAAGCAGGCGACCTCCGTCGCCGTCCTCACCGACAACCGCTTCGGCTTCGGCATCGGCCTCTCACCGTGGCCGGAGGACTTTGCCGCCTGCGGAGTGCCCTGGGAGCGGCGCGGCGAGCGGATGGACGAGATGATCGAGATTTTCCGCGGTCTCCAGACCGGCGCCTTCTTCGGGTTCCAGGGCAAGCACTTCCAGATCGATCGCATCCAGCTCTGCCCCGTCCCGACGCAGCCGATCCCGCTGCTGATCGGCGGCCACTCCGACGCGGCGCTGCGCCGCGCGGCCCGGATCGGCGACGGCTGGATGCATGCGGGCGGTGAGGGCGGAGAGCTCGCAAGGCTTCTGGCACGCCTCGGTGAGCTGCGCCGAGAGCTCGGCACCGTGAAGCGGCCCTTCGAGATCCACGTGATCTCGCTCGACGGCTTCACCCTCGAAGGCGTGCGGCGCCTCGAAGACCTCGGCGTCACCGACGCGATCGTCGGCTTCCGAAACGCCTACGAGAAGGACACGACGAGCCTCGAGCAGAAGCTCGACGCGCTGCGCGCCTTCGCGGACCGCGTGATCAGCAAGCTCTGAACGCAAGCGCCCCGAGGGCGCGCGCAGCGAGACGCAGGCGAGCGAAGCTCACGGGGTTCAGCGCAGCAGCTCGCCGGCGTTCACCAGCAGCGCCTGGCCGGTGATCATGCGCGCCCGATCCGAGCACAGGAAGACCACCGCCTCGGCGACGTCCTCGTCGGCCGGAATCTCCCCGAGCGGGAAGCGCTGCTTGATCTCGGCCACGACCTCCGCGACCGGCACCCCGCGCCGTCTGGCCTCGCCCGCAACGTAGGCCTCCACGGGCGGCCCCCACATCCAGGTCGGCACCACGCTGTTCACGCGAATGCGCTTCGGGCCGAACTCCTGCGCCATGCAGTACATCGCGCTGTGCAGTGCGCCCTTCGCGGAGGCGTAGGCCGCCTGCGGGATCTGCGGGTACATCGACGCCTGGCTGCCGATCAGCACGATCGACCCGCCGCCGCGGCGCTCGAGTGCCGGGGCGGCTGCGCGCACGATGTGCACCGGTCCCATCACGTTCGTCGCGAAGGATGCCTGCCAGTCGTCCTCGGAGGCCTCCATGACGCCGCCGAAGAGCAGGTCGAGCGCAGCCACCTGCACCACGCCGTCGAGAGCGCCGAAGCGATCGACGGCCGTCGCGACGAGCTTCTGGCACTGGGCCGGGTCGGTGATGTCGGTGGGGCAGATCGCGACGCGCTTGCCCGAGGGGTCGAGCTCCTGGGCGGCGGCCTCGAGCTTCTCGCGGCGGCGCGCCCCCAGCACCACCTTCGCCCCGTCGCGCAGCGCAATGCGCGCCACTTCCCGGCCCAGGCCGGGCCCCACACCCGACACCACCAGCGTCTTGCCCTCGAGAATCATCGCATCGCCCTCCGAAGCGAGGCGCCCGCGCCCGCTCTGAACCGGGCGCCGAGCCTACCACGCCGGGGTCGCGGGCCGCCGCTGCGCTCCGCAACCCCTATACTGCCCGCGCGCCGGACGGGAGGAGATGGGCCCTCGACCGGGTGGGAGGCATCGGGTGGAGTTCAGTTTCGCGCAGGTCTACGAAGTGATCGCGGCGGCGGCACCCGATCGCGAGGTGCTCATCTTCCGCGAGCGCCGCCTCCGCGCCGCGGACCTGGCCGATCGCAGCCGCAGGCTCGCCAGCGTCCTGACATCGCACGGACTCGGCACGTATCGGGAGCGCGCGGAGCTCGCCAACCACGAGTCGGGCCAGGACCACCTCGCGATCTACCTCTACAACGGCAACGAGTACATCGAGGGCATGCTCGGGGCCTTCAAGTCCCGGGTGGCGCCCCTCAACGTGAACTACCGCTACGTGGAGGAGGAGCTGCTCTACCTGTTCCGGAACTCCCGGGCGCGCGCGGTGCTGTATCACGCGGAGTTCGCGCCGCGCGTGGCCACGCTCCGCTCCGAGCTTCCCGGTCTCGAGCTGCTGATCCAGGTCGCCGACGGCTCCGACAATCCGCTGCTTCCGGGCGCCGTCGACTACGAGAGCGCGCTCGCGGGGGCCTCTCCGGAGCTCCCCGACCTGCGCCACTCGCCGGACGACCTCTACATCCTCTACACCGGCGGAAGCACCGGAATGCCGAAGGGCGTGCTCTGGCGCTCCGCGGACATCTACGTGGCGGCGATGGGCGGGCGCAAGCCCGACGGAAGCGACTTCGCCTCGCTCGACGAGATCGCGGCGCAGGTCCGGTCGGGCGGCCAGCTGAAGACCCTGGTGGGCCCGCCGCTGATGCACGGCGCGGCCCAATGGGCCGGCTTCATCATGATGGGGATGGGCAACGCGCTGGTCTTTCCGAACGATCCGACGCGTTTCGACCCGCACGACGTCCTTTCGACGATCGAGCGCGAGCGCTGCGTATCGCTCACGATCGTCGGCGACGCCTTCGCACGTCCGCTCCTCGACCAGATGGCGCGCCAGGCCTACGACCTCTCGAGCCTGCTCCTGATCGGCTCCGGGGGCGCCCCGCTCTCGACCGCCCACAAGAAGGAGCTCCTCGAGAGGCTGCCGCAGGCGACCCTTCTCGACTCGATCGGCTCGTCGGAGACCGGCATGCAGGCCAGCAACCCGAGCCAGCGTGGCACGGACATTTCGACCGGCCAGTTCCGTCCAGGTCCCGGCGCCTGTGTCGTCTCCGAAGACTTCCGGCGAGTGCTGCAGCCCGGAGACGAGCAGATGGGATGGTTCGCGCAGCGAGGACGCGTACCGCTCGGCTACCTGGGCGACGCCGAGAAGACGGCGCGCACCTTCCCGGTGATCGACGGCATCCGCCATTCCGTGCCCGGGGATCGCGCGCACCACCGGGCCGATGGCATGATCGAGGTGCTCGGGCGCGACTCCGTCACGATCAACTCGGGCGGAGAGAAGATCTTCGCCGAGGAGGTCGAGCACGCGCTGAAGCAGCACCCCGGCATCTACGACTGCGTGGTCGCCGGCCGCCCGAGCGAGCGCTGGGGACAGGAGGTCGTGGCGATCGTGCAGCTGCGCGAGGGCTCGCGAGCGAGCGAGGCCGAGCTGCTCGCCGAGGCGCAGAAGCACGTGGCGCGCTACAAGCTGCCCAAGGCCTTCGTCTTCTGCGAACGGATCGAGCGCAGCCCGAGCGGCAAGGCCGACTATCGCTGGGCGCGCGAGCAGGCCGTCGGAAGCTGATCCCGGACCGGACCCTTTCGGCCGGCCGCGGAGACCAGTATCTTGACTCCCACCCCCCGCCACGAACGCCCATGGAGTACCTGAACTACTCGCTCCTCGAGTCGATCGACCCGGCGGAGTACCAGCGCACGCATCCCTACCCGTGGGTCGGCCTCGAAGGCGCACTCACCGCGGAGGGATACTGCGCGCTGCTCGCGTCGCTTCCGCCCGTCTCGCAGTTCGACCAGGACTTCGGCTACGGGCGAAAGCACGGCCAGCAGAGCCACGATCGCTACTCGCTCGAGTGGGCTCCCGATCGCGATCCGGAGCTTCCGAAGCCCTGGGTCGAGTTCATCCACGAGTGCCGGGGCGAGCGCTACCGCGAGCTCCTCTGCAGTCTCTACGAAGCAGTGGCCTGCGAGCTCCGACTCCACTGGCACTACACGCCGCGCGGCTGCTCGGTCTCGCCGCATTGCGACAGCCCGAAGAAGCTCGGCTCGCACATTTTCTACTTCAACACTGCCGAAGACTGGGATCCCGCGTGGGGTGGCGACACGGTGATCCTCGACGACGCAGGGCGTCTCTCACCGCGCTCCGCGCCGTGTTTCGAGGACTTTCCGGCGCCCGTCCGCGCGATCTCGCTCGGCAATCGCAGCCTGATCTTCTCTCGCAAGCCCCACGCCTGGCATGGCGTGGAGGAGATCCGCTGCCCCGAGGATCGCCTGCGCAAGGTCTTCATCGTCGTGATCAACAAGGCGAGCCCGAGCACCCGCTTCCTGCGCCTGCTGCACCGGGCGGTCGCCCGCTGACCGCCCGGGCAGCGCGCAGGCTCACTCCAGGCGATCGCCTTCCTCGAGCTCGACGACGTGGTCCGGCCCCCAGCGCCCGTCGACGTCGTCGGTGGAATAGGCGCCCGTACCGCGTAGACGAGCGATGCCGACTCCGCGTGCGCGCAGGCGCAGCCCCGCACCCGCGATTTCGAGTCGCGTCGGCTCATCGGGACTTCGCACGACGATGCCACCGAAGCCCTCGAGCAGCAGGCGACCGTCGCCGAGCGGCGTCACCCGCCCCTCGCCCTGCGTCTCCACGAGGGCGTCAGCTTCGACCACCGCGAGGCCGAAGCCGTTCGCGCTGATGGCCCCGCGCAGCTGGAGCACGGCAACACCATTGCCGCGCGCCAGCAGCTCCCCCCTCCCCTTCACCACCACGGCGTGCGCCACGCCCGCTGCGAGACCCGCTGCGCCGAGCGCGGCGGTCACCCAGGCAATGCTCCGGATCTTCGTCATGTCATTTTCCTCCTCGTCTTCGGGTCCATCTCGATGGATCCCGGCTCGTTGGATCCCGGCTCGTTGGATCCCAGCTCGATGGATCCCAGATGCCGTTCCGGATCGCGACGCCCGCCCTCCGGAAATCGCGATCCATCCGCTCGAACACGCCTCGCGCGCGGAAGTTGCGCCCGCGTGTGTGACTCGGATCACGGACCGATCGCGACCGGAGTGCGATCCAAAGAGTGGGAGGGAACCCATGTCGCATCGCACCGTCACCGGCCTGCTCTGCCCCACACTCTTCGCGTTGGCCTGCGGGGGTAGCCCCACGCCGCCGCCGGCTCCCGATCCGAATCCGGGCGCCTTCGACTGCAACGCGGCAGCCGCGATCAGCGGGGTAGTCGAGGTCGAGGATCCCGTCCCCGATCGCTACATCGTCGTGCTCGCGCCCGCGGCGCCCGGCGTGCGCCAGGCGGCGACCATCGACGCTCTGACGCGCGACTACGCGGTCCGCGAGGTCCAGGTCTTCTCGGCCGCGCTCCAGGGTTTCGCGTGCGGCATGGACCGCAGCGCGGCCGAGCGGATGGCCCAGGATCCCGGCGTGGCTTTCGTGCAGCAGGTCGGCACCAAGCGCGTTGCGCCGCTTCCGGCAGAGCAGATCGGCGCGACCTGGGGGCTAGACCGCAGCGACCAGCGCAACCTCCCCCTGGACGGGAGCTACGACCCGGGCGCGAGCGGGCTCGGCGTGCACGCCTACGTGATCGACACTGGAACGGACGTCACCCACCCCGAGTTCATCGGGCGCGTGGGCGAGGGCTTCTCCGCCACCGGCGGGGGCTTCCTCGATGACAACGGCCACGGAACCCACGTGGCAGGGACGCTTGGCGGAACCGAGTTCGGAATCGCGAAGGACGTCGTGATCCATCCGGTGAAGGTGCTGCGCAACGGAACCGGAACGGACGCCGATGTGATCGCCGGAGTCGACTGGGTGACGCAGCACGTGCAGCAGCATGGCTGGCCGGCCATCGCGAACATGAGCCTGGGCGGCTCGCCGGCTCCCGCTCTCGATCTCGCGCTGTGCCGCTCCATCCAGGCGGGGGTCAGCTACTCGGTCGCTGCCGGCAACGAGAGCGCCGACGCCTGCGGCTCCTCGCCGGCCCGGGTATCCCAGGCAATCGGCACCGGCGCGAGCGATCGCAGCGACGCCCGCGCGTCCTTCTCGAATACCGGCCGCTGCGTCGATCTCTTCGCGCCGGGGCGCGACATCACCTCCGCCCGCAACGGCGGCGGCTCGACGACGCTCTCCGGCACGTCGATGGCCGCACCGCACGCAGCGGGCGTTGCCGCGCTGTGTCTCCAGCGCAACCCGGGCTCCACAGCGGCACAGGTCGAGCGCTGCGTGCTCGACCACGCGACCCGCGGCCACCTGACCGGCATCGGCGAGGGATCCCCTGACCTGCTGCTCTACGCGCGCGGCGATCAGCCCACCGGCTAGCAGCGTGATCCGAACGCCGGCCCTTCTCTCCTGCTGCGCATGCGCGGTAGCGCTCGCGCTCGCGGCATCCGCCGGAGGCGGGCCCGAACGGGCCGTTGCCGGAGCGCTCGAGCTGGGCCTCGAACTCCGCGATGCTGCGGGCCAGCACGCGCGGCACTTCGCGGTCGGAGAGTCGGTGGATCTCGTGCTCGAGGCCCACAACGCGGGCGAGACGCCCCTTGCGCTCGAGTTCGCGACCGCGCGCACGCACGACTTCGCCGTGCTCGACTCGAAGGGCCTGGAGGTGTGGCGCTGGTCGCAGGGGCGGCTCTTCGCGCAGGCGCTCGCAGAGATCGAGCTGGCGCCCGGCGAGACGCGCCGCTTCGCCGCGTCGTGGGACAAACGCGATGCGTCGGGGACGCTCGCGCAACCCGGCCGCTACCAGGTACTGGGAACGCTCGCCTGCTCGCCCTCCCCGCCACCCGTCGGACCGCTCGATCTCGACATCGAGTAGCAGCGGAGGCCGCGGGCACGAAAGCGCCTTCGCACTCCGCTGAACGCCCAAGAAGCACCCCCGTTCTCCACCGCGCAATCCGCTGCACAGCAGACGGCTCAGCGGCGTTACCGGCAACTGCGCGCCCATTCCATTGTCGCCACTAACGCTCTCCGGATCGCAGCCGCGCACGCGTGCACCCGCGCAAATTCGAGGCACGCATCTTGCTCTGGCCTCGTTCGCCATGACACGACGCCACAACTTCGCCATCGCAGCCACCCTCGTCCTCCTCCCCGCGCTCCTGCCGGCATCGCCCGCGCAGGCCGCGCAGGATCTGGTGTTCTCGCACGCCGGATGCGTCGATCCCGAGACCCTGGGTCCGGACTCGACCGTGGAGACCTGGACTCTGGACGAGCTGGTCGCTCCGGGCAGCGTGGGCGCCGCGTGCGCCGACGCGGGCGTCGACGCCTGGGAGATCTCCGATCCGGACGCGGCCCTCGCAGGCCCGCGCTATCGCCACGACCCCTCCGGCGCCGCCGGCGCGGTGAACGGCTGGACTCTCCGCGGTCGCGTACGGGTGCGCGATCTGTCGGACGCCGTCGACGGCTCCGCGGTGCTCGAGGCCTCGGTCGGAGGGCTCCGCTACCGCGTCGCACTCGGCAGCGACGCGTTCGGCAATACCCTCGTGCGGCCC
This sequence comes from uncultured Spirochaetales bacterium, assembly GCA_964413375.1. Taxonomy (GTDB): domain Bacteria; phylum Myxococcota_A; class UBA9160; order UBA9160; family SMWR01; genus CAZUYC01. The sequence goes on along the minus strand of CAYPSI010000200.1, from coordinate 798 downwards.
GAGGGCGCCGCGAGCCATCTGATCGCGCAGGCCGCCGGCTTCCAGCAGACCGCCTACCACCGCCTCGAGATCTCGTGGAGCCCCGCGGACGGCCAGGCCGACCTCTTCATCGACGGCGCGCTCCTCGGGCCCGACTTGCCCGGCATCGCCACGCTCGACTCGCGGATCGTCTTCGGCGCAGACGATGCAGCCGGCACCGGTGCGGCGCGCTTCTCCGAACTCTCCTTCGCGACCGGCCTGCAGCAGTGCCGCAACGGCATCGACGACGACGGCGACGGCCGCGTCGACCTCGTGCCCGGGGACGCCGACCCGAGCTGCGAAAGCCCCACCGACACGAGCGAGACCAGCGTCCTGCGCATCTGCGACGACGGGATCGACAACGACTCCGACGGCTTCGCCGACAAGCTCGACCCGGATTGCGCTTCGATCAACGGGCGCTCCGAGTTCCCGGGAATCGCGATCATCGACTCGGGCGAGGCGGCCTGGGCCGCGGCCGCCGGGGGGGCAACGCCGCTCTCGTTCGACACGAAGGCCGCGAACGTCGCCCTCGCCAGCGAGGTCGCCTCGGCTCCGGAATCGGACACCCAGCTCTGCGGCCCGCCCGGCACCCCGGTGGCGTCGTGCCAGCTGAGCTTCGCGGCCCTGAACACGCAGCTTTGCCGAGACTGGACGCTGCGCTCGCGCGAGGCCGGCGGCGGGATCACCTTCGACGACTCCGCGGAGCGGAGCCAAAGCGCAACCTGGCAGGAAGCGCTCTCGATCGGGGACATCAACGACCACCAGAACGACGACTTCGAG
>CAYPSI010000199.1:0-2480 GCA_964413375.1 uncultured Spirochaetales bacterium | reverse complement strand
GCGGGCATCGCTCTTCCTCGTGCGAGCCGCCCGGGCGCGGGCTCTCCTCGACGGCCGAAGCTTCGCGACGCCGCACGACGTGAAGCGCATCGCTCCCGACGTCCTGCGCCACCGGATCGTCGTGAGCTACGAGGCGGAGGCGGAGGGGATCCTTCCCGCCGCACTCGTCGAAGCCGTCCTTGCGGCGGTCGAGCTTCCGTAGCCTAGGACGTTGCGACGATTCGGGTGGTGACTGCTTTCTCCGCTCGCCTGCGGCTCGCTGCGCGCTTCGCTTGCTTCCCGTGCGAAGCTCGGCTCGCTTGCCCAGGACGTTGCGTCGATTTGAGCGGTGGCTGCCTTCTTCGCTCGGCTACCGCCTCGCTGCGCGCTTCGCTTGCTTCCCCGGGGAAGCGGGGTTCGCTTGCATGCGGTGCGCGTTGGTGCACGCTCAGTTCCGAGGTCCGATGATGAAGGGTGGCATCGAGGTCGGGGCGGGGGAGCTGTCGCGGGCGGCGCGCCTGCTCGCGGTGCGCGGGCGCCGGGAGGCGACCGGGATCTTCGCCGGAAACTACGCGAGCGCGTTCCGCGGCGGCGGGATCGAGTTCGAGGAGTCGCGTCCCTGGGAGCAGGGCGACGATGTCTCGAGCTTCGACTGGAACGCGATGGCGCGCACCGGCGAGCCCTACGTGAAGCGCTTCCGCGCCGAGCGCAACCAGACGCTGCTCTTCGCGCTCGACGTCTCGGGCTCGATGCATTTCGGATCGACCGGCGCCTCGAAGCTCGCGACGGCGGTGCATGCGCTGGCGCTGCTTGCAGCCGCGGCCTCGCGCGTCGGCGACCGGATCGCCCTCGTGGCCTTCGATGAGGCGCTGCGCGAGAGCCTGCCGCCGAGGCGCGGAGCCACGCACGCGCGCCGCATCGCCGAGGCGGCCTCCCGCTGCCTCGCGGCGCCGGGTGGCGCGACGCGCATCAGCGCCGCGCTCCGGGCTCTGCACGCCACCACGCGACAGCGCAGTGTCCTCGTGCTGCTCTCGGACTTCCTCGACCCGGCGCTCGTCGCGCCCGACGCGGAGCTCTGCAACGAGCTCGGTCGTCTCGCGCGCAGGCACGAGCTCGTCGCCGTCTGCGTGCACGACCTGCGCGAACGCGAGCTGGCGCCGGCAGGTGGCGTGCGCGTCGAGGATTCCGAGCGGCCGGGCTCGAGCTGGCTCCTCGAGACCGCATCGCGGCGCGCGCGACGCCGCTACCGCGACGCTGCCGTCGCCCGGAACGACGCGATTGCAGCCGCACTTCGCCGCTGTGGCGCGGATACCCTGTGGCTCGAAGCCGGGCAGAGCCCGCTCCAGCGCCTCGCACGCTTCCTGCACGAGCGCGCAGGTCGGCGCGTGCGCGGCGCGGCGTGAGGCGCGCCGCCGCGATCGCAGCGGCGCTCGTCGCGAGCAGCTGCGGCGAAGCGCAGCCGCCCGAGGCGCACGCACCCACGCTGCCGCGCGCGGCGCTCGTGCTCGAGCCGCCGCGAATCGGCGTCGGCGAGGTCGCGACGCTCGAGATCGCGGTCGCGGCGCCGCCGGAGCACTCGCTCCGCCCGCTCGCGCTGCCGGAGCCTCCCGCAGGCCTCTGGGTTCTCGGCGTCGAAGCGCTCCCGGTGGAACAGGAACCGACGCGGTGGCTGCACCGCACGCGGATCCGGGTCCGGGCGCGCGAGGTCGGCGAGCTCAGCTGGCCGGGCGGCGTGGCCGAGATCGAGGCGCCGGACGGCTCGCTTGCGAGCATCGCGCTCGAGCCGCTCGCCATCGAGGTGATCTCGATCGCACCCGGGTTCCCGGAGCGCAGCCTCCCCTTCGGCTTGCGCGAGCCAGGCGACGCAGAAACGGGCGGCACGGGCGCGCTCTCGGGCGCGGCCCTCGGAGCGGCGATCGCGCTGCTGGGCGTCGCGGCGGTGCGCGCGGTCGCACGCCGGCGCGCGCACCGCACCGCGCTGGCGACGCCAGCGCCGGCGGACCCCTTCTCCGAGCCGGCGTGGGAGGAGGCGCGCGCAGCGCTCTCGCGCGCCCGCGCTCTCGCGTCCGGCGATCCCTTCGGCGCGAGCGACCTCGCCGCTCACGCGCTGAGACGCTATGCGGAGCGCCGCTTCGCGATCGGCGCGCTGGCCTGCACGAGCGAGGAGCTCGCCGCGGCGCCCGCACCCTTCGCGGCCACCACCCGCTGGCCGATCCTGATCGCGGCACTTCGGGCTCTGGATGCGCACCGCTTCCGGCCGCGCGACGACCCCGAGGCGCGGGCCGCCCTCACGCGCGGGATCTCGGCTGCCATCGCCGACGCGGAGCGCTTCGTCGACGAGACCCTGCCCCCGGGCACGCTCGGATGAGCGCTTCGCTGGCAGCGCTCGGAGCGCGCGTCGGGATCGACGGCTTCGAACATCCGGGATGGTTGCCCTGGCTCCTGCTCGCCGCAGGCGCGGCGATCTTCTTCTCGCTGCGCGCGCGTCCCGACGCGATCGC
>CAYPSI010000198.1:0-2459 GCA_964413375.1 uncultured Spirochaetales bacterium | reverse complement strand
GTGATCGCGACGGCCTTCGCCGACCTCGGCTTCGACGTCGACGTGGGCCCTCTCTTCCAGCTGCCGGCCGAGGCCGCGCGCCAGGCGATCGAGAACGACGTGCACGTGGTCGGCGTGTCGAGCCAGGCCGCGGGCCACAAGACGCTCGTCCCCGAGCTGGCGGAGGAACTGCGCCGGCAGGGCGGGGAGGGGATCGCGGTGGTGGTGGGCGGGATCATTCCGCCGCGCGACTACGAGTTCCTGCGCGAACGGGGGGTCGCGGCGATCTTCGGCCCCGGCACGCCGGTTCCGAAGGCCGCGCGCGAGGTCCTGCGCGTCCTGCGCGCACGTCACGGATGAGCGCGGCCGCCGCCGCGGAGACTCCCGAAGCGCTCTGCCTGGCGATCCGGCGCGGGGACCGCCGCGCGCTGGCGCGCACGATCACGCTGCTCGAGAGCACGCGGGCGGATCTGGCCGCGCGCGGGCAGGCGGTGCTCGAGGGGGTGGTCGACGCCACCGGCGGCGCGACGCGCGTCGGCATCACCGGCCCGCCGGGCGTCGGGAAGAGCAGCTTCATCGAGGCGCTCGGTCTGTTGCTGATCGCACGCGGCCACCGCGTCGCGGTGCTGGCGGTGGATCCGTCGAGCCCCCTCACCGGCGGCAGCATCCTCGGCGACAAGACGCGCATGGAGCGGCTCGCGCGCGAGGAAGCGGCCTACATCCGGCCCACTCCATCGAGCGGCTCGCTGGGCGGTGTCGCGCAGCGCACGCGCGAGGCGCTGCTCGCCTGCGAGGCGGCCGGCTTCGACGTCGTGATGGTCGAGACGGTCGGCATCGGCCAGTCCGAGGTCGCGGTCGCCTCGATGGTCGACTTCTTCCTCGTGCTGGTGCAGCCCGGCGCAGGCGACGAGCTCCAGGGCATCAAGAAGGGCGTGCTCGAGCTCGCGGACGGGCTCGTCGTGAACAAGGCCGACAGCGATCAGGCGGCGGCCGCAGGCCGGGCGCAGGCCGCCCATCGGGAAGCGCTCTCGCTGCTCCGCCCGAGCTCGCCGCACTGGCGCCCGCGCGTTCTCGCCGCGAGCGCGCACACGGGGCAAGGCATCGAGGCCGTCTGGCAGATGGTCCAGGAGCACCGCGCGACGCTCGCTGCGGCGGGCGAGCTCGAGGCCCGACGCCGCGATCAGTCCCGCGCGTGGATGTGGAGCCTCGTCGACGAAGGCTTGCTCCAGGCCTTCCGGCGCCACCCGGCGGTGGCGGCGCGCATCGCCGGGCTCGAGCGCGAGGTCGAGGCCCAGCGCACGACGCCGGCCGCTGCGGCGCGCGAGCTGCTCGAGGTGTTCCGCGAACGTTGACAGTTCCCCCGGGGGGCTTCACCCGACCTGCCGGTCTGCCGATGGGAGACGAGTCGAGGCGTCGGGAGGCCCGGGTGCAGATCAACGTGCAGGACCGCGAGATCACGGTGAAGGTGGTCTATTACGGGCCGGCCCTTTCGGGAAAGACGACCAACCTCCAGCAGCTCCACGAGCTGATTCGCCCCGAAGCGCGCAGCAAGATGGTGACGCTCGACACCACGGACGACCGCACGCTCTACTTCGACTTCCTGCCGGTGCAGTTCGGCTCCCAGAGCGGCTTCTCGGTCAAGGTGAAGCTCTTCACCGTGCCGGGTCAGGTGATGCACAAGTCGACGCGTAAAGTCGTGCTCTCGGGCGCCGACGCCGTCGCCTTCGTCGCGGACTCCCAGCGCGCGAGCGCGAGCGCCAACGCCTACTCGTGGCGCGACATGGAGGCCAACCTGCGCTCGAACGGGATCGACTTCGAGCGCATCCCGAAGGTCGTCCAGTTCAACAAGCGCGATCTCCCCGATGTGAAGCCGCTCCAGGAGATCAAGCAGGCGTGGGGCGACGTCACGACCTTCCCGGCGGTTGCGATCCGCGGCGAGGGCGTGCTCGAGACCTTCCGCGAGCTGCTCTGCCTGCTCTACCGCGACATCGACACCCGCTACGGCTTCGGCGCCAAGTTCGCCATCTCCGAGGACGAGTTCCTGAAGGGCGTGATGGGCAACTTCCGAGGCGGCACTCCCGCCTGACCCGGGTTCCTGGGCTATCTGCCGATCGGCAGCGTGGGGACGCTTGCTCGCCCGCTTCAGTTGCGCCGCGAGGTGTGCAAGCCGACCAGCCGGGCGATCGTGATCGCGAGATAGAGCTGGCCGATGATGGCCTCGGCCGCCGCGAGACCCCCGGCACCCGGCCACACGGGGGTGATGTCCCCATAGCCCACGGTCGTCAGGGTGACGAAACTGAAGTAGACGAGCGCGGCGCCCGGATCGCCGGAGGCTCCCATCCGCCAGGCCGCCGGGATCAGGAAAGACCCCGGGTGGAGGAGTTCGAGGAGCATGTAGAGGCCGGCCCACACCAGCGCGAGCAGGGTGTACGCGCACGCCGCCCCTGCGATCGCGTCGATCGTCACATCCGACCGGCGCA
>CAYPSI010000197.1:0-23734 GCA_964413375.1 uncultured Spirochaetales bacterium | reverse complement strand
GGTCCCCTTCTACGACGACGACCCGACGGCCTCGGTCGCGGTGCGCGAACAGCGGATGCCGGACGGAAGGACCAACCGCGCCATCGCAACCAACGGAAAGTCCGACGGATCGCTGATCGGCGACTACCTCACGATGGGCCTCGCGGGGCTGCTTCCCGTGGGTCACCGGCGTCGAGATGCTCTTCTCCCGCGAGTTTCTCGAGGCCGCCCGCGACCGGCTCGCACCCGGCGGCGTCTACGCGCAGTGGTTCCACAGTTACGAGACGGACGCGGAGACGGTGGCGCTCGTGTTGCGGACCTATGCGGACGTCTTCGAGCACGTCGCCGTCTGGTACGCCACCGGAATCGACCTGCTCGTACTCGGCTTCGACTCGCCGCAGACCGCGTTGAATCTCGCGCGACTCGAGGAGCGCGCCGCCCGGCCTGATTTTCGGGCGGGCCTCGCGCGCTGTGGGATCGAGTCGCTCGCGGAGCTGCTCGCCCACGAGCTGCTTCCACTCGGCGTGCTGCACGCGACGCGGCTCGAGGGCCCGGTGCACACGCTGCTCCATCCGCGTCTCGCGCACGCGGCGGCGCGCGCGTTCTTCGCCGGCCAGCAGGGCATGCTCCCGAGCACGGCCTCGCTCGAAGCGGCGCGGATCGGCGCGCGCAACTCCCTGGTCGGACGCTACGCCGCGCGACAGGGGGGACTCGCAGAGGCGGATCTCGCGGCGCTCGCGCGCGAGACCTGCGAGCAGCGCCCGCAGGAATGCATCAGCTGGCTGGCGCGTTGGAAGCACGAGGCCCCAGAGTCCCGCGACCGCCGCGCGCTGCTGCGCGAGCTCGCCGGGAACCCCGGGCTGCGCCACGAGCGCCGGCAGCTCGCCGTGCTCGCGCGTCTCCACGCGTCGACGCCGCTCGGCGGAGATCCCTGGGCGTCGACCCGCGACACGGTCGCGGCCTTCGCCCGCTACACCCACCACGCGACCCCCTTCCCACGCGCCGCACTCGCGAGCGCGTGGGAGCGCTGTCGCGACGCCGCCGCCGTCTACCGGGACCGCTGCGCCGCCTCACGCGCGGGCTGGGAGGCCCTCGTCGGCGACCTCTCGCAGCCTGGCACGGGCGACGGCCGCGACGACCCGCGTTGACTGCCCCCCCCGTCGCGCGCGATCGCGACCGGCTTCGCGCTGCACGCCGAGGTCGTCGCCGCGCTTCGCGGGCGGGAGCTCCACTGGGCTCCGAAGCGACCCGGCGCTGGACCGGCACCCAACCCGTCGAGGTTCCGATGTTTTTGGAGGCGGCGCCCGGATTCGAACCGGGGATCAGGGCTTTGCAGGCCCATGCCTTACCACTTGGCTACGCCGCCCGACGGACACGGGCTTCGCTGGGAGAGCGAGAGTGGGTACCGCGAGGGCCTCGCGGCGTCAAATCGCACTCAGGCGAGGGCCTGCACGACGGCGTCCGGGAGGGGCACGCTCCGCGCGGCGAGGCGTAGCCGGGGCCCCTGCTCGGGACCCTCGATCGCACGCGCGAGCTCGGCCCAGGCCGCGTGCGTGAAACGCGCGAGCAGACCCTCTGGCGCGAGCGCGCGCTTCACGCGGCACAGGCCCGCGCCGTCGCGCGGCGAGAGGCGCAACGTCGTGGCGTCGAGGCTCTCGCGGCTCCCGTCGGAGAGGCGGATCGATCCCGCTGCGGCGTCGAAGTCGCGCACGAAGAACGCGGCCTCCTCGACCTCGATCTGGCCCCGGAAGCGCCCGAGCTGCACGACGAACACATGCTCGGGCTCGATGGACCTCCGCTCGGCTTCGCCTCGCTGCGCGGCGGCTACGCCGCCTGGCTCGGACACGAAGCGGACCGAGCGGTCGAAGGCCTCGCGCAGGCGCCGGTTCGACACCGGCACGCCCTCGTGGCTCCAGCGGCCGTCGTGGTGGAGCACGAGCCCGAAGGGGCGCAGCGGCGGCGGAGCGCCCTGCGGCACCTCTCAGGCCTCGGGCAGCGGCTCCGGCTCGGCCGAGCCGTCGGGCCGCAAGCGGAACGCGCCGACGAGGTCGTAGCGGTTCCACAGCACGACCCGCTCCACCCTCTCGCCGTCCTCGCCGCGGTAGATCCACTTCTCGTTCCAGCGGACGCCGTGCTCGTCCCGCGTGCGCGGGTCGTTCACGCTGCCCTCCTGGTCCGTGGGGGCCCCGAGCAGCTTCCAGACGGCGCCGCGGTCGAGGCTCACCGGTCGCACTCGCCGCCGATCATGTTGATGAAGTCGAAGGTCGGGATCAGATCCGCAAGCATCGCGCCGCGCAGCATCATCGGCATCGGCCGCAGGTTGATGAAGCTCGGCGGCCGGCAGCGCACCTTCACCGGCACCGCGCTCCCGTCGGAGACGAGGTAGAAGCCGAGCTCGCCGTTGGCCGATTCGATCGCCATGTAGGCCTCGCCGGCGGGAACCCGCGGACCCTCGGTCACCGATTTGAACTGCTGGATCAGCTCTTCCATCTGGTTGAAGACGCGGCCCTTGGCGGGCCAGCGCACGCGGGGGTCGAAGGAGTTCACCGGCCCGGGGCCCAGCTTCTCCAGGCGCACCAGGCATTGCTCGACGATGCGCAGGCTCTGCTGCATCTCCTCGACGCACACCAGGTAGCGGTCGTAGTTGTCTCCCACCTCGCCGATCGGGACGTCGAAGTCGAGCTCTGCGTAGGTCAGGTAGGGCTCGGCCTTGCGCAGATCGAGCGGATCGCCCGCCGAGCGCAGGATCGGGCCGGTCACGGCGTAGCGAAGGCAGTCCTCGCGCGAGATCACGCCCGTGCCCTTCAGGCGGTCGACGAAGATGCGGTTGCTCGTCACGATGTCGTCGAAGTCGCGCAGCAGCGCGCGGATGCGCGCGATGTTCGTGCGGCAGGCGGCGGGGAAGCTCGCCGGCATCTCGTGCTTGACGCCGCCGATGCGCACGTAGTTGCTGGTGACGCGCGCCCCGCAGAGGATCTCCATCAGGTCCCAGGTGAGCTCGCGCGCCTCGATGCCGTAGAGGAAGGGCGTCATCGCCTGGAGCTCGAGGCAGGCGGCGCCGCAGCGGGTCAGGTGGTCGCCGAGCCGCGAGAGCTCGCTCGCCAGTACGCGTTGCCACTGGCAGCGCTCCGGCGTCTCGAGGCCGAGGAGCTTCTCCACCGAGAGGCAGAAGCCCACGTTGGCGAGGATCGCGGAGTTGTAGTTCAGGCGATCGGTGTAGGGGATCGCCTGGTACCAGGTCCCGGCCTCGCACTCCTTCTCGAAGCCGCGGTGCAGGTAGCCGACCTGGATGTCGAGGTCGACGATGTTCTCGCCGTCGAGCTCGATCAGGAACTTCACCGTCCCGTGGGTGGCCGGATGCGAGGGCCCCCTGCTCAGGGTCTGGTGTTCGGTGTGCAGATCGCGCTCGCAATCGTCCTCGAGCGGCTCTGCGCGTCGACCGGAAAGACCCGCCATGCCCGTCAGTTCCTCGGTCCCACCAGGGGCTGCCGCTTCTCCTTCGGATAGTCCTTGCGGAGCGGATGGCCCTCGAAGCCGTCGTAGAGCAGGATCCGGCGCAGGTCCGGATGGCCGCGGAAGCGGACCCCGTAGAGATCCCAGACCTCGCGCTCCATCCAGTCCGCCGAAGGCCAGAGCGCGACGGCGCTCGGGAGCTCGGGAGAGGCCTCCGACACGCGCGCCTTCACGCGCACGCGGTGATTCTTCGCCACCGAATAGAGGTGGTACACCACCTCGAAGCGCGGCTCCTCGCCGAGATAGTCGACGCAGGTCAGGTCCGTCAGCATCTCGAAGGCGAGCTGCGGATCGTCTCGCAGCCGGAGCAGCACCTGGTCGACGCGCTCGGCATCCACGATGGCGGTTGCATCGCCGCGGTACGCATGCGTCCCGTGGATCGCGTCCGGAAGGCTCGCGAGCAGCACGCGCAGGGCCGGAGAGCCGTGGTCGTCCATCAGGACTTCCGGTCGTCGCCCGCGGGAGCCTTCGCCCGACCCGGGGAGTCGTGCTCCCGGTCGTACTCGCCGCGCAGGAACTCGAGCCGGCGCTTGAGCAGCGACTCGGGCACCAGCAGTCGCTCCTTGTCGTAGAGCATCGACGGGCGGTCGTAGGACGCGAGCTCCACCTCGCGGCTCATCACGATGGCCTCCTCCGGACACGCCTCCTCGCAGAGCCCGCAGAACATGCAGCGCGACATGTCGATGTCGAAGGCCTCGGGATAGCGCTCGATGCGGGAGCCCTCGAGCTCCCCCGGGACGATGCTGATGCAGTCGGTCGGACAGGCGAACTCGCACAGGCCGCAGGCCACGCACTTGGGCTGGCCGTTGTCGAGCTGCACGAGGACCGGCATGCCGCGGAAGGCGTCGGGATAGTCGATCCGCTCCTCGGGGTACTGCACCACGAAGTCGGTTCGGTTGCGCCCGGTGACGAAGCCGCGGAGATTGCGGAAGAAATGGCGGCTCGTGACGACGAGCCCCTTCACGATCATCGGGACGTAGAGCCGCTCGAGCCAGCCCAGGCGTTCCTGGCGGCGAACCGTGACAACACGTCCGGGCATGGGGCGGCACTATAGTCGACGCCCGCGAACTCCGCGAGGAAGGCGGCCGCGACCTCGCGCACGGCGCGCTCCGCGAGATCGGCCGGCGCGGCGCCGAGCTCTCTTGCAACGCTCGTCATCTCCACCTCGCGCAGGCCGCAGGGGACGATCACCCCGAACTCGGCCGGGTCGAGTGTCACGTTGAGCGCGAAGCCATGGAAGCTGACCCAGCCCTTCAGACCCACGCCGATCGATGCGAGCTTGCGCACCGGCGCGGGCCGCGCGGGGTCGTCCACGAAGACCCCCGTCCGGCCCGGGAGCGTTCGGGGCCGCACGCCGAGGCGCAGCAGCGCACGGCCGAGCGCGGCTTCGAGGCGTCGCAGGTAGGCGTGAACGTCCGGCTCGCCGCGCGCGGCGAGATCGGCGATCAGGTAGCCCACGAGCTGACCCGGCGCGTGATAGGTCGCGTCCCCGCCGCGCGCGACCTCGAAGACCTCGATCCCGCGCGCCGCCAGCTCTTCGGAGCTCGCGAGCAGGCTCTCGCGGCGGAAGCTCCGTCCGAGCGTCACGACGCGGGGGTGCTCGAGCAGCAAGAGCCGGTCCGGAGCGGCGCCGCGCCGGCGCTCCGCCACCGCCCGCTCCTGGAGCGCGAGGGCCTCGGCGTAGGGAACGCAGCCGAGGCGCTCGACCACGAGGTCGCTCGCCGAGAGCGCGCGGCTCAGAGGTCGAACTCCGCCTCTTCGAGCAGCTCGCGGACGCGGTGCAGGAAGCCGTTGGCGGGCGCGCCATCGACCGCACGGTGGTCATAGGAGAGGGCGAGGTGCATGATCGGTCGGATCACGATCGCGTCCTCTCCGCCGAGCGTGCGGACGACGGGCCGCTTCACTACCTCGCCCATGCGCAGGATCCCGACCTGCGGCTGGTTGATGATCGCGAAGCCGTAGAGGTTGCCGTCGCGCCCGGGGTTCGAGACGGTAAAGGTTCCGCCTTTCAGCTCATCGGGCGAGAGGCGCTTGGAGCGGGCCCGATGTGCGAGATCCTCGACGGCCTCGGCGACCCCCGCGAGCGAGAGCCTGTCGGCATAACGCACCACCGGGACGACGAGCCCCTTCTCCGTCTCGACCGCGATCCCGACGTGGATGTCCTTCTTCTCGACGATCGCGTCCTCGAGCACCGAGGCGTTGAGCGCCGGATACTCGCGCAGCGCGCGCACGCAGGCGTGCAGCACGAAGGGCATGAACGAGAGCGGGAAGCCGTGGGTCGCGCGGAAGGAGTTCTTGTGCGCGTCGCGCACGCGTACCACCCCGGCGAGGTCGATCTCCGCCACGGTGCCGACGTGCGGGCTCACGCGCTTCGAGACGACCATGTGCTCGGCCACGAGCCTGCGCAGCGGAGACATCGGAATCACGCGGTCGCCCGGTTGGAGCTGGTACTCGAGGTAGGCGGGCCGCGCGGCGGCCGGCTTCGACGCGGCGGGCGCCGCTCGGGCCGCAGCGGCCGGGGCGCCCTCTTCCGCGCGGCGCGGCGTGCCGGGCGCTCGCCTGCCACGCTCGCGCTCGACATCGGCTCGCGTGACGCGACCCGAGGCTCCGCTGGCCTCGATCACCGCGAGGTCCAGACCCTCCTGCTCGGCCATGCGTCGCGCCAGCGGGGTCGCCCGCGGAACGCCCTCGGCAGCGGGTGCGGAGCGCAGCGGGATCTCGGCCTTCGCCGCGGGCCGAGCCGGCTCGGCGGGCGCCGCCGCCGCCGCGCTGCCCGCAGCGGGCCGGGTCTCGCCGGCCGGATCGATGCTGACGAGCGGCGTCCCGACCGCGATGGTCTCGCCCTCGGGCACCAGGATCTTCTCGATCACGCCAGCGACGGGTGACGGGATCTCGGCGTCGACCTTGTCGGTGGTGATCTCGACGAGGGGCTGGTCGACCGCGACGCGGTCCCCCTCCTTCACGAGCCAGCGCGAGACCGTGCCCTCGACCACGCTCTCGCCCAGCGCAGGTAGCTCGACTGCGACGGACATACTGCGTCCTTGCCTCAGGCGACCGGCTTCTCGACGACCGGAAGCTCGAGCTCGTGCATCTCCTTGTGACGCCCGTCGGCGGGGATGCGCTCGAGCTGGACGCGAGCCTGGAGCTTCATCAGACCGTCGAGCACGGCCTCGGGCCGCGGCGGGCAGCCGGGAATGAAGACGTCGACGGGGATGAGGGTGTCGATTCCCTGCACGACGGCGTAGTTGTTGTAGGGGCCACCCGAACAGGTGCAGGCCCCGAAAGCGATCACCCACTTGGGCTCCGCCATCTGATCGTAGACCTTCTTCAATACGGGGGCCTGTCGGTGCGTGATCGTCCCCACCACCATCAGCAGGTCGGACTGGCGCGGCGAGAAGCGCGGCAGCGCGCAGCCGAAGCGGTCGAGGTCGTAGCGGGGCCCTGCTACCGACATGAACTCCATGCCGCAGCAGGCGGTCACGAAGGGGTAGAGGAACATCGAGTACTTGCGGGCCCAGTTGAGCAGCGCGTCGACCTTGGTGGTCTGGAACGAGTCGCCGCCCTGCCGCAGGAACTCGAGCGCGCGGATGCTGTGCGCCTTGGCGACGGCCTGGCGGTCGGGAGACGAGCTGGGAGCCGACATCGAAGCCTCCGTCCGCGCGAAGCGCGGGCCTCGCAACGATAGCGGCTCTGATACCCTCCGGCCGCCGTGACTGACCGAACGAGGCTCTGGCTCGCCTGGGGCGTGCACCTGTTCACCGCCAGCGGCGCCGTGGTCGGCGTGCTGGCCCTGCTCGCGATTCACGTGGGCGACCTCCGGGCTGCCGTGCTGTGGATGCTGCTGGCGATGGCGATCGACTCGCTGGACGGCAGCATGGCGCGCGCAGTCGGAGTCTCGCGGCTGCTCCCCCATTTCGACGGCCGGCGCCTCGACGACATCGTCGACTACCTGAACTACGCGATCGTGCCCTGCGTGTTCCTGGTCGCCGGAGGGATGCTCCCGCATTGGTGGGCCGCGGCCCCCCCGATCCTGGCCAGCGCCTATGGATTCTCGCAGGTCGAGGCGAAGACGCAGGACGACTTCTTCCTGGGCTTCCCCTCCTACTGGAACGTGATCGCGATCCAGGCCTGGCTGCTCGAGGTGCCGCCGCTGCCGCTCGCGGTGATCGTGGCGGGCTTCGCGCTGCTGGTCTTCGTCCCGCTGAAGTACGTCTACCCCTCGAAGATGCGCGCGTTCAAGCGCACCACCTACGGGCTCACCGCCGCGGCCGCCGCCGCGGTGGCCTGGTGCGCGCTCGAGCCCGAGCGCGCCCGCGAGCTGCGCGTGCCCGAGCTGACGCTCCTCTATCCCGCCTGGTACTTCGGCATCTCGCTGTGGCTCGGCGGCTTCGCGCAGCGCCGTGGCTGAGCCGCGCGCGGAGACGCTCGTGGGCGACGTTCGCATCGGCGTCCTGCTGGTGAACCTCGGCACGCCGGAAGCGCCGCGGCCGGCCGAGGTGCGCCGGTACCTGCGCGAGTTCCTCGGCGATCCCCGCGTGCTCGACATGCCAGCCCTCGCGCGCTGGCTGGTGCTGAACCTCGTGATCCTCCCCTTCCGGCCGCGCCGCTCGGCCGCGGCCTACGCGAAGATCTGGACGCCGCGCGGATCGCCGCTGCTCGCGAACGGCCTCGACCTGCGCGCCGCGGTGGCAAAGGAACTCGGCCCCGACTACACCGTGGTGCTCGGCATGCGCTACGGGCGGCCCTCCTTGCGCGAGGCCGCCGATCACTTCGCCCGGGCCGACGTGGCGCGCATCCTCGCGCTCCCGCTCTTTCCGCAGTACTCGGAAGCGGCGACCGGCTCGGCCGTGGCGCGGCTGCGCGAGGAGCTGGCGCGAGTCGATTCGCCGCCGGTCGAGGTGCTGCCCCCCTTCTACGCGGAGCCGCGCTTCATCGCCGCGCTGGCCCATCTGACCGCGCCGCGCCTCGCCGCGTTTCGCCCGGACCACGTCCTCATGAGCTACCACGGGCTCCCCGAACGACAGCTGCGCCGCACCGATGCGAGCGGCTCCCACTGCCTGGCCCGCCCCGATTGCTGCGACGCGATCGGCGTCGCGAACCGGAGCTGCTACCGGGCGCACTGTGTCGCGACGACGCGTGCGCTCGCCGGCGCCCTCGGCCTGGCGCCGGAGAAGCACTCGTTCGCGTTCCAGTCGCGCCTGGGCCGCACTCCATGGATCCGACCCTTCACCGACGAGGTGCTGCCCGAGCTCGCAGCGCGGGGCGTGCGTCGCCTGGCCCTGCTCTGCCCCTCCTTCGTGGCCGACTGTCTCGAGACCCTGGAGGAGATCGGCATCCGCGCGCGAGCCAGCTGGGAGGCTCTCGGCGGCGAGGCCCTCGAGCTGATCCCCTGTCTCAACGCCGACCCCGTCTGGGCGCGCGCCATCGCGGACTGGATGCGCGAGCGCGCCTGAAGACTTCTATCCCACCGAGACGTCGAGCGCGCTCAGGCGTTCATCTGCGGCGAGGTCCTGCGCAGCCCGCTGGCCCGAGGCGAAGCTCTCGGAGACGCTCACTCCGTCCATGTAGGCGCCCGCGAGCGCGAGGCCGGGGCGCTCCTTGATGCGCCGGCGAAGCTCCGCGATCCGCCGCCCGTGGTCCCGCCCCGGCTGCGGGACCGCTCGCTCGTAGCGCGCGACGCCGAGCGGGAGGGGCTCGCCCGAGATCCCGAGCACGCGGTGGAGGTCGGCGAGCACCCGCTCGAACAGGGTGTCATCGGGCTCCGCCACGGCGGCCGGCCAGCGGCGCCCGCCGAGCATGCACTGCAGGAGTTCGCGGCCGAGCGGGGCGCGATCCGGGAAGAGCCGGCTCATGAAGAGGCATCCGAGCAGCGCCATGCCCTCCTCGCGCGGCACCAGGAAGCCGAAGCCCTCGATCTTGCGCCGCACCGCGCGCGGATCGACCCCGACCGGCAGCGAGACGAGCGGCGCGTAGTCGATCCCCGCGAGCAGCCGCGACACCTCGGTGTCGACGTCGAGGAGCAGGCGCGCCGCCTCGCGCGCCGGCGTCGCGATCACCACGCGCCGCGCGAGCAGCGCCGTCTCGCCAGCGGGCCCCGAGAGCGACACGCACCATCGGCTGCCGAGCCACCTGAGCTCGGTCGCGCGCGTGTGGAGTGCCGGAGGATCGCTGAGCTGGCGAGCGAGCGCGCGCGCGAAGGGGCCGAGGCCTTTCGGGGCCGACCAGCTCCCCGGGAGACCTCGCGGCCGACGCCGGGAGAGCGCCTGGGCGAGCCCGCCAAGCGCGATCGAGCGATGTCTGCGCTCGTGCTCGACCAGACTCGCGAAGACCGTCCCCGCACCGAGCTGCTCCTCGTCTCCCGCATACACGCCGGTGAGGAAGGGGCCGACCAGGCGGGTCAGCACCTCGGGGCCGAGGCGGCGGCGCACGAACTCCGCCACCGACTCCCCCGCTCCGTCGCCGCGCCGCACGAAGGGTTCCGCGAGCAGGCGCAGCTTGGCCCGCGTCGAGAGGAGATCGCTACGCGCCAGCCCGAAGGGCGAGAGCGGCACCGCGACCAGCTCGCCCGCGCGCAGCAGGTAGCGCAGGCGGCTCGCCGGACGGGCGCGCAGGATCTCATTGTCGAGCCGCAGCCCGAAAAGGGCCTCGCGGAGCACAGCGCCCGGGCGAAAGGTATTCGGACCGCGCTCGACCACGAAGCCCGCCACGTGATCGGTTCGCAGCACTCCGCCGGGGCGGTCGGAGGGATCGACGAGCACGACCTCGCCCATGCTCTGCTGGAGCTCGAGCGCCGCCGCGAGGCCGGAGATCCCCGCTCCCACGATGACGGCACCCACGTCGGCGGTACCCATGGGCGACGAGTCTAGACGGTCTTGCTGAACATCGGCCGCCCGGCCTGCCGCTGCGCCGGCAGATAGGCGTCGAAAGCCATCGCGAGGTTGCGGACGAGCAGTCGCCCGAGCGGGGTCACGCGCAGCGAGCCGTCGCTCGCGATGTCGACGAGACCATCGGCCGCCGCCGGCTCGAGCGAGGCGAGCTCGGCGGGGTAGGCGTCGGCGAAGCCGCGTCCGAACTCGTGCTCGAACTCGCCGGCGCGCAGCTCCGCGTGGCATAGGATCCGACCGATCACCCAGCGCCGCTCGCAGTCGTCGCGCGTGAGGCGGTGGCCGCGCATCGTCGCGATGCCGCGCGATCGGACCGCCTCCTCCCAGGCGCCGAGCGAGCGCTCCGACTGCGCGTACGCGCCGCGCAGCTCGCTGATCGAACTCGGGCCGAAGCCGAGGAGGTCCACGCCTGCCTGGGTGGTGTGCCCCATGAAGTTCCTGCGCAGAGTTCTGGCTTCAAGTGCCTGGCAAAGCTCATCTTCTGGAAGAGCGAAATGATCCAATCCGACGAAGCGGTAGCCCGCCTCGAGGAAGCGCCGGATCGCGAGCAGGAAGATCCGCAGCTTCGTCTCCGCGGAGGGCAGGTCCTGCTTCTCGAACCCGCGCTGCTGCTTCGCGAGCCAGGTGACGTGAGCGTAGGAATAGAGCGCGAGGCGATCCGGGGCGAGCGCCAGGACCGCGTCGAGGGTCGCGGCGAAGGTCTGCTCCGTCTGGTACGGAAGCCCGTAGATCAGGTCGAAGTTGACGCTCGCGAAGCCCTCCGCACGGGCGCGCTCGACGAGCGCGCGGGTCTGCTCCACCGGCTGGATCCTGTGCACCGCCTGCTGGACGCGCGGGTCGAAGTCCTGCACCCCCATCGAGACGCGGTTGAACCCGCACTCGCGCAGCGCGGCCACATGCCCCTCGCTCGTGACGCGCGGGTCCACCTCGATCGAGATCTCCGCACCCGGGACCATCGGAAACGCATCGCTCACGGTGTGGAAGAGCCGCCGCAGCTGCTCGGGGGCCAGGTACGTGGGCGTCCCACCGCCCCAGTGCTGCTGGGTCGCCGGGCGGGCGACCGCGAGCGCCTCGCGCACCGCGGCCACCTCGCGCGCGACCGTGTCGAGGTAGGCCGAGGCGAGGTCGCGATTGCGCGTCACCACCTTGTTGCAGGCGCAGAAGTGGCACAGGGCCTCGCAGAAGGGCACATGCACGTAGAGCGAGAGCCCGTCGCCGGGATCGATGTCGCTGCGTCCGAGCTCCTCCCGGACCTGCGCCGGTCCGTAGCTCTCGTCCCAGACCGGCGCGGTCGGATAGCTGGTGTAGCGCGGCCCCTCGCCCGCGTAGCGCGGCAGGATCCGCGCGGCATGCTCGAGGTCGAGCGAGAAACACGAGGCACTCATCGCGAGCGCCCCAGGTTGCGAGCGGCAGCGGTGAACGCGCGCACGCCTTCGACCGGCGTGTCGGGGAGACAGCCGTGACCGAGGTTCAGCACGTGCCCGCGCGCGGGCCGCGCGGAGGCGGCGAGCGCGCGAACGCGGGCCTCGATCTGCTCGGGCGGCGCGGCGAGCGCACAGGGATCGAGGTTGCCCTGGAGGCTCACCCGGCGGCCCACCCGCGCGGCCGCATCGGCGAGGTCTGCGCGCCAGTCGAGCGAGATCACGTCCGCGCCGGACTCGGCCATCAGGTCGACGAGATGGGCTCCATCCTTCACGTAGAGGATGAGGGGTGCGCGGTCGCGATCGAGTCCGGCCGCGATCTCGCGATGGAGCGGCAGCACCCACTGCCGATACTCCTCGCGAGCCAGCAGCCCCGCCCAGGTATCGAAGAGCTGGACCACCTGGGCCCCCGCCTCGACCTGCGCGCGCAGGTAGCCGATCACGAGCTCCGCGAGGCGCCCGAGCAGCGCCCGCAACACCTGCGAGCCGCCGTGGACGAGCCGGCGGATCTCGGAGAACTCCTTCGAGCGGGCCCCCTCCACCAGGTAGGCCGCGAGCGTGAAGGGGGCGCCCGAGAAGCCGATCAGCGGCACGCCCCGCGGCTCGAGCTCCCCTCGCAGCCGGCGCAGGATCTCGAACACGAAAGGCACCGAGCTGCGGGGATCGGGCACCCGCAAGGCCTCCACCTGCTCCGCGCGGCGGATCGGTTGCGCGATCACCGGCCCCGGCCGGAAGTCGAGCTCGATCCCCATGCCGGCCACCGGGACGAAGATGTCGGAGAAGAGGATCACGGCCTCCGTGCCGACGAGCTCCAGCGGCTGGAGCGAGACCTCGACCGCGCGCTCGACGTCGCGACACAGCTCGAGGAAAGGGATCCCCTCGCGCAGCTTCCGATACTCGGGCAGGTAGCGGCCGGCCTGGCGCATCAGCCAGACGGGCGGACGATCCACCGGCTCCCCGCGGCAGGACCGGAGCAGACGCTCGGTCGGGGAGAGCTCCCGCTCCATCAGTAGCCGAGCAGCCGTGCCCAGCGGTCGCGATGGTAGGCCGCGTCTCCGAAGCTGCACTCCGCCACGCGCGCCCGCTTGAGATAGAAGCCGATGTCGTGCTCGTCCGTCATGCCGATGCCGCCGTGCATCTGCACGGCCTCGTTCGCGACCAGCATGGCCGTTTCGCCGGCCCGCGCCTTCGCGAGCGACACGAGGGGTCGCGCCTCCGGCGAGCCCTCGTCGAGGGCCCGGGCCGCCGCCATCACCGCGGAGCGGACGAGCTCGAGCTCGATGAACACGTTCGCCGCGCGGTGCTTCAGCGCCTGGAAGCTGCCGATCGGAACGCCGAACTGCAGCCGGTCCTTCAGGTAGCGGAGCGTGCGATCGAAGGCCTCCGCCGAGGCTCCGAGCATCTCGGCGCAGAGCCCCACCGTCGCGACATCGACCACCTCTTCGAGCAGTGCAGCGCCCCCGCCCTCCGGGCCGATGAGCGCGTCGCGCCCCACCTGGACCCCGCGCAGGCGCACGATCGCCGCACCCCGCGAATCGACGCGCCGCTGGCGCTCCACCTCGAGCCCACCGGCATCCGCCGCCACGAGAAAGAGCGAGATCCCTTCGCGCTCGCGCTCGGCGCCTGCGGTCCGCGCCACCACGACGAAGGCGTGTGCGGCTCCGCCGTCGATCACGTGGGCCTTCTCGCCGCTGATCCGGAAGCCCCCGCTGGTGGCCTCGGCGCGCGTCGCGACCGCGTGGGGGTCGTAGCGGCCCCCGCGCTCCTCGCTCGCGAGCGCCAGGAAGGCCTCGCCTGCGCACAGCCGCGGCAGCCAGCTGCTCTTCTGCGCCGGCGAGCCGCCGCGCAGCAGCGCCTGCCCGGCGAGCAACACCGTCGAGAGGAAGGGCTCGGGCGCGAGCGTGCGGCCGAGCGCCTCGATCACCACGGCGAGCTCCGCGCAGCCCAGGCCCGCGCCGCCATACTCGTCGGGAAAAGGAATCCCGACCCAGCCGAGGTCGGCCATCTCCTTCCACAGCGCTGATGAGAAGGCGAGCGGGTCGTCGGCGTCGCGCAGCGCGCGGACGCGCGACAGCGGTGAACGCTCGGCGACGAAGTCCGCCGCGATCTTGGCCAGGAGCTCCTGGTCCTCCGTGAGTGCGAGCTGCACGCGATCCTCCTCCACGCCAGATCCAAGGTACTTCGCTCGGCTGCGCCTCGCGGCGCGGAGGCCGACTCTGGAGTCGGCCTCCTAGTCCGGAAGCCCGAGAACGCGCTTCGCGATGATGTTGAGCTGGACTTCGGAGGTGCCGCCTTCGATCGAGTTGCCGCGAGCCCGCAGCCACTGGCGCGTGCGCCGGAGCTCATCCTCGCTGAAGCCCGGGCCCTCCCAGCCGAGTCCCTGGGAGCCGGCGATGCGCACGCTGAGCTCCGTGCGGCGCTTGTTGAGCTCGGTCGCGTAGACCTTGAAGAGGGAACTCTCGGGGCCGGGCTGGTGACCGGCCTTCGCCGCATCGCGGGCGCGCTGCACGGTGAGCGCGAAGGCCCGATCGTCCATCTCGCAGCGCGCGACCTCGTCGCGGACGAGCGGATCCGCGAGCCGCGTTCCATGCTCGCCCCCGAGCGCCTCGCGCGCGAGATTGGCGAGCACGCTCCCGGGGGCGCGCGGTCGGCGCCCCTGCATCGAGCCGAAGAGATCGGCGATCATGCTGCGCTCGTGGCCGAGCAACGCTTTCGCCACGGTCCAGCCGCCGTCGATCGAACCGATCACGTTCGCGATCGGCACGCGGACCTCGTCGAAGCGCGTCTCGCAGAAGGGAGACTTCCCGCTGATGAGCTTGATCGGGCGCACGCTCACCCCGGGCGTCTCCATGTCGATCAGCACGAAGCTGATCCCCTCCTGCTTGCGCGCCCGTGGATCGGTGCGCACGAGCGCGAAGATCCAGTCCGAGAGATCTCCGTAGGAGGTCCACACCTTCGTGCCGCTCACGACCAGGAAGTCTCCGTCCCGGACCGCTCGGGTCTGGAGCGAGGCGAGGTCCGAGCCCGCATCCGGCTCCGAGTAGCCCTGGCACCAGCGGATCTCGCCGCGGCAGATCCGGGGCAGGTGGACGCTCTTCTGCTCGGCGTTGCCGAAGCGCAGCAGCGTGGGACCGATCATCGTGAGGCCGAAGCCCGTGAGGGGAAGCGGCAGCCGCAGCCGCCGCATCTCCTCGGCGAGCAGCTTGGCCTCCTCCGGCGAGAGGCCGCCCCCGCCGAACTCCCTGAGCCAGGTCGGCGCAGTGAAGCCCCGCTCCGCCGCCCGCTCGAGCCAGGTCTTCATCTCGGGGTGGTCCCAGCGGGGGCGCCGCCCGCCCCAGTTGCCGCCCGCTTCCGGGTCCAGCTCGAGCCCCCGGATCGCCTCCGGGGCGTTCTCTTCCAACCAGGTGCGCGTCTGCGCGCGGAAGGCCTCCAGATCGGACATGGCATCCTCGCTTGCGAGGGGAAGAAGTGTAGCTGCGGGGTGCCCGCCCCGCCGGGGAATCCAACCCTTCGCTAAACTGCGCGCCGATGGAGATCACCCTCGCAAATCCGCGCGGTTTTTGTGCGGGCGTCGACCGGGCGATCGAGATCGCGGAGCTCGCACTCGCGCGCTTCGGCCCGCCGATCTACGTACGCCACGAGATCGTCCACAACCGGCACGTGGTCGCTGCGCTGCGCGCCAAGGGAGCGATCTTCGTCGAGGACCCGGCGGAGGTGCCTCCCGGCTCGATCCTCGTCTTCAGCGCCCACGGCGTCTCGCCCGCGGTGCGCGCGGCCGCCTCGGAACGCGGCCTGCGCGTGATCGACGCGACCTGCCCGCTCGTCACCAAGGTGCACGTCGAGGCCACCCGGATGGCCCGCGAAGGCCACGAGATCGTGCTGATCGGGCACGCGGGACACGTCGAGGTCGAGGGGACCCTCGGCCACGCTCCCTCCGCGATGCACCTGGTGCAGTGCGTCGAGGACGTTGCGCGCCTCGAGGTGCGCGACCCCGAGCGCCTCGGCTGCGTCACGCAGACGACGCTATCCGTCGACGACACGCGGGAAATCCTGGAAGCCCTGCGTGCGCGCTTTCCGAAGATCGTGCTCCCGCGCAAGGACGACATCTGCTACGCGACGCAGAACCGCCAGAACTCGGTGAAGAGGCTCACCGACGACGCGGAGCTCGTGATCGTCGTCGGAGCGCCGGCCTCGTCGAACAGCAACCGCCTCGTCGAGCTCGCGGCCAAGCGGGGCGCGCGCGCCTACCTCGTCGAGAGCGCCGACGACGTCGACCCCGCGTGGCTCGCGGGAATCGAGCGGGTGGGCGTCACGGCCGGGGCCTCGGCCCCCGAGAGCCTCGTGCAGGGTGTGGTCGCGCGCCTGGCCGAGCTCGCCGGGGGTGCAGCGCGCGTCCGGGCCCAGCCCGAGGTGGACGAGGGGATCGTCTTCCAGCTCCCCGCCGCACTGCGCTGAAGCCCGATGGACTCCGCTCGCCTCCGGCTCGCTGCGCGCTCCGCTTGCCCGATGAACTCCGCTCGCCTCCGGCTCGCTCCGCGGCGCTCGACGGGGCGTCGAGCGCCTTGACGCCGCCTTCGTTGGAGGAGAGCGACGAGAGCGATCCGGAGGGAGCACCGCCCCTGCCCTCCGCGACCCTCGCTGCGCGCGCTGCTCCGGCCGCCGAGGCCGTCGCGCGCCGTGGGCAGCGCATCGGCTACGCGGACATCTGGGGCCTTTCGTGGCCGGTGATGCTCTCGCAGGTACTCGCCAACGCGGTGAGCCTGATCGACGTGGCGATGGTGGGACGCCTCGGGTCGGACGCAGTGGCTGCCGTCGGCTACGCCGGACAGTTCTTCTCGCTCGCGCAGTCCGTTCTTTTTGCCGTCTCGGCGGCGTGCGTGGCGCTGATGGCGCGAGCGATCGGGGCCGGCGCTGCGCTGCGCGCCCGGCACTCGCTCGCCGCATCGATCGCGACCGCGACGGCCACGGCCGCATTGATCGGCGCCGTCCTGCTAGCGTCGCCGCGAACGCTGCTCCACGCGCTCGGCGCCGAGCCGGCGGTGATCGAGCTCGCGCTCCCCTACCTCTGGCTGCTGCTCGGATCCTCGCTGCTGCTCGCTCCCTCGATGATGCTCGAGAGCGGGCTGCGCGCGGATCGCGACACGCGCACGCCGATGCAGGTCGCGTTCGCCGTCACGGGGGTGAAGGTGCTGCTCAACGCGGTGCTGATCTTCGGCGCGTGGGGCCTGCCCCGCCTCGAGCTCGTCGGCGCCGGGATCGCGACCGTCGTCGCGCAGATCGTGGGGCTCGCGCTCTTCGCGAGGGTCTACGCTCGCGCTCCCGCGGACTCGCCGCGCGCCGTCGGCGCAGCGGATTTTCGCGCCGCCCGATCGCGCCTCCCGAGCCTGATGCGGCTGGCACTCCCCGGCATCGGGGAGCGCCTGGCGATGAACGTCGGGCTGCTGGTTTTTTTTCGGGTGCTCGCGCACTACGGCACCCAGGCGATCGCAGCGTACACCGTCGGGATCCGTCTGCTCGCCTTCTCCTGGATCCCCGGCACGGGGCTCGGCGTGGCCGCCGCGACGCTCGTCGCGCAGGCGCTCGGCGCCGGGGACGCGCGCGCTGCCACCCGGACCGGCTGGCGCACCACGCGGCTCGCTCTGCTGGTCGCCGTCGTGCTCGGCACGCTGTGCGCGGTCTGGCGCGTCGAGCTCGCAGAGCTCTTCGTGGACGATCCGGCGACCGTGGCGGCGCTGCTGCCCTTCCTGTTGTGCCTGGCCGTCACGCAGCCCTTCCTCCAGGCGCACTTCGCGCTCGGCGGCGCACACCGCGGCGCGGGGGACACGACGACGCCCTTCCTCGCGGCCGCCGCGGGCAACTGGGCGCTGCGCCTGCCGCTCGCCTTCGGCCTCGCCTACGGCCTCGACGCCCCGATCGCCTGGGTCTGGTGGTCCCTCACCTTCGATCATCTGACCCGCACCGCGTGGCTCGCCTGGTCGTTCCGCCGCGGGCGCTGGCGCCGGGCCCTGTGAGCCGCGCTCGTCGCCCTCTACCCGAAGACCCACGCGCCCTCAGAGCGCCGCGTAGAGCGCTGCGAGCAGACGATCGGTGCGAACGTGGCGAAAGCGCGGCGCGGGCAGGTTCGTCACGTAGCCGAAGGCGACTCCCGCCTCCTCGTCAGCGAGACCGAGCGCACCACCGTAGCCATAGTGTCCGAACGCATGCAGGCTCGGCCCCAGATTCCGGTTCGGCCGCGCGAGCTGGAATCCCAGGCCGAAGCGCGTCGGGCGGCCCAGCACGCGATCCTCGCCATCGGAGTGCACCCGGGTCGCCTCGCGTCGAAGCAGCTGGCGCCCCCCGCCCTCCCGCCCGGTGTCGCCGGCGAGGAAGCCGGCGTAGAGCCGGGCGATCCCGCGGGCGTTCCCGTGTCCGTTCGTCGACGGGATCGCGGCCTCGCGCCAGCGTCGGGTGTTGACGGTGCCGAAGCCGCTGAAGCCAGCCGGGTTGAAGTAGGCGTTGCGGATCATCGCGTCGCGTTCGGGATCGCCGCTCAAAAAGAACTCGGCGCTCCGCTCCGCTGCATCCGTCGGCAGCTCCGGCAGGAAGATCGGCGACACCCGATGGTGCTGGTCGCGGGCCAGGCCGAAGTGATGATCTGCGTCGAGCGGGCCCGCCAGGCGCTCTTGCAGCAGCTCGCCGACCGCGCGTCCGGTGGCCCGGCGCAGCACCTCGCCCACCAGGAAGCCCCAGGTATTGACGTGATAGCCATGGGCACTGCCCGGCTCCCAGTAGGGCCGCTGTCCGGCGAGCGCCTCACAGACCCGCTTCCAGTCGTAGATCGCGTCCTCGGCGAGCGGCTCGCGGACCGCGGGCAGCCCGGCCCGGTGCGCCAGCAGGGAGCGCACGCTGACGCGCTGCTTGCCCGCGACGCCGAAGTGCGGCCACAGCGACGCCACCGGCGCGTCGAGATCGAGCTCGCCCGCCCGAACGCAATCGAGCGCCAGCATCGCGAGGATCCCCTTGCCGACCGAGTAGGTGTTGACGAGCGTGTCGCGCTGCCAGCGATGCGTCCCCGCAGCGTCGACGAAGCCGCCCCAGAGGTCGACCACGCTGCGCCCAGCCACGATCGCGCAGACCGCGGCGCCGCGGTCTCCTTCGTCGCGAAAGCTCGCGGCGAAGGCCTCCCGAACCGCCGAGAAGCGCGGATCGCAGTCGCCTTCGATCGGCACGCTCGTGGGAGCCGGCGCGCTCACCTCTGGCCAGTCTGCACCCGACGCGAAGCCGGCGACCTGGGCGCGGAATCGGACCGGGGCTTCAGCTCGCCAGCCGTTGGCGGAAGAAGTCCAGGATCTCGTCGACGGCCCGGCGCGTCGGCTCACCCTCGCGGTCGACGAGGTGCAGCGTGACGACGCTGTGCGGGTTCTTCATCGGAGCGTCCGGATTGGCGGAAGCGTCCGCTAGCACGCGGCCGACGAAGCGATCGCCGAGGGCCTGCGCGTAGGCTTCGAAGCGCGCGGCGCGACAGAACGAGTCGCCCGCGAAACGGTAGGCGAGGACCGTCAGGTCCTCGGCATCCAGACGTGCCTTCACCGCCAGGAGCTCGCCCGGCGCGATGTGCAGGCCGGCGGAATCGAGCATCGGCAACGACGGTTGCGAGAGCACCGGCGCCAGCATCGCGGGCTCGAGCATCATCGAGAGCGCGAAGTTCCCGGTGAAGCACATGCCGATCGCACCGACGCCCTTGCCGCCGCAGAGAGGGTGCGCGTGCGCCGCGAGGGCGCGCAGCCAGCGGGTGACCGGGCTCGAGGCGCGGGCGGCGAAGGCGCGGAACTCGCGGCTCACACAGGCCTTTGCCACCGAGCGCAGCGTGTAGCCGACGGACACCGGTCTGCCGGGATCGCCAAAAAGACTCGGCATCCACACCGTGAAGCCGGCGTCGCGCACGCAGCGGGCGAAGCGGGCGACCTGCGGCGAGATGCCGGGCATCTCCGTCATCACGATCACCGCGGGGCCGCGGCCCGCCACGAACACGAGCTTCTCCTGTTCGAGCAGGCGGATCGGCCGCGGCTCGAAGTCGTCGAGCGGATCGCGCCTTTCGAGCTGCGGCGCCGACATCGGCTCCCTCCTCGGCAGGCATCCGCCCGATCCGTTCAGGGCTGCCCGCCCTCGACGCTGATCGCGAGACCATCGGGGCCCGTGTCTACGCGCACGCGCCCGCCGCGCACGAGGCGGCCGAAGAGCAGCTCGTCGGCCAGGCGGTCCTTGAGCTCCGTCTGGATCACGCGGGCCAGCGGGCGCGCTCCGAAGACCGGGTCGTAGCCCTTCTGCGCCAGCCAGCTTCGCGCGGCGTCGCCGAGCTCGAGAACGACGCGCCGCTCGCGCAGCTGCTCCGCCACGTCGGCTACGAACTTGTCGACCACGCGAAGCATCACCTCCGGAGCGAGCCCCGCAAAGGTCACCACCTCGTCGAGGCGGTTGCGGAACTCCGGGCTGAAGAGGCGCTCGACCTCCTTGCGGCCGTCGCCCGCGCGCTTGCCCTCGAAGCCGATCGCCCGCGCGCTCATCTCCCGGGCGCCGACGTTCGAGGTCATGATCAGCGTCACGTGCCGAAAGTCAGCCTCGCGCCCCTGATTGTCGGTGAGGGTCGCGTGGTCCATCACCTGGAGCAGGATGTCGAAGAGGTCGGGGTGGGCCTTCTCGATCTCGTCCAGCAGCAGCACCGCGTAGGGCTGCTTGCGGATTCGATCGACCAGCTGCCCTCCCTGGTCGTAGCCGACGTAGCCCGGGGGTGCGCCGATCAGGCGGGCCACCGCGTGCTTCTCCATGTACTCGCTCATGTCGAAGCGCTGGAAGGGAACGCCGAGCACGCGCGCCAGCTGCTTCGAGAGCTCGGTCTTGCCGACCCCCGTCGGCCCGGTGAAGAGGAAGCAGCCGATCGGGCGATCCTTGCCGCCGAGACCCGCGCGGGCGCGGCGCATCGCCCTCGCCACGACCGAGATGGCGTGGTCCTGGCCGAAGACCACCTTCCCGAGCTCGGCTTCGAGCTGCTCGAGCCGCTCGAGATCGGCGCCGGTCGCGCGAACGGCGGGGACGTTCGCCATTCGCGCCACCACCTCCTCGACGTCGCGAACCCCGACCGTCTTGCGCTTGCGCGAGGTCGGCCGCAGCCGCACCGCGGCCCCCGTCTCGTCCATCACGTCGATGGCCTTGTCGGGCAGGAAGCGGTCGCTCAGGTAGCGCACGGAGAGGTCCACCGAGGCCTGCAGGGCCGGCGCGGTGAAGCGGACGCCGTGGTGATCCTCGTAGCGCGAGACGAGGCCCTGGAGGATGCGCAGGGTCTCCTCGGGCGAGGGCTCGGGCACGTCGACGCGCTGGAAGCGGCGCGAGAGCGCGCGGTCGCGTTCGAAGTGGCGGTACTCCTGGTAGGTGGTCGAGCCCATGCAGCGCAGCTCGCCTCCCGCGAGCAGCGGCTTCAGCAGGTTCGAGGCATCCACGGTGGTCCCGGCCGCCGAGCCGGCGCCGAGGATGGTGTGGATCTCGTCGATGAAGAGGATCGGCTTCGGGCGGGCCTGGATCGCCGCGACCAGCGCCTTGAAGCGCGCCTCGAAGTCGCCCCGGTAGCGCGTTCCGGCGAGCAGCGCGCCGAGATC
This sequence comes from uncultured Spirochaetales bacterium, assembly GCA_964413375.1. GTDB lineage: Bacteria > Myxococcota_A > UBA9160 > UBA9160 > SMWR01 > CAZUYC01. The sequence continues at coordinate 2,308 of CAYPSI010000197.1, read as the reverse complement.
GAGCGCGAAGACCTCGGCCTCGCGCAGGTCGTCGCCGACGCGGCCCTCGTGGATGCGAAGCGCGAGACCCTCGGCGATCGCCGTCTTGCCGACCCCCGTCTCGCCGACGAGGATCGGGTTGTTCTTCCGGCGCCGGGCGAGGATCTGCACGATCCGCTCGAGCTCGCGCGCGCGGCCGATCAGCGGGTCGAGCTGGCCCTTGGCCGCGCGCGCGCTGAGGTTGCTCGCGAAGGCCGCGAGCGGGTCCGCCGGGACCTCCGCATCGCCCGCGCCCTCGCTGCCCATCGGGGTGCGGATCTCCTCGCTGCCCCCCGCCCCGAGCTTCGAGGTGCCGTGGGAGATGTACTGGAGCACGTCGAGGCGCGAGATTCCCTGGCCGCGCAAGAGCGAGGTCGAGTACGAGTCGGGCTCCTGGAAGATCGCAGCGACCAGGTCACCCGCGTCGACTTCCTCCTTCTCGGCGCTCTCGCAGTGTCGCAGCGCGCTCTGGAGCACCCGGTGGAAGGCGAGCGTCTGTCGCGCATCGAAGGGCTCGTCACCGGGGACCTTCTCCAGATCGTCGCGGAAGAAGCGCTCGAGGGACTCGCGCAGTGCCGGCGCGTCGCCGCCCGCGTGGCGGATGATCTCGAGCCCGCGTTCGTCGTGGAGCAGCGCGAAGAGCAGGTGCTCGACGGTCACGTAGGCGTGCCGCCGCGAGATGGCCTCGCGCACGGCGGCCTGGAGGGTCAGATGGAGCTCGCGGCCGATCTCGCTCATTCCTTTTCGACCCCCGCACGCAGAGGATAGCCGCGCTCCTCCGCAGCCCGGTGCACGAGCGCCGCTTTGGTCTCCGCCACCTCGAGCACGTAGACCCCCGCCACTCCGAGCCCCGAGCGGTGGATCTGGAGCATGATCTGCGTGGCCGCGGCGGGGCTCTTGCCGAAGATCTGCTCGAGAACCGAGACGACGAACTCCATCGGCGTGTAGTCGTCGTTGAAGAGCAGCACCTTGAACTTCGGCGGGCGAGCGGTCTTCGGCCGCGTCGCCGTAGCGACCCCCCCCTCGCGCCGCGGGTCGCCGACCTGCGGACCGGACGGATCGACCGGATCGCCCGCGCCGGCTCCCCGCGGGCCCGCAACTCGGCTCCGCATTCCTGGAGGATAGCAAGGCCAAAGCCGGAACCGGTCTCCGCCCAGCTGCCACAGGGATGCGCCCGCTAGACTCCGTCGGGCATGCCCACGATCGAGCTGCTCGACGGCGTGGCGCAGGTCCCGCGCGCCGCCTGGAACGCCCTCGTGGGCGACGAGTCGCCCTTCCTCGAATGGGAGTGGCTCGCCTCCCTCGAGGACGCGGGCGTCGTGGGCGCGGACGAAGGCTGGCTGCCGCGCCCCCTCGTCGCCCGAGACGGCGAGCGTCTGCTCGCGGCGTGTCCGGTCTATCTGAAGACCCATAGCGAGGGAGAGTTCGTCTTCGACTTCGCCTGGGCCGATGCCGCCGAGCGCGCAGGCATCCGCTACTACCCGAAGCTCCTGGTCGGAGTGCCCTTTACCCCGGTCACCGGCGCGCGCTTCCTGGTCGCGCCCGGCGAGGACCGCCCGGCATGGATTCGCCGGCTGGGAGACGCGCTGCAGGAGATCTGCAGGACCCACGGCCTTTCCGGGGTACACGTGAACTTCTGTCGCGAGAACGAGCTCGCGGCCTTCGTCGGGAGCTCCTATCTCCCGCGCATCGGCATCCAGTATCACTGGCGCAACGCTGGCTACGCGAGCTTCGAGGACTACCTCGCGGCGCTGCGCAGCAAGCGCCGGAACCAGGTGCGCCGCGAACGCGCCTTCGTACGCGAGCAGGGAATCCGGATCGAGGCGGTCGCCGGCGCGGAGATCCCGGACGAGCTCTTCGCGCCGATGTACCGCTGCTACCGCTCGACGGTCGACCAGCACGTCTATGGCCGGCGCTACCTGAACGAGCGCTTCTTCGAGCTGCTGCGCGAACGCTTCCGCGAGCGGCTGTGCTTCCTCGTGGCCCGCCGCGGCGAGCAGATCGTGGCCGGAACGACCAACGTGTTCAAGGGAAACACCTTCTACGGGCGCTACTGGGGCGCGCTCGAGCCCCTTCGCTACCTCCACTTCGACGTCTGCTACTACGCCGCGATCGAGTGGTGCATCGAGCGTGGCATCGAGTGTTTCGAGCCCGGTGCAGGAGGGAACCAGAAGCTCTTGCGAGGCTTCGACCCGCAGCCGACCTGGAGCCTGCACCTGCTCACGGAGCCGCGCCTGGCGCGCGCCGTGGCGCGGCATCTCGAGGCCGAGCGGGAGGAGGCCGACCGCGC
>CAYPSI010000196.1:0-2003 GCA_964413375.1 uncultured Spirochaetales bacterium | reverse complement strand
CGCAGGCTCAGCACGAGGAGCGCCGCGGCGACGCCCATCCAGATCGGCGTGTACTCCTCGCGCAGGCTGCGCCGCCGCACGAGCCAGAGCACCGCGACCACCAGCGAGAGGCTGCTCGCGAGCGCCAGCGCGCGGGCGGTGTTCGGGTCCGAGGCGGCCAGGAAGGGCTCGCGCAGCTCCTCGGCGGTGGGGGTCGGGTTCATGGGCGTCGAGCCTCCGGGGCGCTTGGGTCGGCCGGGCGGCGTGCGGCCGTCCAGGTCGAGAGCAGCATCTTGTACACGTAGTAGATGGAGCGGAGTCCGCCGTGGAGGGTCGACGCGCGGGCACCGGCGCTCATGCTCACGGGGCATTCGCCGACGCGTAGTCCGTTGCGCGACGCGGCGAGCAGCACGTCCACGTCCGGGTAGTCGGTCGGGAAGAAATCGCGCGCGTAGATCTCGAGCACGCGCCGGTTCATCGCCTGGAAGCCCGAGGTCGGGTCGCTCACGCGAAGCCCAGCCAGCCGCGCGATCGTCTGGAAGACGCGCCGCCCGAGCGAGCGGATCGCCCCCATCTGGTAGTCGCCGCGCCCCAGGAAGCGGGAGCCGACCACGAGGTCGAGCTCGCCGGACTCGACCGGCGCGAGGAGTCGCGGGATCTCGGCGGGGTCGTGCTGGCCGTCGGCATCCAGCTGGACGACGATCGACGCTCCGCGTTCGAGCGCGTACTTGTAACCGGTCTGCAGCGCCGCGCCGTAGCCGAGATTGAAGGGATGCCGCAGGACTCGCGCTCCCGCGCGGGCGGCGACGAGGGAGGTTTCGTCGCGAGAGCCGTCGTCGTCGACGACGACCTCGCAGGCGAGGCCGGCGCGCGCGACCGCTTCGAGCACGCCCGCGAGACGCGCGCCCTCCTCGTAGGCCGGGATCACGATCAAGCGAAGGCTCACGTCGGGGCCTGCCAGACCACGGTGAGGTAGCGGTTCTTGAAGCCGTGCCGCAGCGTGGCGGCGATGCGCCGCAGCAGCGCATCCGGGTGACGCAGGTACCAGGCGGGCAGGCCGCGGCGCAGCTGACGCAGCCGGGGCTCCCGGCGCGCAAGGATCGCGGCGGCTGCGAAGGGCTGATCCTGCACCAGCGCGTCGCGCTCGACGAGCCGGTGGGGGGAAAGCAGCCGGCGGAACGAGCGCTCGCTGAAGTCGTGGAGGTGATGTGGATTCGCGTCGACCGACGGCGTGGTGGGCACGGAGGCGACGAGGATGCCGCCCGGTCGCAGCATCTGCACGAGACGCCCCACGAAAGCCCCGGGAGCCGGGAGGTGCTCGATCGTCTCGATCGAGACGATCGTGTCGAAGCCCCGAGGGTCCCTGAACTCCATTGCGTCCGAGCTCGCGAACGCGGTGCGCGGACCGGCGTAGCGCTGCGTCGCGTAGGCGATGGCTTCCGGCGAGAGATCGACACCGAGGGCCTCTACATCGGCAGCGGCGTGATCGGCGAGAATCCTGGTCCCGTAGCCGACGCCGCAGGCGAGGTCGAGTAGCCGTCCCGGGCGCGCGTGGCGCGCGGCGAACTCGTAGCGCTCGATCGAGATCCGAAGCGCCTCGCCGCCGGTGATGTCCTCCGGTGCCAGCTCGTCCGGCACGAGCCGCTCGAGGCTGTCTGCATCGAGTTCCACTCGGGAGAGGCTACCAGCCCGGGCCAGGGCCCTACAATCCGCATCAGCGCGCGATGGCGTAGGCTGAGAGCGCGTCGGTCGCGTGGACGAGTGCGAGCGCGCTTTCGGGGTCGCGCGCGCGGTGCGCGAAGCGGAGCCGTAGCGCCTCTAGCCTCGGGCTCCCGCTCTCGTGGTGGACCACGATGGTCGTGAAGCCGAGATCGCGCAGCTGGCGCACCGCAGCGGGGGCCGGCAGGAGCGCCAGGGTCGCCTCGAGCTCGCCGAGGCGCGCCGGAAGGAAGGAGTTCCGGCAGGCCGAGGTGCGGCGGTGGTGGTAGGCGGAGAGCAGGATCGCCGTGTTGTTGCGCAGCTGG
>CAYPSI010000195.1:0-9788 GCA_964413375.1 uncultured Spirochaetales bacterium | reverse complement strand
ACATCGACTACACCGGCGAGCAGAAGGCGCTTCGCAGCAAGCTGCGCGCGTACTTCGAGGAGCTGATTCCGCCCGAGCGCCGCGGCGAGCTGCACGGCATGGAGGGCGGCGAGAAGGTCAAGGCGCTGATCCGGAAGATGGGCCGCGACGGCTGGCTCGGGGTCGGCTGGCCGAAGGAGTACGGCGGGCGCGGACTCGGTGCGGTCGAGCAGTCGATCTGGTTCGACGAGGTGCGCCGCGCGCAGGCGCCGATGCCCTTCGTGACGCTCAATACCGTGGGCCCGGCGCTGATGGCCCAGGGGACGGAGGAGCAGAAGCGGAAGTTCCTGCCGGCGATCCTCTTGGGCGAGGTGCAGTTCGCGATCGGCTATAGCGAGCCCGAGGCCGGAACCGACCTCGCCGCGCTCAAGACCAGCGCCGTCCGCGACGGCGACCACTACGTCGTGAACGGCACCAAGATCTTCACGAGCGGTGCCGACGAGGCCGACTACGTCTGGCTCGCGGTGCGCACGGACGCGGGCGCCGCGCGCCACAAGGGCATCTCGATCCTGATCCTCGACACGAAGCTCCCCGGTTTTTCGACCTCTCCGATCCATACGGTGAACGACGGCCACACCTGCATGTCCTACTACGAGCAGGTCCGCGTGCCGGCGAACATGCTCGTCGGCAAGGAGAACGGCGGCTGGCGGCTCATCACGCTCCAGCTGAACCATGAGCGCATCGGTCTCGCAGCCTTCGGGAACGCAGCGGTCCGCTCCTTCGAGGACGTGCTCGCATGGGCGCGCGCGACGCAGGCCGAGGACGGTCGCCCTGTGGCCGCGAAGGCCTGGGTGCAGTCGGTGCTGGCCGAGGCCTGGGCGCGCCTCGAGGCGATGAAGGTGCTGAACTGGCGCATGACCTGGGAGATCGGCCGCGGCGAGCCCTCTCCGGCGGGGTCCTCGGCGTCGAAGATCTACGGCACCGAAGTGGTGATCGAGATCTACCGCCTGCTCTACGAGGTGCTCGGGGCAGGCGGTGCACTCAAGCGCGGCTCGCCCGGGGCCGTGCTGCGCGGACAGCTCGAGGGGGAGTGCCGCATGTCGCTGATCAATACCTTCGGCGGCGGGGTGAACGAGATCCAGCGCGAGATCGTCGCGCAGCTGGCTCTCGGCATGCCCCGCTCGCCGCGCTGAGGTCTGCCGATGGATTTCTCGCTCTCCGATGAACAGGAGGCGCTGCGCGAGCTCGCGCGCAGGATCTTCGCCGAGCGCGTGAGTCACGAGCGCACCAAGCAGCTCGAGGGGAAGGGCGAGTGGTACGACGCCGAGCTCTGGGCCGAGCTTTGTCGCGCGAACCTGCCCGGCATCGCGCTCCCGGAGGAGGTCGGCGGTGCAGGTCTGGGCCTCGTCGAGGCCGTGCTGCTGCTCGAGGAGCTCGGTCGCCACCTCGCCCCCGTTCCGCTCTTCCCGACGATCGTTCTGGGCGGCATGCCGATCGCCGAGTTCGGGACGAAGCAGCAGCGCGAGAAGTGGCTGGTGCCGGTCGCGGGTGGCGGGGCGGTGCTCACGGCCGCGCTCGAGGAGCCGGCGGGCTTCGATCCCGCTCGGCCGCGCACCACGGCGCGTCGCGACGGCGCGGGCTGGCGCCTCGACGGCGAGAAGACCTGCGTGCCGGCTGCGCTGCTGGCGCGCGCCATCCTGGTGCCGGCCCGGATCGCAGAGGATCAGGTCGGCGTCTTCCTCGTCGAGCCCGGCGCCGCGGGCGTCTCACTCGAGCGGCAGATCTCGACGCGCCGCGATCCGCTCGGGCAGCTCCAGCTCTCCGGTACGCGCGTGGACTCCGATGCGCTGCTCGGAACGCCCGAGCAGGGCGCTGCGATCGTCGAGTGGCTACGCGAGCGCGCGCTCCTCGGTCTCGCCGCGATCCAGATCGGCGTAGCCGACTCGGCGATGCGCAAGACCGCCGAGTACGTGAACCAGCGCAAGCAGTTCGGGCGCCCGATCGGGAGCTTCCAGAGCGCGCAGCACCGGATCGCCGACGCCTACATCGACGTCGAGTGCATGCGCTCGGTCGTGCTCGAGGCGGCGTGGCGGCTTTCGGTGGGCCTCCCGGCCTCATTGCACGTGCGCGCCGCGAAATGGTGGGCGTGCATGGCCGGTGATCGCGTCACCCACACCGCCCAGCACTTGCACGGCGGAATGGGATCGGACGTCGACTACCCGATCCACCGGCATTTTCTGTGGTCGCAGAGCGTGCTCGCGACGCTCGGCGGTCCGCGCCAGCAGCTCGAGGAGCTCGGCCGCCTGATCGTCGAGGGCTATCGGCCCGAGGCGTAGGCCCTTCTGCGAGCCACGGCCTCACGCAGGCGTTCGATGCCGCGTCGGCCGCGCTCGGTCGCGCCGTCTACCAGCGAGTAGAACACCGGGACCACGACCAGTGTCAGCGCCGTCGAGGTGATGAGGCCGCCGATCACGATGATCGCCATCGGTGCGCGGAACTCGGCCCCGGTGGCGTTCGAGAGCGCCAGCGGGAGCAGGCCGAAGATCAGCGCGGCCGAGGTCATCAGTACCGGTCGCATGCGCATGGGGCCCGCGCGCAGGATCGCCTCGTCGCGCGCCATGCCCCGCTCCCGCAGCTGGTTGGTGTAGTCGACGAGCAGGATCCCGTTCTTCATCACGAGGCCCATCAGCACGAGCAGCCCCATCGCGCCCATGATGTCGAAGGACTGGTCCGCGACCTTGAGTGCGAAGAAGCCGCCTACGAAGGAGAGCGGGGCCGACGTCATGATCGTGAGCGGGTGGGTGAAGGAATCGAAGAGCGACGCCAGGATCATGTAGATCGCGAGCATCCCGAGGATGAACGCGAAGGCGATGTCTGCGCCGGCGTGCGCCTGCGACTCCGCCTGTCCGCCGGGGACCAGATCGTAGGGGGGAGCGATCCCGACCTCGTCGGCCCAGCTCTCGAGCTGGAGGACGGCCTGGTCGAGCGAGAAGCCCGGCGCGGTGTTCGCGTAGAGGCGGATCATGCGCGCACGATTGTGCCGACGGATGTCGACCGGACCGCTCTCGACGCGTACCGAGGCGGCAGCGGTGATCGGCACGAGCTCGCCGCGAAGCCCACGAACGCGGATCAGGTCGAGCTTGCTCGGATCGTCGCGATACTCGGGAAGCACCTGCACGCGCACGTCGTAGCGGTTCCCGCGGTCCTCGTAGGAACCCACCTTCTCGCCGGCGAGGAGCGTGCGAAGCGTGCGGCCGAGCGCCATCGAGGACACGCCCACGTCGGCGGCGCGGCCCCGGTCGAGGTCGAGCGTGATCTGGGGGCGTCCGCTTTCGTGCGAGCTGCGCACGTCGACGAAGCCCGGGTGCTGCTGCATCTTCTGGCGCAGCTGCGCCGCAAAGAGCTCGAGCTGGCCGAGCTCCGGCCCCTCGACGCCGTACATGATCTCGCTGTAACCCTCGCCGCTCGAGCTCGCGTACTCGGGATGCCCCACCGAGACGTCGACGCCCGGGGGTGCTACTGCAGCGACGAGCGCGCGCAGCTCCTCGAAGGTCGTGTCGATCGGGACCTCGCGCAGGGCCTTGGGTGCGAGCATCACGAAGGTCCGCAGCTTGTGGGGCTCGTGCCGCAGCTCGCTCCCGGCGGTTGCGAAGACGGTTCGCGCATAGGGGTGCCGAGCCACGGCGGCCTCGATCGCGCGTAGGGTTCCGGCCGTGACCGCGAGCGGGGTGCCGACGGGGTACTTGGCGTCGATCTGGGCCTCGGACATGTCGTCCTGGGTGAAGTAGTCGACCGGAAGCGTGCTCTGGACCCAGCAGCCCGAAGCCACCGTGAGACCCGCGAAGAGAACCGTCGCGAGGCGGTGTCGGAGAGCGCCGTGCAGCAGCAGCTCGTAGCCGCGTTCGAGCGCCGAGAGTGCGCGCTCCAGCAGGCGAAAGACAGGTCCTTCCTTCGGCGTCTGGCGCAGCCACCGGCTCGCGAGCATGGGCGTGAGCGTCAGGGCCACGACGGACGAGATCACGACCGCGACGGTCACGGTCACACCGAACTCGTAGAAGTAGCGTCCCATCGTGCTCGTCATGAAACGGATCGGGACGAAGACCGCGCAGACGGCAAGCGTCGTCGAGATCACCGCGAGCCCGACCTCTCGGGAGCCCTCGAGGGCCGCGTGCATCGAGTCCGCACCGCCCTCCACCTTGCGGAAGATCGATTCGAGTACGACGATCGCGTCGTCGATCACGAGGCCGATCGAGAGCGAGAGCGCCATCAGCGTCATGTTGTTGAGCGAGAGGTCGAAGGCGTAGACGAGCGTGAAGCTCGAGATCACACTGGCCGGGATCGCGAGCGACGCGATCAGCGTGCTGCGCCAGTTGCGCAGGAACACCAGCACCACGCCCATCACGAGGATCGCCGCGAGGAGCATGTCGAAGGCGACCGCGGAGATCTGCTCCTCGATGATTCTCGCGTAGTCGCGCAGCACGGTGATCTCGACGCCCGGAGGCGCCTGACCCCGGATCGCGGCGAGCTCCTCGCGGATCAGGCGCGTCGCGGCGACGAGGTCCGAGCCGCTCTGCTGCTGTACCTCGAGGGAGACGCCGGGCTTTCCGTCGACCCGGGCGGTGCTCCGCTCCTCGGCCATGCCGTCCTCGACCACCGCGACGTCGCGCAGCTGGATCATCCGCCCGGCGCGCTCTGCCACGATGATCGAGCCGAACTCGGAGACGGAGCGCGCCTTTCCCTGGGTCGTGACGGACCACTCGCGCTGCGTGCCCTCGATGCGTCCGCTCGCGAGCTCGGCGTTCTCGAGGCGCAGCGTGTCCGCGACGTCCTCGATCGCGAGGCCGTAGCCGGAGAGGCGCAGCGGGTCGAGCCAGATCCGCACCTCGCGCTCGCGTGCGCCGAGCAGGCGGATCCCTCCGACGCCCGGGATGCGTTCGAGCCGCTCCTTCACCCCGTGCTCGGCGAAGTCGCTGAGCTCGCGCTGGCCGATCGGCCCTCCGAGCACGATCGTCATGAAGCCGAGCGCCGAGAGGTCGAATTTCTCGACGACCGGGTCCTCGGCGTCCACCGGGAGCAGCGGCTCCGCGGCGGCCACCTTGTCGCGCACCTCCTGGGCCTTCACGTCGACGTCGTACTGGAGCTCGAACTCGATGTGGATCGACGAGCGGCCCTGCTCGGAGGTGGAATCGAGGTGGCGGATCCCCTCGATCGAGTTGATCTGCTCCTCGAGGACGTCGGTGACTTCGCGCTCCACCGTCTCGGGCGAGGCGCCGCGCAGCTCGGTCGTGACCATCGCGTAGGGGAAGTCGATGTCGGGCTCGAGAGTCATCTCGAGCCGGCCCAGAGAGACCAGGCCGAGCACGACGAGGCCGAGGTTCAGCATCGCGGCGAAGACCGGACGGCGGATCGAGATCTCGGTGATTCTCACGACGCGTCTCCGCGCGCGGCCCCTGCGATCTCGGCGCTGCTGCCGTTGACGCGCAGTGGGGTGCCGTCGGGGATGCGCTGCGCGGCGTCGCCCTGCACGACCAGGTCACCGGCGGCGAGTCCGGAGAGGATCTCGGCCCAGTCGCCCTCGAGGATTCCGACTTGGACCGGGACGGCCTTCGCCACGCCCTCCTCGACGCGGATCACGAAGCTGCGTCCGTCTCGGGTGAGCACGGACGAGCGCGCGACCGCCGGGCGCGGCGCGTCTCGCGTCGCCTCGAGCTCGGCGCGCGCGTAGGAGCCCGCCTTCACGCCGCGGACAGGGTCGTCGACGGCGCAGCGGACCTCGTAGGTGCGCGTCGCGGGATCGACGCGCTCGCTCACGCGCGCGACGACCGTCTCGATCGGCTCCGCACGCCCCTCGACGAAGAGGCGCACGGGATCTCCCACGCGCACCGCCACGGGGGTCGACTCCGGAATGTTCAGGATTGCCTCGAGCGCTCCCGACTCCTGGAGCACGAGCACCGGGCCGGCGTCGGCGAGGGCGCCCTCGTGGGCCCGGCGCTCGATCACGCTCCCGGCGTAGGGTGCGCGCACCTCGGTGCGCTCGAGATTGCGCTGCGCGCGCGCCGTGCGGGCCTCCATCTGCTCGACTCGCGCTTGCGCCACCCGGGCCTGCGTGCGCAGCTGCTCGTAGCGCTGCTGGGAGGCCGCGCTCTGCTCGAGCAGCAGCCGCAGCCTCTCGGCCTCCGCGGCCGCGTTCGCGCTCTCGGCGCGCGCGAGGGCGAGGCCGGCGCGCGCCTCCGCGAGCGCCATCTCGTAGGGTTCGGGATCGACGCGGAAGAGCAGCGCGTCGGCCTCGACCGCGTCGCCCACCCGGACGTAGACGGACTCGAGCCTCCCGGGCACCTCGGTCGCGATCTCGGTAATGCGTCGGGCCTCGACGCTACCGGACGCAGCGACGACGGCGCGAAGCGTGCGCGGCAGCGCGCGCGCGACCTCGACGCGCTCGGGCCGCGGCGCCTCTGCGGACGAGAGCTCGGCGGCGTGTGCCGCTACGTCGATGGGCGCCGCGTCGTCGCGGCCACACGCGAGCGCGAGCGCCGCGATGCATAGACCAAAGGTCGGCGCGCGCTTCACGACGCACCCTCCGCGCGCAGGCCACGGCCCAGCAGGTCGAGGCAGCTCGTGACGAGGGCGTCGTCCGAGGCGTCGATCCAGCGCGGGTCGAGCAGTGCGTCGACGAAAGCGATCATCACCAGGCGCAGCACGTCGGCGCTTCGCTCCGGATCCAGCTCGGCGCGCAGCTCTCCCGACGCGATCCCCGTGCGCATCGCCTCGACCATCTGCGCGCGCCCTTCCGCGACGCTGCGCTGCACCGCGGCGCTGCTCCCGAGGACTAGCACGACGAGCGGGTCGAGCTGGAAGAGCGCGCGGACGAGCGGGTTCGTCTTCGCGTAGTCGAGCGACCCGCGCAGCGCGCGCTCGAAGCCGGCCAGCACGCTCCCCGAGCGCGCCACGTGCGCGGCGATGCCGCTCGCTCGCGACCAGTCTTCGAGCGTGCGCTCGAGCAGCGCCTCGAGGATCAGCTCCTTGCCCCCGAAGTGGTGGTAGACGATGCCCTTCGAGACGCCGGCGCCCCTCGCGATCTGCTCGACGGTGGTGCGCGAGAAGCCGTTCGCGGCGAAGGATTGCGCCGCGGCGGTGAGGATCCGCTGTCGGGTACGCGCGCCGCGCGAGAGGGCCCCGGACGGCGCCTGGGGGGTTGCCTGGGCCACGCGCGCATTATACGAGTTGAACGATTCAGGTCAAATATCTTCAACTTCCCCGGCTCTGCTACGCTGCTGGCGCGTGAGCGGCGCGGAGCCGACGACGGATCCCACCCGGGGGCGACCCTTCGCGGCTTGCGAGGAGGCCCTGCACGAGGTCGCGCGCGCCGCCACCGGCTTCTCGGATTTCGGCGGCGAGGACTACCGCGAAGGGCTGCGCGTGCTGCTGCGCTCGTGGGACGAAGACGCAGATCTTTCGCCGATCGGACGCGTCGCGTGCTGGGATCTCGCGCGCAATGCACTCGTCGCGAGGCTGCGCTCCGAGGAGGGCTGGAAGCGCCGTCCGGAGTGCCTGGATCTGCCGATCCGCCGGCCGCTCTTCGTCGTCGGGCTGCCGCGCACCGGCTCGACGGCGCTCCACCGCCTCCTCGCCTGCGATCCCGGGGTACAGGGGCTCGAGCTCTGGCTCACGCTCTCGCCGAAGCCGCGACCGCCCCGCGACGAGTGGCCGCGCGACCCGGATTTCGCGGCGCTCGACCGGAACCTGCGCGCACAGTTCGCGTCGCAGCCCGGCCTGCGCGCGATCCACGAGATGGATGCGGGCGCCCCCGACGAGTGCTGGCGCCTCCACAACCAGTCCTTCGCGAGCACCTGCTTCGAGTGCCTGGCGCGCGTGCCCGGCTACTCGCGCTGGTGGGCGGGCTGCGACATGCGCGCCGTATATCGCCGCCACCGCGACCAGCTGCGGCTGCTCGGCGCGCGCGAGCCCGAGAAGCGCTGGCTCTGCAAGGATGCGAGCCATCTCTTCGCGCTCGACGCGCTGCTCGAGGCCTATCCCGACGCCTGTATCGTGCAGAGCCATCGCGACCCGGCGCGCGTGATTCCCTCGGTGTGCAGCCTGAACCGCGCCTTCCGGGTCGGCACCGACCGCGCCTTCGACGCTCGTGGCCATGGCGCCGACCAGCTCGAGTTCTGGGCGCGCGGCGCGCTGCGCGCGCTCGCCGCCCGGCGCGCGAACGATCCAAAGCAGTTCTTCGACCTCGATTTCCGCGAGATCGACGCCGACCCCTTCGGCGCCGTGGAGCGGATCTACGCGCACTTCGGCTACGAGCTCACGCCCGATGCCGCGCGCGCGATGCGCCGCCACTGCGAGGCGAACCCGCGCGGCAAGCACGGCGCGCACGCCTACAGCGCAGAAGAGTTCTGCCTCGAGCCCGGCCGCATTCGCGAGCGCTTTGCGGACTACCTCGCTGCGTTTCCCGGCCTCTAGCGCAAGCGAAGCGCGCAGCGAGCCGCAGGCGAGCGAAGTCAAGTGGCAAGCGAAGCGCGCAGCGAGCCGCAGGCGAGCGAAGTCAACTGGCAAGCGAAGCGCGCAGCGAGCCCTAGGCGAGCGAAGATGACTGGCGCGCGAAGCTCACCGGGCCGGTGTGCATTCGGCGAGCTCGGCCATCAGGCGCAGGGCCTCGTGCTCTTCGCTGTGGATCGTGATCCCGGTGGCGCCGCTGTCGCGGAAGCTCGGCCAGCGCTCGCGGATGCGCGCGACCGGTCCGATCAGCGCACCGGCGTCGAGGAAGTCGTCGGGCACCGCACGCACGGCCTCCTCGCGGCGACCGGCGAGGAAGAGCTCCTGGATCCGCTCGGCCGCTTCGCGGTAGCCGCAGCGGATCATCCGTTGCTTGTGGAAGTTCAGCTTCGGGTGGCCCATCCCCCCGACGGTGAGGGCCGTCATCGGCTTCATCGCGTCGAGTGCGGCCTGCACGTCGTCGGTGATCGCGACGCTGCAGCCGGCCTGGATCTCGAGGTCGGCGAGGGACTTGCCGGCGCCGGCACGCCGGAAGCCCTCCTCGAGCCAGGGCCGGTAGAGCGCCATCATCCCGGGGTTGAAGCCGAAGGGGAGCCAGCCGTCCGCGATCTCCGCGGTGAGCTTCACCATCGACTCGCTCCCGGTGCCGAGCCAGATCGGGATACGCGGATTCGTGTGCAGGATCGACTTCAGCGCCTTGCCCATGCCGAGGGAACCTTCCCCCGTGTACGGGAGTGAGATCTCCTGCCCCGAATGGGACAGCGGGCCTTCGCGGCGCAGCACCTTGCGCATGATCGCGACGTAGTCTCGGACCCGGTGAGCAGGGCGGCCCCAGGGCTGCCCATACCAGCCCTCGACGATCTGCGGCCCCGAAACGCCGAGCCCGCAGATCACGCGCCCTTCGCCTGCGAGCTGATCGAGGGTTGCGACCGCCATCGCCGTCGCCGCAGGCGTGCGCGCCGCGAGCTGGAGCAGGCTCGTGCCGAGCCGGATGCGCTTCGTCTTCGCCGCGATGTAGGCGAGCGGCGTCAGCGCGTCGCTGCCGTAGGCCTCCGCCGACCAGAGAGAGTCGTAGCCGAGTGCCTCGGCCAGCTGGATCGTCTCGACCGGGATCCGCACGCGCGGCCCGTTCCAGGGGATCATGATGCCGAGCTTCACGCGACGATCCCCTCTCCGCGAAGCGCTGCGATCTGATCCGCAAGCCCGAGCTCGCGGAGCACCTCGTCCGTGTGCTGACCGAGATCGGGAGCCGCCGATCCGACGCGCGCCGGTGTCGATCCAAAGCGGGCGGCCGGGCGGACCTCGCGCAG
>CAYPSI010000194.1:0-44915 GCA_964413375.1 uncultured Spirochaetales bacterium | reverse complement strand
GGTGGCGTCCGGGAAGACCATCCGCTCGACCGAGGCGTTGCTGATGTCGCGCGCGTGCCACAGCGCCATGTTCTCGAGCGCGGCCACCGCGTAGCCGCGGATCACGCGCGCGAGGCCCGAGACGTTTTCGAGGCGCCAGGGGTTGCGCTTGTGGGGCATCGCGGACGAGCCCTTCTGGCCCTTTGCGAACTCCTCCTCGACCTCGCGCACCTCGGTCCGCGCGAGGTGCCGGAGCTCCGTCGCAAACTTGTCGAGGCTCGAGGCCACCAGCGCCAGCGTCGAGACGAGCGCCGCGTGCCGGTCGCGCTGCACCACCTGGGTGGCCACCGGCTCGAAGCCGATCCCGAGCTGGCCGCAGACGGCTTCTTCTACCTCCGGGGGCAGGTGAGCGAAGGTGCCGACGGCTCCCGAGAGCTTGCCCACCGCCGCCTCGGTCAGGGCTCGCTCGAGGCGCACCCGGTTGCGGCGCATCTCCTCGTGGAATACGAGCAGCTTGAGCCCGAAGGTGGTGGGCTCGGCGTGCACTCCATGCGTCCGGCCGATGCAGGGCACCGAGCGGAACTCGAGCGCGCGCCGGCGGAGCGCCTCAACCACGCGGTCGACGCCCGCGAGCAGGATCGCCCCGGCGTCGCGGATCTGGAGCGCGAGCGCCGTGTCGAGCACGTCGCTCGAGGTCATCCCGTGGTGCACGAAACGGGAGGCGGGCCCGACGTGCTCGGCCACGTTCGTGAGGAAGGCGATCACGTCGTGGCGGACCTCGGCCTCGATCTCGGCGATCCTCGCCACGTCGAAAGCGGCCCGCTCCTTGATGGTGCGAACGGCGTCGACCGGGATGACTCCTCGCCGCCCGAGCTCCTCGCAGACGGCGATCTCGACCGCGAGCCAGCGGCGATAGCGACCGTCGTCGCTCCAGATCGCGCGCATCTCGGGACGTGAGTAGCGATCGATCACGGCGCGGCTGCCTTCAGAAAGATGTAGAAGATCATCAGGTAGTACATCACCGGGATGCCGAGCAGTGGCGAGTCGATGCGGTCCATGATCCCTCCCATCCCCGGCAGCACTTGACCCGAGTCCTTGGTCTGGGCGTCGCGCTTGAGCAGCGACTCGATCAGGTCCCCGGTCATCCCCGCCACGGACACCAGGAAGCCCATCGCAAGCGCGGCGCGCCAGCCCAGCGGGCTCGAGAGCGCCGGCCAGAACAGGTCGAAGATCCCCTTGGCCGCGAGCGCCCCGAGGGTCCCGGCGGCGAGGCCGCCGATCGATCCCTCGACGGTCTTGCCCGGGCTGATGCGCGGAGCGAGCTTCCGGCGCCCGAAGCGGCGCCCCGCAAAGTAGGCCCCTGCGTCGCAGAGCACGACGGCGCTGAGGCAGAAGAGCATCAGGAAGATCCCCGTCTCCGGGACGATTCCGAGCTGCTCGGCACCCGTGCGCCCGTAGTGCGCGATCACGGCGGCGTGGAAGTTACGCAGCACCACGGCATGAGCGAGCAGCCAGCCGACGTAGAAGACACCGAAGAAGGTTCCGGAGATGCTGACGAGGGCCTCGGCGATCTGATCCTTCCCGACCTGGCGGATCATCACCGCGAGCAGCGTCGCCGTCATCAGGATCGTTGCGTGGTACTCGCTCCCGAGGTACGCGACGAGCGGAAGCGCGGCGCCACCGATGAGGCCGTAAGAGACGAGCGGGTGCGCACCCTTCTCCTCGATGAGCCGGTAGAACTCGCGCTGCCCGAGCACGACGAAGAAGATCACCGCGGCCAGGTAGGGCAGGCCTCCGACCACGACGAGTGCGATGACTGCGGGAACGAGCACGGCGGCCGTGAGCATGCGCGCCGGCAGGTCGTTCGTGCTGCGCGGCTGAGGAGGATCCATCGGGGTCGCCGGGTGCGGATGCAAGGGCTCACGCGTCCCGGCCCCGGTCTCGGGGGGCCCCGCCCCGCTCACGCCCTCGACGCTCACACGTCGCCTCCGAGCCCAGAACCTCCGCTGTGGCCGAAGCCTCCCGCGCCGCGCCCCGTCGCGTCGAGCTCGCTCTGCTCGTCCCACTCCGCGCGAGTGACCGCCGCGATCACGAGCTGTGCGATCCGATCGCCGCGGCGGATCGTGAACGGAGCGTCTCCGAGGTTCTGGAGGATCACCATCAGCTCACCCCGATAATCGGAGTCTATCGTACCCGGCGCGTTCGGAAGGACGATGCCGTGGCGTAGCGCGAGACCGCTGCGCGGGCGCACCTGCCCCTCGTAGCCCTCGGGGAGAGCGATGGCGAAGCCGGTGGGCACGAGCGCCCGCTCGCCGGGCGCGAGCTCGAGTGTCGCGTCGACGGCCGCGCACAGGTCGTAACCCGCTGAGCCCGGGGTAGCGCGGCGCGGCAGTGGCAGGTCCCGAGCGCCCGGAAGCCTCGCAATCGCGACCCGCAACACGCTCGACCTGCTATGCGCCCGGCGCCTGGGCGTCGGCGAGGGCCTCCTTGCGCGAGAGCCGGATGCGGCCCGAGGGATCGATGTCGATGCACTTGCAGAGCACCTCGTCCCCCTCGCTCACGACGTCCGTCACCTTGTCGACCCGCCCCTCGGCCAGGTGGCTGATGTGGATCAGGCCGTCGGTGCCGGGGAAGATCTCGACGAAGGCCCCGAAGTCCGTGATCCGCTTCACCTTGCCGCAGTAGATCCGATCGAGCTCCGCCTCCTGCGTGAGCTCCTGGATCATCTGCTGGGCGCGCAACAGCGCCTCACCGTCGGGCGAGAAGATCGTGACCCGGCCCGAGTCGTCGATGTCGACCTTGGTGTTCGTGGTCTCCTGGATCGCCCGAATCACCTTGCCGCCGGGCCCGATCACGTCGCGAATGCGGTCCGGCTTGATCAGGATCACCTGCACGCGCGGTGCGTAACGGGAGAGCTGCGGACGCGGCTGGAAATCGTGGAGCTCCGCCCGGGTCTCGCTGGCCATGCAGTCGAGGATGTGCAGTCGTCCTTCGCGGGCCTGATCGAGCGCATTGCGCATCACGGCCCAGTCGATGCTCTCGATCTTGATGTCCATCTGCATCGCGGTGATCCCGTCGCGCGTCCCCGCCACCTTGAAGTCCATGTCCCCGAGGTGGTCCTCGTCGCCGAGGATGTCGGAGAGGATCGCCACGCGACCGTCGTGCTGGATCAACCCCATCGCGATGCCGGCGACCGGCGCTCGCAGCGGCACTCCCGCGTCCATCAGCGCGAGGCTCCCGCCGCACACGCTGGCCATCGAGGACGAGCCGTTCGACTCGAGCACCTCCGCGACCACGCGGATCGTATACGGGAAATCCTCGATCTTCGGCAGAACGGCCTGGAGAGCACGCTCCGCCAGGTTCCCGTGCCCGACCTCCCGGCGGCCCGGGCCCCGCTGCATGCGCGCCTCTCCGACGGAGAAGGGAGGGAAGTTGTAGTGCAGGTAGAAGGTCTTCGACGCGCGCGTGGTCGGCGCGTCGATCGTCTGGGAGTCGGACCGGCCTCCGAGCGTCGCCAGCACGAGCGCCTGCGTCTCCCCGCGCGTGAAGAGCGCTACCCCGTGCGGGCGCGGAATCGGCCGCACCTCGCACGCGATCTGGCGGATGTCGCGCGTGCTGCGCCCGTCGATGCGCGTTCCTTCGTCGAGGATGCGCTTGCGAACCAGGTCGTAGCGCAGGTCGTGGAGGATCTCCTTCACCTGCGAGCCGAGCTTCGAGAGCCCGGCGCGCCGCGCCTCGAGAGACTCGAGGCTGTCGAAGGCGACCGCCTCGCTCCGATAGGCGGCGATCAGCGTGTCGACCACCTCCTTCTCGACCGTGGCGATCGCGGTGTAGCGCTGCTCCTTCTCGCGAATGCGCACCGCCTCGGCCAGGCGGGCCTCGGCGAGCCGCTTGACCTCTGCTTCGAGCGAGGAGCGCTCCTCGCGGGTGGCGACCGCGATCTTGGGCTTGCCGACCTTCCTCTGCAGCTCGAGCTGCGCGTCGATCGAGCCCCGCAGCTCGCGGTGCGCGAACTCGAGCGCCGCCAGCATCTCGGCCTCCGGAAGCTCGCGCGCCGATCCCTCGACCATCACGAGCGCGCCCCGGCTACCCGCCACGACGAGCTCGAGGTCGCTGTCCACCAGCTGGCTCGGAGCCGGATTGAGGACGAGCTTCCCGTCGATGCGCGCCACACGGACCGCGGAGATCGGGCCGAGGAAGGGCATGTCGGAGAGCGTGAGCGCGGCCGATGCGCCGACGAACGCCGCGGTGTCGGGCGAGTTCTCGCCATCGGCCGAGAGCACCGTCGCGATGATCTGCGTCTCGTCGCGATAGCTCTCCGGGAAGAGCGGCCGGATCGCCCGGTCGATGAAGCGCGAGAGGAGGACCTCGCGGTCCGAGAGCCGACCTTCGCGTTTGAAGAAGCCGCCCGGAATCTTTCCGGCGGCGGAGAACTTCTCGACGTAGTCGACCACCAGCGGGAAGAAATCGATCCCCTCGCGGGGCTTGGCGCGGGTCGCCGTCACGAGCACGACGGTTTCCCCGCAGGTGACGAGCACGGCACCGCCCGCCTGCTTCGCGAGGCGCCCCGTCTCGAGAGTCACGGTGCGTCCGCCCACTTCGAATGAACTCGACGAAGCTTCGAACCAATAAGAAGCCATGAACGATGATCCTCCTCCCCGGCGCTCAACGGCGCGGGGAAATACGTACGCTGCGCTCAGGGGGATGAGGATCGAGACGCGAGGAATGCGGAATCAGCGATGCGCGAAGGCCAGACTTCGCGAATGGCGGACTTCCGCATTCCAAGACGGCGCGATCGGCGCCGCGCAACTTCGGGTGTTCCGCTGATCCCTTTCGCGCGCCCGGAACTCTGGCGCGGGAATCAGCGGCGCAGACCCAGACGCTCGATGAGCGCCTGGTACCGCTCGGGACCTGTCCTCCGTAGGTAGTCCAGAAGCCTTCGACGCTGACTGACCAGCGCGAGCAGACCGCGTCGCGAGTGGTGATCCTTGCCGTGCGCCTTGAAGTGCTCGGAAAGGCCGTTGATCCGTTGCGTGAGCAGTGCCACCTGGACATCGGCGGACCCGGTGTCCTTGGCGTGGATCCGGTGCTCGTCGATGGTCTGACGCCTGGCCTGGCTCGTGATCAACCCACTCTCCTCGGCGATCTGGGATTCGGGGGACCGCTCCCCTCCGGGGGCCCCCCGCTGCGGCCGGAGTGTGGCAGAGCCACGTCTCCCGGGCAACCCGACGACCCGCCGCGTCCGGGCGAATCTCAGGAACGCAGCACCCGCAAGGGCCGCAGGCGCCGCCCGGGACGCACCTCGAGGATGGCGACCAGGTCGCCGCCCGAGTCGAGCGCCGCGAGCCGGGTCCCCGGGGCGATCGGCGGCTCAGGCGCGGGGATCTCGCCCCCGTGCCGCACGCGGAGAGCCTCTTCGTTCGAGAGCCGCAACGCTGCGAGCCCGAGCGCGTTGACCGGCGGCACGAGCAGCGACTCGATCTCGCCGCGCTCGGCGGCTTGCGCGAGTCGGCCCTCCCCGAGCGCCATCTCGATCGTGAAGGGGCCGCTGCGCGTGCGGCGCAGCCCGGCCAGGTGCGCGCCGCAGCCGAGGCTCTGGCCGAGGTCATGGGCGAGCGCGCGCACGTAGGTTCCCGCCGAGCAATCCACCTCGAAGTCGAAGTCGGGAGGCGCAAACTTCCGCAACACGATCCGGTCGATCCGGACGCGTTTCTCGCTGCGTTCCACGACGCGCCCCTGGCGTGCGAGGCGATGCAGCGGCACCCCCTGGTGCTTCACGGCGCTGAACATCGGCGGCAGCTGCAGGATCTCGCCCAGGAAGCGCGCGAGGGCCGCCTCCACCTCGGCTTCGCCGGGCAGCGCTCCCTCGTGCCGGTGCAGCGTGCGGCCTTCGGCGTCGAGCGTGTCCGTCTCTTCACCGAGGCGGATCGTCCCGGCATAGCACTTCTCGCCACCCTGGAGGAAGGGCGCCAGCTTGGTCGCGTCGCGCACGGCGAGCGGAAGCACTCCAGTGGCGAGCGGGTCGAGGGTGCCGAGATGCCCGACGCGGCGCGTTCCGAGCCAGCGACGGGCCGCGTCGACCGCGTCGTGGGAGGTCCACCCGCGCGGCTTGTCCATCACCAGGAAGCCCGCGGGGCCGGGCCTCTCCTGCGCGCGATTATTCGTCCTTCGGCTCATGATCGATCTCGTGCAGCAGGGCCAGGGTGTGGGCGCCGAGCGCCAGCGAGGGATCGTGACGGAAGTCGAGGCTCGGCATCCGACGCAGGTGCAGCTCGTGGGCGAGCTGTCGCCGCAGGAAGGCGGCCGCGGCGTCGAGCCCCGCCTGCGCCTCCTCCACCGACGGCGCGCCCCGGGCCTCCATCACGCTCCAGAACACCAGGGCCTGCGAGAGGTCCGGCGCGACGTCGACGCGCGTCAGCGTGACCAGACGCAGGCGCGGGTCCGTGGCGTCCTCTCGCAGCACGCGGGCCAGCTCCTCGCGGATCGACTCCCCGATCCGCTCCGTTCGACGCGTCACCTCAGCGCTCGTCCCACGACTCGTCGTCGGGCTCTTCGGAGTCCGGCTCGGTCTCTTCGTAGGGAAGGCGCAGGATCTCGACCTCGGAGCGGATCACCTCGGCCAGGTGCATCTCTTCCGCGAAGACGATCGCCCGGTCGAGGACCGAGCGAAGCAGCTCCGCATCGGAGCCGATCGCGGTCACGCCGAGCACCGCGCGCTGCCACAGATCCTGCCCTCCCACCTCGGCGACCGCCACGTTGAACCGGTTGCGGAGGCGACGGCCGATGGATTGCACCACGCCGCGCTTCTCCTTGAGGGACTGCGACCCGTGAATGTGGATCTCGATCGCCGCGACTCCGACGATCATCCGAGGGTGGCCGGCTTCTCCTCGACGACGAAGACCTCGATCCGGTCGCCGATCTTCAGGTCGTTGTAGCCCTCGAAGCCGATGCCGCACTCGAAGCCGGTCTGCACCTCGCGGGCATCGTCCTTGAAGCGCCTGAGCGATCCGATGCGGCCCTCGTGCACCTGCACGCCATCGCGCACCAGACGCGCGGACGCGTTGCGGCGGATCAGGCCCTCGGCGACGTAGCAGCCAGCGATGGTGCCGATCCTCGGCACGTTGAAGGTCTGGCGGACTTCGGCACGCCCGAGGAAGGCCTCGCTGAGGGTCGGCGGCAAGAGGCCCACCATCGCCTTCTGCACGTCCTCGGTCACCTCGTAGATCACCTGGTAGGTGCGGATGTCGACGCCCTGGGCATCCGCCGTCTTGCGAGCCGCGGGCTCCGGGCGGACGTGGAAGCCGATCACGATGGCCCCGCTCGCCCGGGCCAGCATCACGTCGCTCTCGGTCACCGCCCCCACGCCCGCGTGGATGACGCTGACCTTCACTTCGTCGGCGGAGAGTTTCGCCAGCGTATCGCGCAGGGTCTCCACCGAGCCCTGCACATCGGCCTTCACGATGAGCCTCAGCTCGCGCACGCCGCCGCCCTGCGCCTCGGCGAAGAACTCCTCGAGCGACACCGCGGGCCGGGTCTCCGCCGGCTGCATGCGGCGCTCGGCGAGACGATGCTGGACGATCTCCTTCGCGATCCGCTCGTTCTCGACGGCGTGCATGGAATCGCCCGCCCCCGGCACGCCGGAGAGCCCGATCACTTGAACCGGGACGGAGGCAGCCGCCTCCTTCATCCGCCGCCCGTTCTCGTCTTCCATCGCGCGCACGCGGCCGTAGTACGCGCCGGCGACGATCACGTCGCCGGTCCGGAGCGTCCCGTCCTGTACCAGCACGGTCGCAACGGGCCCACGCCCACGGTCGAGGCTCGCTTCGAGCACCACGCCGACCGCCCGACGGCTCGGGTCGGCCCGCAGCTCGAGAACGTCCGCCTGGAGCGCGACCATCTCGAGGAGCTGGTCGAGGTTGGTCCCCTTGAGCGCGGATACGTCTACGCAGATCGTCTCTCCGCCGAACTCCTCGGAGACGAGGCCGTGCTCCATCAGTCGCTGGCGGACCTGCTGCGGGTTCGCGCCGGGCAGATCCATCTTGTTGATGGCGACGATGATCGGCACACCCGCTGCTCGCGCGTGATCGATCGCTTCGGCGGTCTGGGGCATGATGCCCTCGGTCGCCGCTACCACCAGCACCACGATGTCGGTGATCCGTGCACCGCGGGCGCGCATCTCCGTGAAGGCCGCGTGGCCCGGGGTGTCGATGAAGGTCAGAACGCGCTCGCCGGCGTGGACGCGGTATGCGCCGATGTGCTGGGTGATTCCGCCCGCCTCGCCCGCGACGACCTTGGTGCGCCGGATCGCGTCGAGCAGCGAGGTCTTGCCGTGGTCGACGTGCCCCATCACGGTCACGACCGGCGCCCGCGGCTCGCGGTCGGCCTCCGAGGCGTCCGGGCGGGCATCGAGGTAGATCTCCTCGCGGAAGCCCACGTCCTCGACATCGGCCCCGAAGAGCGCCGCCACCTTGCGCACGGTCTCGAGGTCGATCGACTGGTTCACCGAGACCATCGTGCCGAGGCCCATCAGGCGGCTCTGCACGGTGGCTGCCTTCTCGCCGAGCAGCCGCGCGAGGTCGCCGACCGCGATCGCGCCCTCGATGCGTACCACGCGCTTCTCCGGCTTGGCGGCTGCGGCCACGGCGGGCCGGTGAACGGGGGATCCGTCCCGCCGCCGACGGCGCGGCGAGAGCAGCGCGCGCGGCTCGACGGTCACCTGCCGGCGGACGCCCGCGCGACCCGTCGCCTGGCGGGCAAGGTTCTCCTGCTCGCGCACGTTCACGAACTCTCGAACCCGCTTGCGCTCCTTCGCGGCGCGCTCCGCGTCGACGCTGGCGGCATCGCCATCGGCGCGCTTCTTCGGCTTCTCGCCCGGGGCCGCGCCCGTGTCGCCTGCCGGGCGGGCGATGGCCTCGGCCGCGGCCGGGACCACTGCGACCGGCAGCTCCCGCTCGGGAGCCAGATCGGGCTCGGACGGGGCGTGGGTCGGCGCGTCCTCGGTGGCTTCGGACTCGCTCCGAGCCGCCGCGATCACCACGGCCGGCGGCTCGGCGACCACCGGTACCGGCGCGGGCGGGAGTGCCTTCTTGCGCCGGCGGATCACCGCGGCACCGCTCTCCACCTCGACGCGCTTCTCGGTCACGAGCTGGGGTGTGGCCGACGGCGCACCGAGCTTGCGGCGGAGCAGGTCCGCCTCGTCGTTCTCGAGAGAGGCCATCGCGCTCTTGAGCGAGAAGCCGAGTTCTGCCGCCTTCGCGACGAACTCCGCCCTGTCGATCCCGAGCTCCTCGGCCAGCTTGTACGCCCGAATCGCCATGGTTCCGCCGGGGTGGTCAGCTCTGGCTGCCGCCCGCCTCCACCGTTCCACCGTCCACAGTCGCCGCACCCGCGGCGTCCGCTGCCTCGACGGCTGCCGCTTCCAGCGCGGCTGCCGCCTTCACTGCGGCTGCCGCTTCCAACGCAGCAGCCGCCTCCTGTGCGGCGCGCTCGACAGCGAGCCTCGCATCCTCCACCTCGCGCCGCTGCCGCTCCACCGCCAGCTCGGCCGCGCGCGCCTTGATCGCGCGCGCACCGGCCTCGTCGATGCCGGGGAGCACCGTCAGCATCTCCTGGGGGAGGTTGGCGAGATCATCGAGGGAGGTCACGCCCTGCTGTAGCAGGAGCTCGGCATCCGCATCGCCGCAGCCCGCGACCACCGAGAGCGCCTGGGAGAGCCACTGCGCCAGCTCGCGCATCTTCGATTCGCTCTTGATGTCGATCTTCCAGCCCGTGAGCTGGACCGCCAGCCGGACGTTCTGCCCCTTGCGTCCGATCGCCAACGAGAGCTGATCGTCGGGAACGATCACGTCCATCGATTTCGCCGAGTCGTCGATGATCACCTTCGAGACCTGCGCCGGGGAGAGCGCGGAGCACACGTAGCGGGCCGGATCGGCGTTCCAGGGCACGATGTCGATCCGCTCGCCGCGCAGCTCCTGTACCACCGCCTGCACGCGGCTCCCCTTCATGCCGACGCAGGCCCCGACGGGGTCTACGTCGCTGTCGCGCGAGGCGACCGCGATCTTCGAGCGGGCTCCCGGCTCGCGGGCCGAGGCCTTGATCGTGACGATGCCCTCGTGCATCTCGGGCACCTCCTGCTCGAAGAGCTTCGTCAGCATCTCCATGCAGGTGCGCGAGAGCACGATCTGCGAGCCCTTGGTGTTCTTGTTCACGTCGATCACGTAGGCCCGGATCCGGTCCCCGGGCCGGTAGGTCTCGCGCGGCACTTGTTCGCGCAGCGGCAGCACGGCCTCCGCTCGACCGAAGTCGACGATGATCGCGCCCTTCTCGAAGCGGCGTACGATCCCGTTCACGATCTCGCCCTTGCGGTCCTTGTACTCTTCGAAGACGTTGTCGCGCTCCGCCTCGCGAAGCATCTGGATGATGACCTGCTTGGCGGTCTGGGCGAGGATGCGCCCGAAGCCCGCGGTGTCGATCTTGACGCCGATCTCGTCGCCCATCTCGGCGCCCGGGTCGTAGCGATGCGCCTCCTCGATCAGCACCTGGGTCGTCCCGTCGAGGACCTGCTCGACGACCTCGCGGAACTCGAAGAGCTCGATCTCGCCGAGCTCCTCGTTGTAGCGGGCCTCGATCTCCCTCTCCTGGCCCTGGGAGCGGCGAG
Organism: uncultured Spirochaetales bacterium; assembly: GCA_964413375.1. Taxonomy (GTDB): domain Bacteria; phylum Myxococcota_A; class UBA9160; order UBA9160; family SMWR01; genus CAZUYC01. Next base: position 34,279 of record CAYPSI010000194.1, on the reverse strand, counting down.
CCGCCTGCTTCATCGCCTCCTCGACCGCGCGAATGATCTCGCTGCGGTCGAGTCCCTTGTCCTTGGCGATCTGGTCGATCTCGCGTTTGAGATTCAGCATGCGCCAACCATCCTCTCAGCGTCTCAGCGCGCCGAGCCGCGCGGGTCGCCGGCCGACGGGCATCCACCAGGCCTCGCTGCGGCGGCCTTCGCGAAGTCCGCGCGGGTAAAACGATAGATCGAGTGGGCACGCGCCACCGAGTCGAAGGGCACGTGGAACTCGCTGCCGTCGACGAGCACGCGCGCCACGCCAGCCTCGAAGGCGACGAGCGTGCCGCGGAAGCGTCTGCGGCCTTCCAGCGGCTGGCGGGTCTCGAGCGAAACCTCTGCGCCGCAAGCCGAGGAGAAGTCCTTTTCGCGCGCGAGCAGCCGATCGAGGCCCGGCGAGGAGACCTCGAGGCGATAGGCGACCGGAATCGCATCGGCTGCGTCGAGGTGCGTCGAGACCTCGCGGGAGACGGAGGCACACATGTCCACCGCGACGCGACCGTCGCCGGCAGCCGTGTCGACCGTGACGCGCAGCGACCACGGCTGACGGCCGCGCACCAGCGAAACGTCGACGAGCTCGAGGCCCGCCGCCTCGACGACCGGCTCGATCACCTGACGAAGGTCCTCCGGAATGTCCCGATACACCGCATCTTGCCCCACAAATAGAAAAGCGCCTGTCCCCACCCCCGGGGGAGCGGGCAGCGCGCAGGGGCAGGGGTCTCGCCTGAGCGCGGGCAGGTTATCGAAAGTGTTGGCACAGAGCAAACTTGGGAGACACGGACGCCGGTGCCGCAGCAGCGGCGGCACTCCCGATTGACTCCGCTCGCCGGCGGCTCGCTGCGCGCCTCGATTGCTCGGACCTACGGCAGGGCAACTCACGAATCGGGTGTTTTTTGACTCATTGTGGCGGAACTTCGAGGGCGCCGGTGAGGTCGCGAACGCGGGCGAAGGCATGGCGGGTGGCGTAGGCGGCGATGCCGTCGGCGATCGAGGCGGCGGCGGCGGGGTCGAGGTAGTTCTGGGTCCCCACCTGGACCGCGGTGGCACCGCAGAGCAGGAACTTGACCGCGTCCTCGGCGGTCGCGATCCCGCCGACTCCGCAGATCGGGATCCGCACGGCCCGGGAGGTCTGCCAGACCATCCGCAGCGCGATCGGCCGGATCGCCGGACCGCTGAGCCCCCCGAGCACGTTCGAGAGCACCGGCCGGCGCCGCTCGACGTCGACCTCGAGCGCCTGCACCGAGTTGATCAGCGTCACCCCATCGGCCCCCTCCCCTTCGCAGACGCGGGCCATCTCCGCGACGTGGGTCACGTTGGGCGAAAGCTTGACGAGTAGCGGCAGGGTCGTCGCGCGGCGGGTGGCCCGTACGAGACTCGCGAGCACGTCCGGGTCCTGGCCGAACTCGATCCCTCCGCTCTTCACGTGCGGACACGAGGCGTTGATCTCGAGCCCCGCGATTCGCGCGACACCGGTCAGGCGCTTGCAGACCTCCGCGTAGCGCTCGACCTCCGTTTCGAAGACGCTCGCGATCACCGTGACGCCGTCGGGAAGCGCGGGGAGTTTTTCTGCGATGAAGGCCTCGACGCCGACGTTTTCGAGGCTGATGGCATTCAGCATTCCCGATGGTGCCTCCGCGATGCGCGGCGGCGGATTGCCCGATCGCGGCAACAGCGTGAGGCTCTTCGTGACGAGACCGCCGATCCGGCGCAGGTCGACGAAGGGCGCGAGCTCGAGCCCGTAGCCGAAGGTGCCCGAGGCGGTGAGCACCGGATTGCGCAGCGAGATCCCCGCGAGGTCCACCCGCGTGTCGACGCCGACAGGCGCTGCCCCGCCGCTCACGGAAGGCCCTCCCAGACGACGTCGCCGGTCGAGAAGACCGGGCCGTCGCGACAGACGAGCGCGAAGCCGCCGCCGCTGACCGGCACCGCGCAGCCGAGGCAGACGCCGAAGCCGCAGGCCATGTGGTTCTCGAGCGAGGCGCAGGCCGCGACTCCGCCCGCGGCGGCGAGGTCGGCGCAACGGCGCATCATCGCGGTGGGGCCACAGGCATAGACGCGGGCCGCTCCGCCCCGGGCGAGCTCCGACTCGAGCAAGTCGGTCACGAGCCCTCGCTCGCCGGCACTCCCATCTTCGGTCGCCACGCGGACGCGCCCCCCGATCGCCTCGAAGTCCGCTCGCCCCATCAGATCGCCGGCGCTGCGCGCTCCGAGCAGGATCGCCATCTCGGTCGCGGGGAGCAGCCGGCGGGCGAGCTCGTAGAGCGACGCGACTCCGGTTCCGCCACCGACGAGCAGCGCGCGCTCGCCCGGCAGCGGCGCGGGAAAGGGCCGCCCGAGAGGCCCGACCAAGCGCACGCGCTCGCCCGGACGGGCATCGGCGAGCAGCGCCGTTCCGCGCCCCGCGCGCTTGTACAGGATCTCGACCTCGTCCCCGGAGCCGCGATACACCGCCATCGGCCGGGGCAGCAGCGGATCGGTGCGGGGCGCCGCCCCGAGCGCGCCGGGCGAGAGCATCACGAACTGCCCGGGCTCGAAGCCGGGCCAGCCCGGCACGCGCAGCCGCAGGCGGTGATTCACCCCGCCCTCGCACGCATTGACCGACACCTCCGCATCGATCCGCAGCGGCTTCGGAAGCTCTGCCGGCACGCGCAGACCATACTTTGTCCGAGGGGGTCCGCCTCCGCCTGCGGCTGGCGCCTGGCCCCCGATGCAGGCGCCCACTGCAATCCGCTGCCCCCGAAGCAGAAAACCGCGCAGCTCGGAGCTCCATCGCATCAAGACCGGAGCCGGATCGGACGATGAAAAGCCGCGCACTTCCCCTGCGTTGGAGGCCCCGGATACGTGTCCGCGACGCTCGCCGCCGAGCTCGAACGCTTCCGCGAACGCCCCGACGACACGCAGGCCTTCCATGCCCTGGAGGAGCGCCTCTTCGTCTCGGGGCAGTGGCCGGCGCTCGTCGACCTCTACGAGACGCGTCTCGGGGCCGCTACGGTCGAGGCGTCGCCGCGGGAGCGGGCACGGGTCTCCGTGCGGCTCGGGCTGCTCTTCGCCGATCACCTCTGCGACCCCCAGCGTGCGGAGTCCAGCTTCCGCTCTGCGCTCGCCGCAGAGGCGCGCCACCGCCCGGCCCTCACGGGGCTTCGCCGCCTGCACAGCGCCCAGGCTCGCTTCGACGTGGCGCTCCAGATCGCCGAGCTCGAGCTGTCGCTCGAGACGCCCCCGGACGAACGCGCGACCTTGCTCCACGAGATCGGAACGATCTGGCTCGACCGGATCCGCGATCCCGAGCTGGCGCTGCGCCACTTCCGTGACGCACTCGACATCCGCCCTCAGCACGCGGACGCCCTCACGGGGAGCGCGCGGGCGCTGGAGCAGCTCGGTCGCCCCGCCGAGGCCGCCGCGAACTGGGAGCGGGCCTCGCTGCTGCTGCGGGGAGCAGCGCGTGCGGAGGCGATCGCCGCCCACGCGAGTCTCCTCGCTCGCAGTCTCGGCGAGCCGGCGCGCGCGGCCGAGCTATGCCGCCGCGCGCTGACCGAGGAGCCGCGGTGCGCCGGCGCCCTCGAGCTGCTGGCCTCGCTCGTCGCCGACACCGGCCAGTGGCCCCTTCTCGCCGACCTGCTCGAACGCCGCTTCGATGTCGCGACGGACCGGGCCACGCGCGGCGCGATCGCGCTCGAAGCGGGCAAGCTCCAGCGCGACCGGCTCGCAAGCCCCGCCCTGGCACAGCGCTGGCTGGCGCTCGCCGAGGAGTACCTGCCCGAGAGCGCTTCGGTGCAGATGGCTTTCGCCGACCTCGAGCGAGACGCGGGCAACGAGCAGGCGCTCGAGCAACGTCTCGCGCGCGTCGCCGCGCTAGGCGACCCGCCGCCCGCCCCGGCGCTCGTCGAGCTCGCCTCTCTGCTCATCGAGCGTGGTGACGCGTCGTCGGCCTTGGCGCAGCTCCAGCGTGCGTTCGAGCTCGAGCCCCAGGATGCCCTCGTCATCGACGCACTGGCCGAAGCGCTGGCACAGCTCGGTCACCACGCGGAGCTCGCCGATTGCCTCGAGCGGCGCGCAGTGCTCGTCGATTCGGACCCCGGTCTCAGGGCCGGGATCCTGTCCGAGCTCGGAGCGCTCTATGAAGAGCATCTCGACGACGTCGAAGCGGCCCGAGGCGCCCTCGAGCGGGCCTTCGCAGCGGACCCGACGACCCCCGGTCTGGTCGCACGCCTGGTCCGCCTCCTTCAGAGCACCGCGGCGTGGAAGCCCTTGCGCCAGCTGCTCGAGCGCGCCGCCCGTAGCGGCCCGATGGACGAGCGTGCGGCCCACTGGTGCACTCTCGGCGATCTGCTGATCGAGCACTTCGACGAGGTGCCCGCCGCGGCCGAGGCTTTCGAGGCCGCGCTCGCGCTCGATCCCTCCACGGCACGCGCGCACCACGGACGCCAGGCGCTCGCGGTCTCGAGCGGCGATGCAGAGGGCGTACTCGCGGCCTACCAACGCGAGGCAGGGGTCTCGATGGACCCCGGACGACTGGGCTTCCTGGTCAGGGAGATCGCCCGGCGCCTCGAGGAGAGCGGTCGCCTCACCGAGGCACCGCGCTGGGTCGAGCGTTGGGCGCTCGCCTGCCCCGAAGAGGTGGCGGCGCTCGAGCTCGGGGCAGAGATCGCGCGCAAGCTCGGGGACGCAGCGGACGAGCTGCGCGCGCTCGAGCGACTCGACCCCCATCTTCACGGTTCGCTGCGAGCCGCAGGGCGCTTCCGGGTGGCCGAGCTGCACGCCGAGGCGGGTCGCCATGCCGAGGCGATCGATGCGTGCCGTGGCTCGCTCGCGATCGACACGAGCGACCTCGCGGCCCACGCGCTGCTCGGCGAAGCGCTCGAGCACGAGGGACGACTCGCAGAGGCGGTAGCAGCCCACGAGGCGCGGATCCCGCTGCTCGCGGGCGCGGAGCGCCTGTCGGCGCTCGACACGCTCGCCCGTCTACAAGCCGAGCGCCTGGGCGATCTCGCCGGGGCGATCACCACGCTGGCTCGGCTGGCCGAAGAGCCGGACGCACCCGGCGATGTCGAGCCGCGGCTCGAAGAGCTCCTCACCCGCAGCCACCGCAGCGAGGAGCTCGTCCTGCGCCTGGCAAGGCGCCTCGCCGCCGACGGGCCCGACGCCTCCGAGCGGACGGAGCTCGCGCTGCGACGCGCCGATCTGCTTCTGGATCCGCTCGCACGCTTCGAGGCGGCCGCCGACGCCTACGGCGAGATCCTCGCCAGGGACCCGGAGCAGTCACAGGCTCGCATCGGTCTCGAGCGAGCGCTGCGGGCCGGTGGCGACGTCGGGCGTCTCGTCGCCTTCCTGGCAGCGCAGGGCGAGTCGCATCCCGATCTTGTGCAGCGCGAGCGCGCTGCACTCGAGTGCGCCGTCCTGCACGACGAGATCCTCGGTCGCCCGTCCGAGGCGAGGCCCCGGCTCGAACGGCTCTTCGAAGGCGCGTCCGCTGCCTCCACGCGCGATGCGGCCGGAGCGCAGCTCGAGCGCCTGCTCGAGCGCGAGCGAGCCTGGCCGCAGCTGCGCGCGCACCTGCTGACCCGCCTCGACACGGCCCCGCCGGCCGAGCGGGGAGCGATCCACGAGCGTCTCGGCCGCATCTGTCGCGACCGGGTGTCGGACGCCGCCGCCGCCCTCCAGCATTTCGAAGCGGCCGCCGCGCTGGCTCCGCAACGCCCGGAGCTCTGGCGCAATCTCGCGCTCCTGTACGAGGAGGCCGACCGCCCGGCGGATCTCGCGCGCGCTCTCGATGCCGAGCTCGCCACGCATCCCCCGCCTGAACGCGAGCAGGCGATCCGCAGACGCGTCGCCTACCTCGCGGCCAGCGCGCTCGAAGAACCGGAGCGCGCCCGCGAACACTACGAGCGCCTGCTCGAGATCGACCCCGGCGACGCCACCGCAAGCGAGTTCCTGGTGGCGCATTTCGAGGGCCTCGAGCGCGCCGATGATCTCGTGCGCGTACTCGAGCGCCGGCTCGACGCACTGGGGCGCCGCCACGATGCCGATGCGGCGTCCCGCACGGCGCTACGGCTCCGCATCGCCGGCCTGCGGGCCACTCGCCTCGAGGATGCCTCCGGCGCGATCGCGCTGCTCGAGCCCGCGCTCGCCGAGCTCGGGCCCGTCTCGGTCGTGGCCGAGCCACTGGCGGATCTGTACCAGCACTCGGGACGCATGGAGGCGCTCGAAACGCTCTGCCGTGCGGCCGCCGGCCGCGCCTCGCAGGGCGCGGAACGCGCGGGCTGGCTCTCTCGCCTCGCGGACGCGCTGCGCCAACGCGGGGCGGATCGCGAGGCGCTCGCCGCATACCGCGACGTGCTGAGCGAACGCCCCGGCGACCGCGACGCGGGTGCCGCGCTCCGCGAGCTCTATCGCCGCCTCGACGAGCCCCTCGCCCTCGCGCGCCTCCTCGAAGCCGAGCTCGCACACCGCGCGGGGCCGTCGGAAGTTCCGGTTCGCATGGAGCTCGCGCAGCTGCTCGCGGATCGCCTCGAGCGCCGCAGCGAGGCGCTGCTCCACCTGCGTCGGGTGCTCCAGGTCGAGCCCTGCCACCCGGACGCACTCGCACGAGCGCTCGCGCTCGCGAGCCGCGAGTCGCAAGGGGAGCTCTTGCGCGAGCTCCTCGACGAGGCGCTGGCGCGGCCGCAGCCCGACGCCACCCGAGCCGCACTGCTCGCGCACCGCGCGCGGCTACGCGCCGCGGCGGGCCGCGCTCGCGATGCCGCGGCGGACCTTCGCGAATCGCTCGCGCTCGATCCCTCGCGAGCCGAGGTGCGCGACGCGCTGCGCGAGCAGCTCGAGCAGATCGGCGACTGGGAGGGCGTGCTCGGCTGCCTGCGCGCCGAGACCGAGGCGGCCGCACCCGGCCAGCGCGGCGCGCTCCTCGACGAAGCGGCCGGAATCGCCTGGACCCGCCTCGGGCCGGACGCGGCCCTTCCGTGGCTCGAGCGCTTGCGCCACGAGGATCCGGAGCGGGCCGAGGTCGCGGCGCGCATCGCCGAAGTCCATCGCATTGCCGGACGCACGGAGGCGCGGCTCCGGGCCCTCGAGGACCAGGCAGCGTCGACGTACGACGCACTCGGCTGTCGGGCGCTCTCACTCGAACGCGCGCGTGTGCTCGAGCGCGAGCTCGCCTCGCCGGCCCGGGCGGCGGCGCTGCTCGCCGACGCGCGCCGGGCCTGGCCCGGAGACCCTGAGATTCTCGGCGAGCTCTCGCGCTTGCTGGCGCTGCTCGGCCGCGATCGCGAACGCGCCGAAGTGGTCGCCGAACGCCTCGCAGTGGCCGACGGCGACCTGCGCATACGCCTGCTGCGAGAGGCAGCGGAGCTCTGGGCGGGCCCGCTCGGCGACCCCGCGCGCTCCGCCGAGTTCTGGATGCTGGCCGTCGAGCAGACGCCGGCTCCCGGCGAGCGTCGCGCCGAGCTGCTGCGTGCCCTCGGGAAGGTGCTGCGCGCGAGTGCCCCGAGCGAGGTGTGGGCGCGCTGCGCCGAGGCCGAGCTCGAGGCTCTCGACGCGACCGACCCGGTCTTCGCGGAGCGCCGCCAGGCTCTGCACGGCGATCTGGCCCGCGTCTACCGCAGCATCGGGCGTTCGGATGCTGCATTGCGCCACCTGCGCCCGCTGGCCGACGCGACAGGGTCTCACGTCGACCGCTCCCGGGAGCTGGAACAGACGCTCCTCGCGCTGCTGCGCGAGGCGGGATCCTGGATCGAGCTCGAGCAGCGCACCACCGCACTGCTACTGTGTTGGCCCGATGCGGCGGGCTGGCTCGAGCTCGCCCGCCTGCGCGACGAACGCCTGCACTCGCCGGCCAGCGCGCTCGACGCCTATCGACGCTCGCTCGCGCTCGAGCCCGGATCCCTCCCGGCGCTCCGCGGTCTGCGCGTCGCGGCCGAGCGCGTCAGTGACTGGGAGACGGTGGCCGATGCGCTCGAACGGGAGATCGAGCATTGCGCCGACGCGCCGCCGGCCGCACGAGCCGCGCTGCTGCGCCGGCTCGGCGATGTCTCCTGGCAGCGCCTCGGAACGACCCCTCGCGCGAGTCGATGCTATGCGGCCGCGCTCGAGTCCGATCCGGAGGACTTCGCATCGCTGCGATCCTTGGAAGCGCTGCTCGAGGCCATGGAAGACTGGGCCGGCGCGGTGCGCCTCTACGAGAGCGAGGTCGAAGCCCTGGGCTCGCGAGAGCCGGAACGACGCACGGCGGTCTGGCTGCGCGCGGGCGAACTCTCGCGCGATCACCTCGGCGACGCGCCGCGGGCGCGCCGCGCCTACCAGCTGGCCGCAGCCCAGGGCCCGCTGCCCCATGCGCGCCTCTCCGAGCTGGCCGAGCTCGAGTTGCGCTGCGGCGATCGGGTAGCTTTCGCCGCGAGCTTCGCCGCGTGGTGCGACGATCCGGCCGCAGCCGCCACGGGCGCCGACCACCGACGCCTCGCCGAGACCCTCGAAGCGCTCGGCCGGCCGCAGGAGTCCCTCGCGCGCATCGAACGGGCGCTCGAATTCGAGCCGGCCAGCGTCGCGGGCCTCGACCTCGCGGCCCGCCTGCACGAGCGGGCCGGTGATCTCACGCGCGCGGTCGCAGCGCTCGAGAAGGCGGCCGCACTCGCCCCCGACGCGGAGGCGGCGCAACGCTTGCTGCGCGCAGCCGAACTCGTCGGCTGCGAAGAGGACGCGCGGGTCGCCGATCTGCTGCGCCTCGCCGTGGCTCGCGATCCCGTCTCGGCTCCGGTCCACGCACGCCTGGCTCGCGCGCTCGCCCGCTGCTCTGCGCCTGCCGACGCCGAGAGTGCTGCGCGGCGAGCCCTCGAGCTCGGTAGCGCCTCGGGAGACCTCGGCGAAGGCGAGTGCATCGAGCTCGCTCTGCTCGGCGGGCGCTGTGCGCGCTCGCGCGGGCAGCTCGAGTCCGCGGCGCGCTTCTATGCGGAGGCCCGTCGCCTGGCCCCGAACCAGCTCGAGGCCCTCTCCGGCAGCGCCGAGGTGCTGATCGGCCTCGAGGATCTCGTCGCTGCGCGCGGCGCCCTCGAGCTCCGCCTTGCCGACGAGGCTGCCTACCCCGAGCGGGCGGTGCACCTGTGCCTGCTCGCACGCTGCCTCGAGGCCTGCGAGGATCCGACCGGGGCGCTCGCTCGCTGCGAAGAGGCTCTCGCGTGCGACCCGACGCTCGACGACGCCCATGCGCGCTGCGTCCGCCTGCACGAGCGCGCGGAGCGGATCGGCGAGGGCATCGCCGCACTCGAGCGCTGGGCGGAGGCGGCCCCTGACTCGGAGCGGCGCGCGGAGAGACTGCTGCGCGCCGCGGAGTGGGAGATGAGTGCGCCCGGCCGCGAGAGCGCCGCCGAGGGGCACTTCCGCGCGGTGATCGAGGCGCACCCCGCTGCGGCCCGCGCATGGCAGGGGCTCGCGTGGCTGCTCTGGCACCGCGGCGACGTCGACGAAGCGCTGCAAGTCGCAAGCGCGGCTCTCGAGCACGGCGCGGACGATGCCGCTCGCGGCCCCCTCGCGCTCGTCCGCGGGCGCGCTCTCGAGCGTCAGGGTGCGCGCGCCGACGCCGCCGAGGCGTACGCGATCGCCGTGGACGCGGATCCCCGCTGCCACGAGGCCGCGCTCGCGCGGGCTCGGCTGCTGCGCTCGATGGGAGACTGGCGCGGCGCCGCCGAGGCACTGCGCCGCTTCGTCGAGCGGCACCCGGGCGACGACCCGCGCGGCCTCGCCGACGCGCTGCATCAGCAGGGTCGCCTGCTCGCAGGCCCGCTCGAAGATCTCGAAGGAGCCGTCGACGCCTACGAACGCGCGCTCCGGCTCGACCCCGAGTCGACGGAGCTGCGGGCCTCTCTCGCCAGTCTGCTCTCTCATCGCCCCGAGCGCTGGCGCGACGCGCTCGCACATCAAAGGGCAGTCCTCGAGCGCGATCCGACGCATGCCCCCAGCTTGCGCGCCGCGCTGCGGGTCGCCGGGAGCCGCCATCGCTCGCAAGCGATCGAAGACGGGCTCGCGATCCTGCGAGCGCTCGGAATCGCGACCTCCGCCGAGCTCGCTGCCGCTCCGGCCTCCCTCTCGACGCGCATCGCAGCAGCAGGATCGCTCGACGATCCGCTGCACGAGAAGTTGCGCCAGGTCGCCGAGCAGGTGGCCCGCGAGATCGGGGATGCGCTCGGACACTCGGGCGCACCGCCCCCGCCTTCGGGCGACGTGCACGCGGCCTTTCGCGCGGCGGCCCTGGTGGCCGAGGGGCGCCTCTCGGCCCCCGCCCTGCTGCCGCTCCCGACCCGCGAGCTGCGCGAGCTGCTGCTCGTCGTCGCGACCCTCGCCTTCGAGGCGGACGACGTCCACGCGTCGGGTCGCTTCGTGAACGCGCTCACCACCGCGCTCGGCCGGCGCACGCGGCGCGGTGTGCGCCGACTTCTCGACGGTGTCCCGCTCGAAACGCTCGCTGGCGTCGACTTCGCCGCGTGGCGCAGCGAGCTGCGCGGCCTCGCCGCAGCCGTGGCGCTCGACGAGACCGGGGGGGACCTCCGCACGGCCTTCGTCGCTCTCGCGGCCGATACGGGCGAGCGTGCGGCGCCACTCGCTCCGACTGCCGATCTGTCGGCACTCGTCGCCGGCTCGCCCGAAGCGCGCGGCCTCTTGCTCCGGGCGATCCGCGCCTGGCTCGCGAGGATCTGAGCCCCGTGTCGCGCAGGACGGAGCTGCCGCCGCGGCGCTGGCGCCGGAGAACCGTGAGCCTCGACATCGCCTACGCATCGCGCGATGGATCCGCTGTCGCCCGCGCCACGACCCTCGGCGCCGGGGGCCTCTTCGTGCGGGTCGACGCAGCGGCGGCGGAAGGCTCGCCGATCCGCGTGCGCTTCCAGCTTCCCGGAAGCCCGCTACTGCACGAACTCGAAGGCCGCGTGGTCTGGGTCCTGTCCCCCGCCGATGCCGGCCCCCACGCGGCGGGCATGGGCATCGCGTTCAGCGACCCGCAGCAGATCGCGAGCCTCGCGCGCGCCCTCGAGGGTTGCTCGTCCGACACGACGCCGGAAGAGCTTTCTCGGGCTCGTTGAAGCGATCGGATCAAGGCTGGGCGCGGCATTCCCGGAGCGCTGCGACCAGGGCCTGGTGCAGGCGGTGGCCGCCGCGTTCCACCTGAACGCGCGCGCGCAGGCGCACGCCGAGCAGCGCGAGGTCTCCGAAGAGATCCAGGATCTTGTGGCGGACGAGCTCGTCGGGAAAGCGCAGGCCTTCGGCGTTCACGACGCGATGTTCGTCGAGCAGGATCGCATTCGCGAGCGATCCACCGCGGGCGAGCCCGGACTCGAGCAGGCCCGGGAGCTCGGATGCGAAGCCGAAGGTGCGGGCCGGAGCGATCTCGCGCGCGAAGCGATCTGGATCGTCTCCGTCGATCGAGAACTCCTGCCGCCCGACCGCCGGATGGGCGTAGTCGATCGCGTAGCGGACGGCGAAGCCGGCAGAGGGCTCGGCCCGGATCCAGCCCTCGCCCTCGCGCAGTTCGATCGCGTGGTCGAGCGCGAGAGGGCGCCGGCGCGCGGCCTGCTCGTGAAGGCCCGCGCGGCGCAGCAGCTCGACCCACGGCGCGGAGCTTCCATCGAGCGCGGGCAGCTCGGGGCCCTCGATCTCGGCATGCAGGTTGTCGACGCCGAGACCGTAGAGCGCGGCGAGCAGGTGCTCTACGGTCGCCACGCTCGCCCCGTCGCGGGCGAGGCAGGTCGCGCGCTCGCCCGAGGCGACCGATTCCGGGCACACGGGGATCTCGACGCGGCGCGCTTCCGTCCCGCAGACGAAGCGGATGCCCGCGTCCTCGGGAGCGGGCAGCAGGCGCACGCGCACGCTGGCCCCCGTGTGCAGCCCGGTGCCGCTACACGCGATCGGGTCGGCGATCGTCCATTGCGGGTCCAGGGCCTGATGAACTCCGCTCGCGTTCCCGGTGAACTCCGCTCGGCTTCGCCTCGCTGCGCGCTTCGCTTGCGGCTCGCTGCGCGCGCTCCGCGCTTGCAGACCACGAACTCCGCTCGCCTCTGGCTCGCTGCGCGCTTCGCTTGCGTTCAACGAGCCCGGGTCGCCTTGAGCTCGGCCAGGATCTCGCGGGTCGAGGGATAGCGGGCCGCCGGGTCCTTCTGCAAGCAGCGCAGCACGATCCTTGCGAGCAGCTCCGGAATCCCCGGGCTCCGCTCGCGCGGGTCCGGGGCCGGCGTGTGCACGTGGTGATAAGGCAGATTGCCATCCCGAAAAGGCAGATCCCCCGTCAGCAGCTCGAAGATCGTGATTCCGAGCGAGTAGATGTCGGTGCGCTGGTCGATGGGTCGACCGAGCGTCTGCTCGGGGCTCATGTAGTAGGGCGTGCCGGAGACCATCGTCGCCTCCTTGCGTACCTCCTCGAGCGCCCGGGCGAGCCCGAAGTCCATGATCTTCGCCTTGCGCTCGCGCGCCCACATCGCGTTCGCCGTCTTCACGTCGCGGTGCACGATCTTCTTGTCGTGCGCGTAGGCCAGCGCCTCGCACATCTGCGCAAGGACGTTCACGACCCCACCCGGAGCAATCGCTCCGCGTTGCTTCACGATCTCCTTGAGCGTGCTCCCGTCCACGTACTCCATTGCGATGTAGGTGACTCCGGCCTGCTCGCCGGCGTCGTAGACCGTCACGATATTCGGATGGTTGAGCTGCGCGGCATGCTTCGCCTCGCGCAGGAAGTTCTTGAGCGCCTGCGGGTTCTCCTTCAAGGCCTGAGGCAGCACCTTGAAGGCGACGACGCGATCGAGGACCGTATCCTGCGCCTTGTAGACGATGCCCATGCCGCCGCGCCCGAGCTTGCCGAGGATCCGGTAACGGCCCCGCGCCGCCGAGGCACCCGCGGACCGCCCCGAGGAGCCCTGCGAGGCCGACGCCGCGGAGGCATCCACGAGCCGCGCGAGGCGTTCTCCGGTGTCCGCGTGGTGATAGTCGAAGGCCAGGATCCGCTCGTAGAGCTCGCGGGCGCGCAGCGTCTCACCGGCCGCCTCGCAGGTGGTGGCGAGAGTGTAATGAGCGCCGAGCGTCTCCCGGTCGAGCGCGCGCCCCGCGAGTGCCTGCTCGAGCTTCTTCACGGCGAGCGAGTGCATGCCGCGACGGCGGAAGACCTCGCCCACGAGCGCGGCCGCGCTCGGAAAATGCGCGTGCCCCTCGCCAATCTGCTGGATCACCTTGAGCGCCGCGTCTTCGTCACCCCGCTCGAGCAGCAGCTCGCCCGCGCGCAGGAAGTCGCCCGCACGCGTCAGCAGCTCGACCTCGCGCTCGTGGTTTCCGGCCCCCGCGAGCTCCGCGGCGGCCTCGCGGAAGCGCCCCGCTCGCTCGTAGCAGGCCGCGGCGCGCTCGCGATCTCCGGCCACGCGAAACATCTCGGCGGCCTGCAGGAAGTCGCCGTGGCGCTCGTAACAGACGGCCGCGAGGTCGCAGCGCTCGAGCATGCGATAGAGATCGCCGGCCGCGAGCGGATCGCCGGCCTCCTCGAAGCAGCGCGCGGCCAGGGCGTCGTCGCCCCGGTCGCGATGGTGCTCGGCGAGCACCTGCGCCGCCTCCTGCGCGCGCCCGAGGCGCCCGAGCAGCTCCGCGGCGCGCGGAGCGTCCCGGCCCTCGAGAAAGAGCTCGGCCGCGCGCTCGAGGCGTTCGCCGCGCAGCGCGACCTCGGCCGCCTCGACGGAGCAACCGCCGAGCGCGAGGATCGACTCGGCGCGCTCGTCCGCGCCCGCCTTCGAGAAGAGCTCTCCCGCCCTCAGCACGAGCTTGCGCAGCTCTCCGCGACCCCGGGGGTCGCCGTGGCCCACCCCGGAGAACCCTTCCCGCACCACGAGCTCCAGACACTCGGCCGCGCGGCGCCACTCGCCGCAGCGAGCGTAGGCCTCGGCCGCCTGCCGCGGGATCTCCGAACGTGCGTAGCAGTCGGCAGCCTCGCGGAGCCGGCCCGCCTTCTCGAAGAACTCGGCCGCGACGGAGAGATTCCCGGCTTCCAGATAGAGCTCGGCGGCGCGCGCCCAGTCTTCCTGGTCGGCGAGGATGCGCGCCGCGGTCTCCGGGCGCCCGGCCTTCCGGTAGAGCTCGGCACACTCCTCGAAGCGCCGCTGCCCGTGACGGATCTCCGCCACGCGAACGAAGTCCTCCACCTCGAGGAAGTAGCCGGCGGCCTCCTCGAGCAGACCGCTGGTGAAGCAGAGCTCTGCCGCCTCATAGGCCCGGCCCCCGCGCGCGAGCGCAGCGGCCTGCTTCTCGGCGCTGCGCCGCGCCTTGCGATCGAGCGGCGCGAGATGGAGGGTTCCCCCGTTCGGCGACTCGACGGCTTCGGCGACGCGACTCCGACGCCCCGCGAGGCGATGCGCCACGAGCAGCGCGAGGCCCGCCGGAGCGAGCCCAAAGAGCGGGGGCTCGCCCGCGAGCGCGCCCTCGATCCATCCCTGGGCTGCCGCTCCGTCTTCGGGGTAGCCGAGCGACACGAGCGCGGCGCTTGCCTCGCCGAGCGCTGCCAGCGCGCTGGCGACGAGCGGCTCGTCCGCCAGGAAGGTCCCGGCGGCCGCCAGCAGCCCGACACCCAGGAGCGCGAGCGCTCCCGGTATCCAGAAGATCCTGCCGATCGTGCGCAGCGCCGACACCTGTCCCCCGTGCGCAGTAGCCCGCCGTCGCGGTATCGGCCGGGCGGACGGGGGCGTTGAGGGGGCTCAGTCCTCGCTGCGCGCCGGCCGTCCGAGGTGGGCCCGCGCGCGAGGGGTGACCACCCGGCCGCGCGGGGTGCGCGCCAGGAAGCCCTGGTGGATCAGGAAGGGCTCCACGACGTCCTCGAGAGTGCCCTTGTCCTCACCGACCGCCGCCGCGAGGGTCTCGAGGCCCGCCGGCCCCCCTTCGAACTTCTCGATCAACGTGAGCAGCAGGATGCGGTCCAGGCGGTCGAAGCCGGCCACGTCGACGTCGAGCTTCTCGAGCGCGTAGCGTGCGAGCGTGCCGGTGATCCCGCTTCCCGCCCCGCCCTCGACCTCGGCGAAATCGCGCACGCGCCGCAGCAGCCGGTTCGCGATCCGCGGCGTCCCGCGCGAGCGGCACGAGAGCTCGCGGCGGGCCTCCGCCTCGAGGCCGATGCCGAGCAGCCGGGCCGAACGCTCGAGGATCTTCTCGAGATCCCCGGGCGGGTAGTACTCGAGGCGTGCGGACCAGCCGAAACGGTCCCGCAGTGGGGAGCTCAGCATCCCGGCGCGCGTCGTGGCACCGATCAGCGTGAAGCGCGGAAGATCGAGCCGGATCGAGCGGGCCCCGGGCCCCTGCCCCACCAGGATGTCGAGCTTGAAGTCCTCCATCGCGGGATACAGGATCTCCTCGACGGCGGCCGGGAGCCGGTGGATCTCGTCGATGAAGAGCACGTCGCCCCGCTCGAGATTCGAGAGCAGTGCCGCGAGGTCCCCCGCCCGCTCGATCGCGGGACCGCTGGTGACGCGCAGCGGCGCTCCCATCTCGCGTGCGACCACGTGCGCGAGCGAGGTCTTTCCGAGTCCGGGCGGACCATGGAAGAGCACGTGATCGAGCGCCTCGCGACGCTCGCGTGCGGCCCGGATGAAGACGTCGAGGTTCTCGCGCAGGCGGTCCTGCCCCACCATCTCCGCGAGGCTGCGCGGCCGGAGCACCGCGTCGAGCCCCGCCTCGTCCGGCGCGGCCAGACCCGAGAGATCCTCCCTGCCGGTTGCGAGATCGCTCACCGCGAGAGCCTCCGCAGCGAACCGCGCACCAGCGTCTCGAGCGTGGCATCGGAGCCGGCGTCTTCAGCCGCGTGTGTCAACACCCGCTCCGCGTCCGCTCGCGGGTAGCCCAGATTCAGCAGCGCCGAGAGGGTCTCCTCGCGGATCGCGACTCGGGCGGCGGGCCCGCTCGCCGGCGCCGCAGAGTCGCCGATCGCCGCGGCGAGCTCGCCGGCGCGGTCGCGCAGCTCGACGAGGATGCGCTCGGCGAGCTTCGTGCCGATGCCGGGCACCGAGCGCAGCGTCGCGATGTCACCCGAACGGATCGCATCGAGGAGCGCGCGTGGGGCGATTCCCGAGACCACGGTCTGGGCCAGGCGCGGCCCCACCCGGCTCGCGCGCAGCAGCAGCTCGAAGGCGGCGCGCTCGGCGCGCGATGCGAAGCCGAAGAGCTGGAGCGCGCCTTCCTTGGCGTGGGTGTGGATGTGGAGAGCGACCGGCTTGCCCGTTTCCGGAAGCTCGGTGAAGGTCGACAGCGGGATGTGGACGTCGTAGCCGACACCGCTCACGTCGATCACGACGCGGGTCGGGTGCTGCTCGAGCAGGATCCCCTCGAGGCGCGCGATCACGGGCGGCGCCTCACCCGCAGCTGCGCCGCCCCGCTGCGCGGGCGCCGCCACGAGCGTCGCGGGCCGACGCCGAGCGCGCGGAGCGCCCCGGCCTGCGCGTGGCCGATCGCGGCGGCGAGGGCGTCGGCGGCGTGATCGGTCTCGGGAACCCGGTCGAGCGCCAGCAGGCGCTTGACCATCAGCGAGACCTGGCGCTTGTCGGCGCGACCGCTCCCGGTCACCGCGAGCTTGATCTCGCTGGGAGAGTACTCGGTCACTCCGAGCCCGACGCAGCCAAGCGCCGCGAGGGCGACGCCCCTCGCCTGCCCCAGCACCAGCGCCGAGCGGGGGCTGTGCGCGACGAAGACGCGCTCCACGACGGCCGCATCCGGCTCGTGGTGGCGCGCGACCTCGAGGATCGCTTCGTAGAGCAGGTGCAGCCGCAGCTCCGCGGTGGCCCCGCGCGGCCTCACGGTGCCGTGGGCCACGTGGAGCAGCCGGTTGCCGTCGCGCTCGATCACCCCGTAGCCCGTCGCAAGCGAGCCGGGGTCGATGCCCAGGATGCGCATCAAGCTCCCAGAGAAGGATCATCATCGGAGGCCGGGGGGACGAGCCGCCGCCGGGAGAGTAGCCGGCCCTTGCCGGGGCGCGAACTGACACGCCCCTTGCGCTTCGCGGCGTTGCTAGCCGGCCAGGCGCTGCATTTCCTCGTCGGAGATGTCGAAGTTCGCGTTCACGGCCTGGACGTCGTCCAGGTCCTCGAGGGCATCCGAGAGCAGGATCATCTGCTCGGCATGCTTGCCCTCGAGCCGCACCGTGAGGCTCGGTCGCATCTGGAGCTCCGCCTGCGAGGGCTGGAAGCCGCGCCCCTCGAGGCTTCGCTTCACCGCGCCGAACTCGGCCGCGCCGGTCACGACCTCGAGCTGCTCGTCGCTCTCGACGACATCGTCCGCTCCCGCCTCGAGCGCCGCCTCGAGCAGCGCGTCGGAATCGATCCCGACGCGTTCGAAGACGAGCGACCCCTTGCGCTCGAAGAGATGCCCGACGCAGCCCGTGGCGCCGAGGTTCCCGCCGAACTTGGTGAAGACGTGGCGCACCTCGCCCACCGTCCGGTTGCGGTTGTCGGTGAGGGTCTCGACGTAGACGGCGGTCCCACCGGGGCCGTAGCCCTCGTAGACGGCCTCCTCCCAGGCCTCGGAGTCGCCGCCGCCGGTGCCCTTCAGGATCCCCCGCTCGATGTTGTCCTTCGGCATGTTGGCGGCGCGCGCCTTGTCGATCGCGAGACGCAGTCGGGGGTTCGCCCCCGGGTCGCCGCCGCCGATCCGGGCCGCGGTCGCGATCTCGCGAATCAGCTTGGTGAAGATCTTCCCGCGCTTCGCGTCGACGGCGCCCTTCTTGCGCCGGATGGTCGCCCATTTCGAGTGCCCGGACATCCCACAACCCCTTGGATTTGCAGGCTGAATAGCACGGGTTTCCGATCTGCCGCCACGCCTCTGCCGGCCGCGCGCCGGCGGGCGTCCTGGGTGGCGCGACCCTCAGGCCGGGCCGCGACCTGCCGATACCCAGGGTGGGCCAGCGGCCCGGACGAGGGGTCCCATGGGCGAGATCGCGGTCGGAATCGACCTCGGCACGAGCAACTCCTGCGTCGCAGTGATGCGCGAGGGCAGCACGCGCGTGCTCGCGAACGCCCAGGGCGAGCCCACGACCGCGAGCGTGGTCGCGATCCGCGAGGACCACGGCATCCTGGTCGGCAACGCCGCGAAGGCCAACATCATCCACGATCCGAAGCACACGATCTGCTCGGCCAAGCGGCTGATCGGGCGCGTCTACACCTCGGCGGAGGTGAGGAAGGCCAAGGCGATCTCCGGCTACGAGATCGTGCAGGCGGAGAGCGGCGGCATCCGGATCCAGGTCCGCGACGAGATCTTCTCGATCCCCGAGATCTCGGCGATGATCCTGCGCGAGCTCAAATCGGTCGCCGAGATGCGCCTCGGTCAACCCGTGAACAAGGCCGTCATCACGGTGCCGGCGAATTTCAACGACAACCAGCGACAGGCGACGAAGGACGCCGGGCGCATCGCCGGACTCGAGGTGCTGCGGATCCTGAACGAGCCTACCGCGGCCGCCCTCGCCTACGGCTTCGGCCGCGGCCTCTCGCAGCGGGTCGCCGTCTACGATCTCGGCGGCGGCACCTTCGACATCTCGGTGCTCGAGATCGGAGAGGACGTCTTCGAGGTCCTCTCGACCTGCGGCGACACCTTTCTCGGCGGCGACGACTTCGACGATCGCCTGATCGACCTCCTCGCCGAAGAGTTCATGACGCAACACGGGACCAACCTGCGCCACGACCCCTTCGCGCTCCAGAAGCTCAAGGAATCCTCCGAGCGCGCCAAGAAGGCACTCTCGGTGGCCGATCAGGTCGAGATCCGGATTCCCCAGATCGTCCCGGCAAGCGCCGATGTCCCGGCGATCTCGGTGGAGCGTCGCATCACGTCGCAGGAGCTCGCGACCCTCGTCCAGGACCTGATCCAGCGCACCTTCAAGGTCTGCGACGAGGCGCTCGCGCAGGCCGGCGTGATCGCGCGCGACCTCGATGGCGTGATCCTCGTCGGCGGCCCCACGCGCCTGCCCTTCGTGCGCAACGCGGTGAGGGACTACTTCGGACAGGAGCCCAAGGCGGGCGTCGACCCGGACCAGGTGGTGGCGCTCGGAGCCGCCATCCACGCAGCGACGCTCGTCGACGCCAGTCAAGAGGCCTTCCTCCTCGACGTGACGCCGCTCTCGCTGTGCATCGGCGTGGTCGGCGGGATTGCCGAGACGGTGATCGCCCGCAACACACCGGTTCCGATCGAGCAGACGCGCCGCTTCACCACGACCCAGGACGGTCAGGAGAAGGTGCGCATCCGCGTCTATCAGGGGGAATCGCGCGAGGCCGCCGAGAACGAGCTCCTCGGCGAGTTCGAGTTCGGAGGCTTCCGCAAGGTCGCGCGCGGCCAGGTCTGGATCGACGTCACCTTCGAGATCAACGCCGACGGGATCGTGAACGTGACCGCCCGCGATCGGGAGACCGGGACGGAGGGCTCCACGCGCATCACGCTCTCGTCGGGCCTTTCGGAGCGGGAGCTCGAGACGATCCTCGAGGATCGGCGCACCGAGCGGGTGCAGACCGAAGCGATCCCCGCCGCTGGCCGCGAGGTGCTCGGCGCGGTGAAGCTCATCCCGACGCCCCTTCGCTCGGTACCGGAGGCTCGCGAGCGGAGTCCCCGCCCCGCAGCCAGGGCGCCGGAGCCGGACGCGATCTCGTGCTTCGACGAGGCCTCGGGGCTCGACTTCGACGGCGAGGACGACCAGCCGCTGCTCGAGGCGCCGCCCGAGGACGACGAAGAGTTCCTCGACATCGGCCTCGACGGGGACACGGTCTCGGAGCCGCTCCACGGCGAGGCCCCCGAGGAAGATCGGAGCGACGCGTCGCTCGACGCCGCGGACTCGCTCTTCGACGACGGCGACGATGCGCCCGAGCTCACCGAGGTGGAGTCGAGCCTGCTCGACGGAACGAGCCCCGACACGAGCCTCTTCGAGACGTCTGGGACGGACCTGTCGTCTTCCAAACGCGGAGCTTCCAAGAAGGGCTGATTCGTGGCGACCGCGCTGGCCCCGACGGAAATCAAGGCGCTCGCCCGGATCCTGGACGAGCTCGATTACTATGGTCTGCTGCACGTCCCGCCGGGCGCAGACGCCGGCGAGGTGAAGCGCGCCTACTTCGCGTCGTCGCGCGCGTTCCACCCGGACGGGAACCGACACCTCCCCGAGGATCTCCAGACGGCCATCGCGCGCATCGCGAAGCGCGTGACCGAGGCCTACTCCGTGCTGCGCGATCCGCGCCGGCGCGCCGCCTACGACCGACGGCTCGCAGAAGGGTCGGGCCTGCGAATCCAGCTCGCCGAGGCCACGAGCGAGGCCGGGCGCAGCGAGGCGGAGCAACGCGGCCGCACGCCGCAGGGGCGCCAGTACTACGCGCGCGCGGAGGCGGATCTCCAGCGCGGGGACCGCACGGCGGCCGCTCGCAACCTCCAGACCGCGCTCACTTTCGAGCCCGACAATGCGCTCTTCCGCAGCAAGCTCGGCGAGCTGCGCGGCCGCACCCGCCCGGGAGGCCCCGGCCGGGTTTGACAGGCCCCGCCGACGGCTGGCATCCTGCCGCCGAACCGCATCCCGAACGCGAGGGCTTGGATCCATGCCGGAAGGCGCCGCGGCCCCGGGGCCGCTCCCGATCGTCTCGTTCCTGAAGATCCCGCCGACGGGCGACCCCTATCTAGAGGGCCTCGAGTGCGGGAAGTGCAAGGCCGTCTTCCTCGGCGAGCGCTCCACCTGCGCGAGCTGCGGAGCCCGCGACTCGCTTGCGCCGAAGAAGCTCGCCAACACTGGGACCCTCTACGTCTACACGATCGTGTACCGCTCCTTCCCGGGCGTCGCGGTCCCCTACGTGTCCGCGATCGTCGATCTCGACGGCGGCGGCACCGTGAAGGGGAACCTGATCGGCGTCGAGCCCGACCCCGGGAAGATCCAGATGGGCATGCCCATCGAAGTGGTCTACCAGATCGCGCCGACGAAGGACCGCGAGGGAAACGAGTACCTCAGCTACACCTTCCAGCCCCGGGCCTGAGCCGGAAAAGGAGAGCTCGATGAGCGACGTCTACGTGCTCGGCATCGACATGCTGAAGTTCGGACGCTTCCCCGACCAGGACGTCCCGGAGCTCGGCGCGAAGGCGGCGCTGCTCGCGCTCGACGACGCGGGCCTGCGCGTCCAGGATATCGAGGCCCTCTACTGCGGAAACCTGCTTCAGGCCGGCGCGATGGTCGGCCAGCGGATCCTCCAGGAGATCGGGCAGACGGGGATCCCGGTCACGAACTGCGCGAACGCGTGCGCGACCGGCGCGACGGCCTTCCGCGAGGGCTGGACGGCGATCAAGGCCGGGCTCTACGACCTCGTTCTCGTCGTCGGCGTCGAGCAGATGGGCAAGATGGGGCTGCTCGGCGGAGGGGGCGGCGGCCGCGGCATCCCGACGGAGGGCCTGCTCGGCTCGCAGCTGATGCCCGCGGTCTTCGCCGAGGCCGGCATGGAGCACACGCGCAAGTACGGCACGAGCTTCGAGCACTTCGCGCAGGTGTCGGTGAAGAACCACCACCACAGCACGCGCAATCCCAAGTCGATGTACCAGGTGGAGACGCCGCTCGAGCAGGTGATGAACGCCGAGATGATCGCCTATCCGAACACCAAGCTGATGTGCTCGGTGAACGTCGACGGCGCGGCGGCCGCCGTCCTCGCGAGCGAACGCAAGGCGCGGGAGCTCGGCATGGGCCGCGCGGTGCGCGTCGCGGCCTCGGTGCTGACCAGCGATCCCTACACCGAACGCGACCTCGTGATGCCGGACGTGAACACCTGCACCCGGCGGGCCGCGAAGCAGGCCTACGAGATGGCCGGCATCGGCCCGGACGATCTCGACCTCGTCGAGCTCCACGATTGCTTCGCCACCGCGGAGATCCTGCACTACGAGAACCTGGGACTCTGCGGCGACGGCGAGGCCGGCAAGCTGATCGACGAGCGCCAGACCTGGCACGGAGGCCGGATCCCGGTGAACGTCTCGGGGGGCCTGCTCTCGAAGGGGCACCCGCTCGGTGCGACCGGCGTCGCCAACGTCTACGAGGTGTGCACGCACCTGCGCCGCGAGGCCGGCGCCCGCCAGGTCGCCGACGCCAAGCTGGGCCTCACCCACGTGATCGGCCTCGGCAGCGCCTGCGGCATCCACATCCTCGAGCGCGTTTCGTAGCCCCGGCCCGATGCCAGCGAGGGCGCGCTTCGACTCCCGACCTGCGCCGAGGCCAGGTTCGACCCGTGTCGCGGCCGGAGTGCGCGAAGAGGTGCCACTGGATCGCATTCGAGACCCGCACGATGCCGATGGCGACGCCCAGACCGACAGGAATGATTACGTCCGTCGCGGGTTGCACAATCGCTGCGAGCTCGCCGGCCTGAAGCGCGAGCCTGCCCCGGCGCGTCTCCGCGAACGTCGTCGAAGCGTCCGGTTCGCGGGAAAGGCCTTGGGCGACGGCGTTCCATGGGGTCGCGACCTAGGGCCGGAAGCTCCGATCCGGTATCCTGCGTGCGTGCTTCGCAAGGCCCTCGTCATCGCCCTGCTCTGCGGCCTCGCGGCGTGCAGCCAGTCGTCCGAAACGCCGCCGATACCGGCTGAGACCCGCACTGCGACGAGCAGCGGCGGCGAAGTCGCAGCGGCGGCGGCGCCCGCGGTGGCCGCGCCGAAACGCTCTGGACGGCCCCTCCCGGCCTTCGGGGGCCTTACGCTGGACGATCAGCGTCTCGAGATCTCCTCCTTCCTCGGGCGTCGGCTGCTGATGCTCTTCTTCAATCCGGACACGCGCGACGCCGAGCTAGCGGTCAGGTCGCTCGCTTCGGTCGCAGAGCTGCGCGGCAAGCACAACTTCGAGATCATCGGGGTGGCGATGGGATCGAGCCGGAACAAGGCGCGCGAGTTCGCGCAGCGCCTAGAGATCGCGTTCCCGGTGATCGACGACTCGAGCGCTGCGATCGCGGGCCGGCTCGGCCTGCGGGCCCCGGTGGCGCTGCTCGGCATCGACGCGGAGGGCTACGTGAGCTTCGGGCTCCCCGAGTTCTCGAGCACCGAGCCGAGCGCGGGGCTCTCCCTCGAACAGCTCGTGCGCGAGGGGCTTCGCCTGCCGGGGGCCGAGGGGCCGATGGCGCTGGACGGCGCGCATCCCGAAGCGCCCGTCTTCCAGGCAAAGCTGATGGAAAGCGAGGACCGCTTCGACCTCGCCGCAGCGCGCGGGCGGCCGGTGGTGCTGATCTTCTTCCTGCATACCTGCCCGCACTGCCATGACGCGCTGCGCGCGATCGAGGCGACACTCGCCGACGCTGCGTTCACCGCGCTGCCCGAGGCGCGGCGCCCGCTCCTCGTCGGCGTCGAGATCACCGGTCGCACCTTCGCCGTGCGCGAGACGCTGAAAGACGAGGGGCTCGACTTCTTCCCGGTCGTCTTCGACGACGACGGAAGCCTGCGCAACCAGTACGGGATCTTCGGTGGCGTCCCGGACATCTTCCTGATCGATGCGCAGGGGCGCATCGCGGCGCGCACGCGTGGCTGGAGCCCGCCCAGCGACGATGCGCTGCTGCGCATGCGGCTCGCCCGGCTCGCCGGGGTGCCCGTCCCGATGCTGCTGCGCGCCGACGGCTACAGCGGCAATGCGGTGTGCGGCAGCTGCCACGAGCTGGCGCACGAGACCTGGAGCTTCAGCTCCCATGCGAGCGCCTACGACACGCTGGTGCGCCACGGCTCCGAGCTCGACCCCGAGTGCATCGGCTGCCATGTGGTCGGCTGGGGGAAGCCCGGCGGCTTCAGCGGCGCCGTCGAGACGCCCGAGCTCGAGGGCGTCGGCTGCGAGTCCTGCCATGGGCGCGGCGGGCCGCATCAGAGTCCCGACTTCCTGAAGGACGCAAACTACGAGGCGGCCTGCCTCGGCTGTCACGATACGAAGCACTCGCTCGGCTTCGAGTATGCAAGCTTTCTTCCGCGCATCTCGCACGCCGCCAACGCGCACATCGCGAAGCTCTCTCCGCAGGAAAAGGCGAAGCTCCTGGCCGAGCGCGGCCGTCCGGGCGGGGACGTGCTGCCGACGCGCGCCGCCTACGTCGGCTCCGAGGCCTGCAAGAGCTGCCACGCCGCCGAGTTCGAGGTCTGGGCGGCGAGCCCCCACCAGCGCGCGGCGGCGAGCCTCGTCGCCCAGGGCAAGCAGTCCGATGCGGCGTGCCTGCGCTGCCACACGACTGGCTTCGGCAGCCCGGGCGGCTTCCCGCGCGACGTCGCCGCCCCGGCCCACCCGGATCTCGCGCGCGTCGGCTGCGAGTCCTGCCACGGGCCGGGTGGCGACCACGTGAAGCAGGGCGCGCAGCACATCGGCACCATCCTCTCGCTCGGCGACAAGTGCGACTCCTGCGTGATCCTCCAGATCTGTGGTTCCTGCCACGACGACGCCAACGATCCCGGCTTCGAGTTCGAGGTCGAGGCGAAGATCGAGGCGCAGCGCCACGGCACGCTCGAGCCGGGTACCGGTCGCCCGAAGAGCGCGAGCTCCGCGCAGCGACCGCGCCCCCACGACGCGGCGCTGCTCGCTCACCTGCTCGATCCGACCCGAAGGGGTCCCTGAGCGGTGCAGAAGCCCGCCTTGGAAGGGTCGCTGGCGGCGGAGGCAAAGACGCTGCTGGCATCGGCCCGCGAGCTGCTCCTCGAGCTCGCCGAGGAAGGGGTCGAGGCCATTCCGCGCGCTGCGCTCCGGCCGGTCGAGCCGGCGAAGGCAGCGCCTGCGGCGGCACGGCAGGGCTCGATCGAGCCCGCGCTCTGGCCCGATCGCCCGGCGCTCGAAGAGGTGCGTCGGGTCCTCGGCGAGTGCCGACGCTGCCGGCTCGCCGAAGGGCGCACGCACATCGTCTTCGGCGATGGGAGCCCGGATGCGGAACTGATGTTCATCGGCGAGGGGCCCGGTGAGACCGAGGACCAGCGTGGCCTCCCCTTCGTCGGGCGGGCCGGCGAGCTGCTGACGCAGATGATCGAGAAGGGGCTCGGGATACCGCGCAGCGCGGTGTACATCTGCAACGTGGTCAAGTGCCGTCCACCGAAGAACCGCACACCGCTCGCCGACGAGGTGGACGCGTGTAGCCCCTTCCTCGATGGCCAGATCGCGGCCGTGGCTCCGCGCGTGATCGTGGCGCTCGGCAAGCCCGCGGCGAGTCGCCTGCTCGGACGCGACGTCCCGATTACGAAGATCCGCGGCACCTGGCACGTGTACCGCGGTATCCCGCTGATGCCGACCTTCCATCCCGCCTTCGTGCTGCGACAGTACACGCCCGAGACGCGGCGCCTCGTCTGGCAGGACCTGAAGGCCGCGCTCGCCCGCGCGCGCGGCAACACCTAGAAAGAGAGGAAGCGATGGAACCCGAAACCGGCACAGCCCCCTCCCCGACCGCCAGCGAGCCGCACCGCGCGTCGCTGCCCGGGAGGGCCGTCCGCTTCGTCGGGCGGCATCCTACGGGGGTCGCCCAGGGCATCTTCGTCGCCCTCGTCGCGATCATCGTGCTCCAGAATCTCGAGCCGACGTCGATCGACGTGCTGTTCTGGTCCGTGACGAGCCTTCCGAAGCTCGTCCTGATCCTGGTGGCGATGCTGCTGGGAGGAGTGACCTGGGAGATCGCGCGGCGACTCCTCACCCGCTGAGACGGGGCCGGCGTCAGGGCCGCTCGGGAACGGCGGCCGACTGCGCCTCGCGGTACTTCGCGAGCCGCTCGCGCACACCCGAGTCCTTGCGCGCAAGCACGTGCGCGGCGAAGAGCGCGGCGTTCTGCGCGCCCGAGCGGCCGATGCCGAAGGTCGCGACGGGGATCCCGCCCGGCATCTGCACGGTCGCGAGCAGTGCGTCGAGGCCGTTGAGAGGCGAGCTGTCGATCGGGACGCCGAGCACCGGGAGCAGCGTGTGGGCGGCCGTCACGCCCGCCAGGTGGGCCGCGCCCCCCGCGCCGCAGATCACCAGCTCGATCCCGTTCGACTCGGCATCCTTGAGAAAGGCGACGAGCCGCTCCGGGGTCCGATGCGCGGAGATCACCCGGGTATCGCAGGCGATGTCGAGCTGCTCCAAGGTCTCCTCGGCCTTGCGCATGATCTCGTAGTCGTTCTTGCTCCCCATCAGGATCGCCACCCGCGCTTGCGCCAACGTCGCACCCTCCCCTCGAGGTCCCCGCGGCCCGGGGTCGGCCCGCCCACTCGGCGGCCTCGCCCTCGGCTGCCAGTAGGATAGCCTCGGCGCCCGAGGGGGAGGAGAGCGTGTCGGCAAACACTGCTTCCGAGCGCAGGGGCCCCGGCGCAGGAACGGCCCTGTGCGGGATCGTCCTGCACCCGTCCAGTCACACGCGCTCGCCGGCAATGCACAATGCCGCCTACCGGGCGCTCGGTCTCGACGCGGTCTACCTGGCCTTCGACGTCCCCCCCGCGGCCCTCGCCGCCGCGCTCGCGGGCCTTCGCGCGCTGCGGGCGCGGCAGTTCGCGGTTTCGATCCCCCACAAGGAGACCGTGATCGAGCACCTCGATGCGGTCGACGACACGGCCCGCCGCATCGGCGCGGTCAACACGGTGACCCTGCGCGACGGCCTCCTCGTCGGGACGAACACCGACTGGATCGGAGCCGTCCGGGCCCTCGAACGCGAGACGGAGCTCGCCGGGAAGCGCGCCGTGGTGCTCGGCGCAGGCGGAACCGCGCGGGCGCTCGTCTTCGGGCTACGCGAACGCGGAGCGCGGGTCGCGATCCTGAACCGCAGCCCCGAGCGGGCCGCAGCCCTTGCGCGCGAGCTCGGGGCGGACTCGGCGGGAGGCCTCGGCGATCTCTCGCACACGCCCTACGACGTGCTCGTGAACACAACCTCGGTGGGGCTGCGCAGCGACGCGTCGCCG
The DNA here is from genome assembly GCA_964413375.1 of uncultured Spirochaetales bacterium. Taxonomy (GTDB): domain Bacteria; phylum Myxococcota_A; class UBA9160; order UBA9160; family SMWR01; genus CAZUYC01. The sequence continues at coordinate 7,414 of CAYPSI010000194.1, read as the reverse complement.
GTTCCCGCCGACGCACTACGCGAGGGCTCGGTCGTGCTCGACGCCGTCTACGACCCCGAACACACGCGCCTGCTGCGCGACGCCAGATCCCGCGGTGCCCGCATCGTCCCCGGCAAATGGATGCTGGTGTACCAGGCGGCGGCCCAGCTCGAAGCCTGGACCGGATCGAAGGCCCCGATCGAAACCATGGCCAACGCTTTCGACTCCACCTGAACGCAAGCGCGAAGCGCGCGCAGCGAGCCGCAGGCGAGCGGAGCGGGCGGCGACCGACCAGATCCTCGCAACGTCCTCGGGCCTGCCGGAGTCGATGCGCTAGCTCGTATATCCCCACTTGGTCTTGTTCTCTTCGACCTGCTCCGGCGTGGGCTTCGACTTGTCGGTGACCTCGGGAACGCGGAAAGCATCCTTCGCGCCCAGGATCTTCGCGTTCAGCGCGACGTCGTCGTGGAAGACGTCCGGAACCTGCTCGTCCTCGAAGATCGCCTCCCAGGGGCACTCCGGCTCGCAGACGCCGCAGTTGATGCACTCCTCGGGATCGATGTAGAGCTGATTCGGGAAGGTCTCGGCGTCCTCCCCGGTGTACTCGTAGATGCAATCGACCGGGCAGACCTCGACGCACGACTGGTCGACGCACTCCCGGCACAGCTTCGTGATCACCCAGGTCATCGCTTCCCTTTCGATCCCGGAGAGCTCGCGCGCCCGGGCAGAAAACCCCCGTCTAACGGAGCTTCTTCTCCTTGTAGACGACGTGTTTGCGCACGACGGGGTCGTACTTCTTGAGCTCGAGCTTGTCCGGCGTATTCTGCTTGTTCTTCTCCGTGGTGTAGAAGTGGCCGGTCCCCGCCGAGGACTCGAGCTTGATGTTCTCGCGCTTGCCCTTCTTCGCCACCGTCCCTCCCCTCTAGATCTGTACCGGTGCGGGCACCGGCTCGGCACTCTTCGCGAAGACGCGCGATCGCCGCCCGTCCTCCTTGCGCACGCGCACGCGGCTGGGCTTTCCAGTCTTCGCATCGAGCAGCATCACGTTCGAGGCGTGGATGAAGCCCTCCTGCTCGACGATGCCACCCGTGCGAGCGGCCTTGCGCCCGGGCTTGAAGTGGCGCTTGTGGATCCGAACCTTTTCGACGCGAACGCGGTCGCGTTCGAGGTCGACGGCCAGGACCCGCCCCTGCTTGCCTTTGTCGGCGCCAGTGATCACCTGGACGAGATCGCCCTTGCGGATGCGAAGCCCCATGAAACCGGTTCCTCCCGAGAGGGCATACGATTACGCCAGCCCCGGCCCTCTCTCAAGGCCCCCCGCGGGAAAAATGCGCCTCTTTCTCCCCCCGACCCGGCGGGGCGCGCGCCGAACGCTTTCGGGATACTGGCGACCGCTCGTGCGGAGGGTTCGGAATGAGGCGACTCGCCACTGGGCTCGTTCTGGTGGGGCTCATGGCGATCGGCGCCTGCCGCTGGCTGCTCCCGGAGCGCTTCGCGGTGAACGCGCCGCTCGCCCACCTGATCTTCGGGAGCGGCCGGAGCGCCCCGCCCGCGGAGAGCCTGGGGACGCGGATCCGCGCGCGGGACGGGCTCTCGGTGGGACTCTTCGCCGAGGGCATCCCGAACGCCCGCTTCCTGCGCTTCACCCCCGCCGGGGATCTGCTCGTCAGCCAGCCGCGCGAGGGCCTCGTGCTGCTGCTCGAACGGGACGCCGACGGCGACGGGCGGGCCGACGGCCGACGCGTCGTCCTCGAAGGACTCGACCGCCCCCATGGTCTCGAGTTCCACGACGGGTGGCTCATCGTGGCGGAGGGCAGCGCGATCGGCCGCGTCCGCTTCGATGCGGCCACGAGGGCCGCTTCGGGCGAGTACACGCACGTCGTCACCGGGCTGCCTACGGGCGGCAACCACTGGACCCGCAGCGTGCGCATCGGCCCGGACGGATGGATGTACGTATCGATCGGCTCGAGCTGCAATGCCTGCGAGGAGAGCGATCCCCGGCGCGCGGCGATCCTTCGCTACCGCCCCGACGGATCCGGCGAGGAGATCTTCGCGACGGGCCTGCGCAATCCGGTGGGCTTCGACTGGCGTCCCGGCACCGGCGATCTCTACGCGACGGACAACGGGCGCGACCTGCTCGGTGACGACTTCCCCCCCTGCGAGCTCGATCGCGTCGTCGAGGGCGGCTTCTACGGCTGGCCCTATGCGAACGGAGCCAACGTGCCCGACCCGGACCTCGGCGCCGGTCGCGAGGAGCGGATCCGGGACGCGACCCCACCGGCCCACGCCTTCCGCGCGCACAACGCTCCGCTCGGCATCGCCTTCGTGCGCCGTCCCGACGCGCCTGCGGACCTCTCGGGAAGTGCCCTCGTCGCCCTCCATGGCTCCTGGAACCGCACGCGCAAGGACGGATACAAGGTGGTCTCGCTGCATTGGAACGCGGACGGGAGCATCGAGGAACGCGACTTCCTGGTCGGCTTCGAACAGGACGGCGACGTGATCGGCCGCCCGGTCGACGTGGCCGAGGGGCCGGACGGCGCCTTCTATGTCTCGGACGACTACGCCGGCGCGATCTACCGCCTGGCCGGAGACAGCGCGGCCTCCGCGCAGCGCGCGCGGAAGATCGAGAGCGGGGAGAAGCCGAAGCCGCTGGCGACGATCCCCGCCGAGGAGCGCGTACGCCAAGCGGCGCGCGGGCGGGCTCTCTACGAAGCGCTTGCCTGCGCGGGATGTCACGAGAGCGAGCGCGTCGCTCCGGGCGTGCTGCCGCGCCCGCTCGGCGAGCTCGGCCGACGCCACACCCTCTCGAGCCTCTCCCGCTTCCTCGCGGCACCCACGCCGCCGATGCCGGCGGTCGAGCTCGGCGAGGAGGATCGTGGCGACCTCGCGGTCTTCCTGCTCGAGGAACACCCGTAGCCGTATAATCGGGCGACCCGTTCCGCGTCGGATCGCAGGAGGCGCATGCCGGTGAACGCGCGAGAGGCAGGCTCGGCCCTGGTCTCGGTGGTCGTCCCGATCTTCGACGAGGCGGCGGTGCTTCCGGAGCTCCGTCGGCGCCTCGTCGCGGTCCTCGACGATGCGCGCCTGCACTTCGAGGTGATCGTCGTCGACGACGGCTCCACGGATGGCAGCGCCGAGCTCGCCGACCAGTTCCACGCCGAGGATCCACGCTGGATGTGCGTGCACCTCTCGCGCAACTTCGGCCACCAGGCGGCCGTCACGGCGGGGCTCCACCACGCCCACGGCGACGTCGCCTGTGTGATGGACGCGGATCTCCAGGACCCGCCCGAAGTGCTGCTCCGGCTCCTCGCGGAGTGGGAGAAGGGAAGCGATGTCGTCTACGCGGTGCGACGGGAGCGCAAGGAGCACTGGGTCAAGGTGGCCCTCTACGACCTCTTCTACCGGCTCTTTGCGCGGCTCTCGTCGGTTCCGATGCCGCTCGACGCGGGCGACTTCTCGCTGCTCTCGCGCCCGGCCCTCGATGCGATGAATCGCCTGCCCGAGAAGGAGCGCTTCGTGCGCGGGCTGCGCGCGTGGGTCGGCTTCCGACAGACCGGCGTGGTCTACGAGAGACAGGCGCGCGCCGGCGGGAGCTCGAAGTACGGGCTCGTGGGCCTCGCCCGGCTCGCGATGAACGGCCTCGTCTCCTTCTCGGACAAGCCGCTGATCGTCGTGATGCTCTTCGGGCTCGCGATCTCCGCCGCGGCCTTCGTCTATGCCGGTTATCTCGTGGCGCTCAAGCTCGTCTGGGGAGGCGTGGTCACGGGCTACGCCTCGATGATGGCGGCGCTGCTCTTCCTCTCGGGCATCCAGCTACTCGCGATGGGCGTGGTGGGGCTCTACCTGTCGAAGATCTTCCAGGAGGTGAAGGCCCGCCCCTCCTACATCGTGCGCTCGCTCTGCGGCTTCGCGCCGGGGGCAGCGCCTTCCGGCGCTCGGCCCGCGCCTCGATGAGCCGGGAGGCCCCCGGGGCGCCGCTCGCGCGCACGCGCGCACACTACGACCGCCATCCATTCGGCTTCGATCAGGATGCAATCCTGGCCGAGAAGCTCGAGCGGCGGGTCATGGGCGACGCGATCCGGGCCACCCGCCCCACGGACCTCGTGCTCGACGTCGGCTGCGGAGCGAGCCGCGTGGCCAGGCTGGTGCGCCAGACGAGCGGCGCCCGCACGGTGGGTCTCGACCTGTCGCTGCGCTCACTCCGGACTTCGCGCGGATCCGCTCCGGGCTCGCTGGTGCAGGGCGACAACCTCGAACTTCCCTTCCGAAGCGGCTGCGCGGACCTCGTGATCTCGAACGGCGTGATCCACCACACCCCCGACGCGCACGCCGCGTTCCGGGAGCTCGCCCGCGTGTTGCGCCCGGGTGGGACGCTCGTCGTCTCCGTATACGACCGGAGGAGCTGGTATCACCCGGTCTACCGCTTCGGGGGCGGCCTCGTACGCGCGCTGCGGCGCGTGATCGGAGACAGGGGCCTGCGCATCACCGTCTTTCCGCTCTTCCACCTCGCGATCCTCGTCCTGCTTCCGCTCGCGACGCGCCGGCGTCTCTTCCTCCCGATCGAGACTTCGTGGAACCTCTTCCACGACCAGCTCACCACGCCCCGCGCCAGCTTCCACAGCTTCGAGGAGATCGCAGCGTGGGCCCGCGAGAGCGGCCTCGAGTGTGTCGAAGAGCGCCGCGAAGCCGCTCACCAGCTCGCGACCGCACGCCTGCGCCGGGGCGGCCCCGCGTGAGGGTGCTCGGAATCGGAGACGGCTTCGGTGCCGGCGCGGCCCTCGTAGAGGACGGCGAAGTACGCTTCGCCGTGAGCGAGGAACGCCTCTCGCGCATCAAGAACCACTCCGGCTACTACCACGGCTTCCCGGAGCGGAGCGTGGCGGCGGCACTCGAGGAGAGCGCCTGGGATCCGGCGTCGATCGACCGCATCGCGCTCTCGAACTTCGCGTTCCCACCGCTACCGCTCCGACTGCTCGCGCTGGCTCATCACCGCCCGCTCGGCGACCGGGAGTTCCTGGATCGGGACGAGTTCAGCCGCACGCTCAACAGCCGCGTCTACAGCCTCTTCTCGGAACGTCGATCGGAATCCCGCTTCGCGAAGGGATCCGTCGCCGTCTACCGGGCCGCGCTCTCACGAAGGCTCGGCCGCGGCTTCGGGCTTCGCGCACCCGTGTCCTTCGTCGACCACCATCGCTGCCACGCGGCGAGCGTCAGCTTCACCCAGCCCTGGGACGACTGCCTGGTCGTGACGCTCGATTGCCACGGGGATGGACTCTCCGGAAGCGTGAGCCTCGCCGCGGGCGGTCACATCGACAGGATCGCGAGCTTCCCGGCCAACGCCTCCCTCGGCTCCTTCTATGCGGCGGTGACCCACCACCTGGGGTTCCGCCACCACCGCCACGAGGGCAAGGTCACCGGACTCGCCGCCTACGGTGATCCGGCACCCGCGCTTCGCGACATGGAGCACATGATCTCGTGGGACCCGGCCAGCCGAGGCTTCCGCACGAATCTCGGGCGCAACCAGTTCACGAGCATCGAGAGAATCGCGGGTTTCCTGTCCAGGCCCTACAGCCGGGAGGAGATTGCGGCGGCGGCGCAGCACCACCTCGAACGCCTCGTCCTCGAGGTCGTGCGCAGCTACCTGCGCGAGACGGGCCGGCGTCGAATCCTGCTCGCCGGAGGAATCTTCGGCAACGTGAAGCTCAACCAGCGCATCCACGAGCTGCCCGAGGTCGAGTCCCTCTTCGTGCATCCCGGCATGGGAGACGAGGGGCTCTGCGTCGGGGCCGCACTCGCCACGGCCGCGGCCGCGGGTGAGTTCCGGCTGGAGCGCATCGACCACGTGTTCTGGGGGCCGAGTACCGGAAGCGAGCGCGTTGCGAAGGCGCTGGCGGGCTCGGACTTTCCGCACCGCCGCGTCCCGGACGTCGAGGCGAGCGTCGCCCAGCTGCTCGCTTCCCGACGGATCGTCGCCCGCTGCGCCGGCAGGGTCGAATACGGCCCGCGCGCGCTCGGCAACCGCAGCATCCTCTTCCACGCCGGAGACCCGTCGGCGAACACCTGGCTCAACGCGAGACTGAGGCGCAGCGAGTTCATGCCCTTCGCGCCCGCCACTCTCGCCGCCCGGGCCGGGGATGCCTATGCGAAGCTCGCGGGTGCCGACTACGCCGCAGAGTTCATGACGGTGTGCTTCGACGCGCAGCCCGCTCTTCGCGAACGCTGCCCGGCCGTGGTCCACGTGGACGGGACGGCGCGCCCGCAGCTCGTGACCGAGCGGGGAAACCCCGGCTTCCACCGGATCCTCTCCGAGTACGAGCGGCGCACCGGCATCGCGACGCTCATCAACACGAGCTTCAACATCCACGAGGAGCCGATCGTCTGCACCCCCGAGGACGCGATCCGCGCCTTTGCGGCAGCGGAGCTCGACTACCTCGCCCTCGAAGATCACCTCGTCTGGCGACCCGACGCGGCGCCGCCGACCGGATGAGTCGCGGGCCGCGAGCGACGCAACCCGATCGCGAGCGCTGGCTCCGGCTGCGCGCCCGCACCCAGGCCCACTACGACAGACATCCCTTCCGCTTCGACACGCGTGCCATCGTGCAGGAGAAGCTCGAGAATCGCGTGATGGGCCGGGCACTCCGCGCGCTCCCGCCCGATGCGCGAATCGTCGACGTCGGCTGCGGAGCCTGTCGGGTCGCCCAGCTGGCGCGAGGGGCCGGATGGGGCGGCGTGGTGGGCCTCGACCTCTCCCTCGCCACCCTGCAGTCGGCAGCGCGCCACTCCCCCGGAGCGCTGGTGAACGCCGACAACATGGATCTGCCGCTGCGGAGCGGCTGTGGCGACCTCGTGATCTCGAACGGTGTGATCATGCTGACGCCCGATCCGCATGGCTCCTTCGCCGAGCTCGCGCGGATCGTTCGCCCCGGCGGAACCCTCGTCGTCTCGGTCTACGACCGCCGCAGCTGGTACTACCCGATCTACCGCTTCGGGAGCCCGGCCGTGCGCAAGCTGCGCGACTGGATCGGCGAGACGGGCCTGCGTGCAACGCTCTTCCCGCTCTGGCACGTCGCCGTTCTCCTCTTGCTCGCCGTCACCCTCCGGCGCCCCCACTGGCTTCCGCTCGAGATGTCCTGGCACCTCTTCCACGACCAGCTCACGACGCCCCACTGCAGCTTCCACACCGCGGAGGAGCTGGAGGGATGGGCGCGGGAGGCCGGCCTCCGCGTCGAGGAGCGCCGGTGCGAGGCGGCGCGGCAACTCGTCACGCTTCGCTGCGTGAAGGCAGACTAGCGGCGCCGGCGGCCGATCAAGAGCAGCGAGACGCCAAAGGGGACGCGCAGACCGAGCAGGCGCGCCTCGCTCGCGAAGATGCGCTCGAGCAGCGCGGCGAGAGGGCCGCCCGCTAGCCAGTCGAAGTCCGAGCGCACGCGCCCCG
>CAYPSI010000193.1:0-1664 GCA_964413375.1 uncultured Spirochaetales bacterium | reverse complement strand
TCTCAAACCCGTCTCGAAGGAGGAGCGCCGCCGGACCGAGGCCCCGTCCTTCCCCGGCGACGCGGGCGGCGACATCCTCGACCGCGGCAATCGCTGCATCCTCCGCCTGCGGGAGCTTCGGAAGCCCGTTCTCGGCAGCATCAACGGCGACGCCGTGGGCATCGGCTGCAGTCTCGCTCTCGCCGCGGACCTGCGAATCGCCTCGGACACCGCGCGTTTCGGCGCCGTCTTCTCCCGGATCGGCCTCGCGCCGGACGGCGGCGCCTCTCAGCTGCTGCGGGAGCTGGTCGGCACGGCGAAGGCGCTGGAGCTGCTCTTCACCGGCGACATCATCGATGCGGGCGAGGCCCTCCGCCTCGGCCTCGTGAACCGGGTCGTCGCGGCCGACGCGCTCGCCGACGCCACGCGCGAGCTCGCCGAGCGCCTCGCGCGAGGGCCGACCCTCGCCCATGGCGCTGCCAAGGCTGCCGTCTACGAGAGCGCGCACCTGCCCTTCGAGAGCCTTCTCGACTTCGAGGCCCGCAACCAGCGGGTCGTCAGCCGGTCCGGCGACGTGAAGGAAGGGATCCGAGCCTTCCTCGAACGGCGCAAGCCCGAATTCCGCGGCCGCTAGGGCCGCCATCCAAGGAGCCTCCCATGGAGCGATACGACGGCCCTCTCTTCGACTGCGACAACCACTACTACGAGGCGGAAGACGCGTTCATGCGACATGTCCCGCGGCGGATGCAGAAGCGGTGCGTGCAGTGGGTGGAGATGGACGGCAAGCGCTACCACCTGGTTGCGGGCAAGCTCAGCCTCGCCGTGGGCAATCCCACGTTCGATCCGATCTCGAAGCCCGGCGTGCTGCGCGAGTACTACCGCGGCAACGCGGAGGGCAAGACCTTCTACGAGCTGATTCGTTCCCAGCTCGAGCCGCTGCCGCCGGAGTACATGGATCGCGACGCGCGCGTCGCCCGGGTCGAGGCACAAGGGCTCGGAGGCGTCTGGCTCTTTCCAACGGCGGGCGTCCTGTACGAGCAGGCCCTGTCTCACGACACCGAAGCTCTCTGCGTGCTCACCGAGGGATTCAACCGCTGGCTCGAGGAGGACTGGGGCCTCACCTACGAGCGGAAGCTCTTCTGCGCGCCGTACGTGACCCTGGCCGACGTCGACTGGGCGTGCCGCGAGCTCGAGTGGGCACTCGAGCGCGACGCGCGAGTGCTCGTGATGCGCCCCTCGCCGATCCGCACGCGAGACGGCTGGCGCTCGCCCTGCGACGAGCACTTCGATCCCTTCTGGGCGCGCGTCAACGAGGCGGGCATCACCGTGGTGGCTCACGTGGGGAGCACCGGCTACACGGCCAACGGCTACGGGGGAAACTCGGCCATCGACGCGTTGGGCGGAGGGAGCAAGCCCAGCGTGGCGGGCCTGATCCCCGAGCGCGCCATCTACGACTTCCTGTTGACCTTCGCCTACGACAAGATGTTCGAGCGCTTCCCGAACCTGCGCATCGCCTCCGTCGAGAATGGCTCCGGCTTTCTCGGCGACCTGTTCGTGAAGCTCGAGCAGTCGAAGCAGCGGATGCGTTGGTACTACAAGGAGGACCCGGCCGAGCTATTCCGTCGGAACGTGTGGATGAACCCATTCTGGGAGGACAAGATCCCGGAGGTGATCGAGCACATGGG
>CAYPSI010000192.1:0-19890 GCA_964413375.1 uncultured Spirochaetales bacterium | reverse complement strand
ACGGCTGGGAGCCGCGCCCCTAGCGAGCGGCGGGCGCTCAGCGCTCCGAATCGCGGACCGCGTCGTCCATCATCTCGTCTTCTGTGGACTCGCCGCGGCTCTCGTAGGCCGGGTCGTCCTCGCGGACGTCGGCTCCGCAGGTGGTGAAGCCGCTGACCCCGGCGATGGCGGCCGAGGAGAGCAGGATCCAGGTCGTCGTCCGCAAGAAACGCCTCATTCGATCCCTCTGCAAGGGCGACGAGACTCGCCGTCCGCGCCGCGAACGCTACAAGGGATTCCCATCGCGGTGCAAGCAGGGTCCCTGTCGTTCGGCCCTCCGAGCTACCAGCCGGCGAGGCGGGCCGCGCGTTCGCGGTGGAAGGAGGGAGCGCCGAGGAAGGCGCGGTCGAACATGCAGCGCTTGAACCACAGCTGCACGTCGCACTCCCAGGTGAAGCCGATCCCGCCGTGGCACTCGACGGCGTCGCGCGCGACCTGCATCGCGCGCTCGGTGATGTGCGCCTTCGCGAGCGCGGCCGAGCGCGGGGCCTCCTGCGGCAGGTGGTCGAAGGCGTAGGCCGCGTACCAGTAGAGGGCGCGCGCGGGCTCCATCTCGAGCGCCATGTTCGCGAGCTGGTGCTTGAGCGCCTGGAAGTGGCCGATCGTGACCCCGAACTGCTCGCGCTGCTTCGCGTACTCGACGGACATCTCGACCAGGCGCGAGCCCGCGCCGAAGGCATCTGCGGCGAGCAGCACGAGCCCCGCGTCGCGCACGCGGCCCGAGACGCCTTCGCCGCCCGGAAGGATCTCGCAGGGCGTCCCCTGGAAGACCACCGCATCGATCCGGCGCGCGCGGTCGACGGCCTCGATCGGCGCCACGGCCATGCCCTGCGCGGCTTTCTCGACGAGCCCGAGGCCGCCGCCCGCGAGACCGACGACGATCAGGTCTGCGAGCCCAGCATGCGGAACGTTCGTCTTGGTCCCGGTGAGACGCTCCCCCGACTCGAGAGTCCACTGCTCCGGTTGCCAGAGGCCGCCCGGCTCGCCGAAGGCCACCGTCGCAAGCGCCTCGCCCGAAGCCAGTCGCGGGAGCCAGGCCTCGCGCTGCGCGTCGCTCCCCGCGAGCTGGATCGCGAGTCCCGCCAGCGCGTGGCCGAGGAAGGGACCCGGCGCGCCTGCGTGGCCCAGCACCTCGGCCGCAAGGGCCAGATCCACGATCTCGAGGCCGGCGCCGCCCCAGGTGTCCGAGAGGTGCAGCCCGCCGAGGCCGAGCTCGACCATCCCCTTCCAGAGCGTCGGGTCGTGGCCCTCCCCCTCGAAGACTGCCCGCAGCTGCGTCGGCGGGCACTCCTTGGCGAGGAAGCCCCCGATCGTGTCCTGGAGCAGGCGCTGTTCGTCGGAGAGGTCGAAGTTCACTTGCCCGCACTCCTCTGGGCCCACCAGTCGCGCGGGAGGCCGAGCCCCCGTTCCGCGATGACGTTGCGCTGGACGTTGGCGCTGCCTCCCGCGATCGCGATGCCGAGCGAGTACATGTAGTGCGTGATCCACGACCGGCTTGCATTCGGGAGGTGCAGGATCTCGTCCTGCTCCGTCGGATCGAGCAGGCCATCGTCGCCCAGGATCTCGAGTGCGAGCTTCGCGACCTCGTTGCCGAGATTGGTCGAGTTGAGCTTCGTCATGAGCTGGAGGATCCCCGAATCCTCGCCTCGGGCGCTGCGCGTGAGCTGCAGGTAGCCGGAGTACTCGTGTGCGCGCACGTAGCCCTCGATCGCGACCAGCCGATCGCGGATCGCGAGATCCTCGATCGCGGGGCGCCCGTTTCGCCGCGTGGTCTGCGCGAGGTGCACGAGCCCCTGAAAGAGCGCGTTCGTCTGCGCGGACGAGCCGATCGAGTTGCGCTCGTGCTTGAGCGTCGCACGCGACACCTGCCAGCCCTCGCCGCGCTTGCCCACGATCCAATCCTTCGGGGTGCGGGCGTCGCTGAGGAAGACCTGGTTGAAGTCTGCACCACCCGTCATCTGGCGCAGAGGTCTCACCTCGATTCCGGGCTGCTTCATCGGGATCAGTAGATAGGAGATGCCGCCGTGCTTCTGGGCCTCCGGCTCGGTGCGGGCGAGGCAGAACATGTAGTCGGCCTCCTGCGCCTGCGTCGTCCAGATCTTCTGCCCGTGGATCACCCACTCGTCGCCGACGAGCTCGGCGCGGGTCTTGAGCGAGGCGAGATCGCTGCCCGAGCCCGGCTCGCTGTAGCCCTGGCACCAGGCGATCTCGCCCTTCACCGTCGGCGGGACGAAGCGGTCCTTCTGCCACTGCTCGCCCTTCTCGAGCAGGGTTGGAACGAGCATCATCGTGCCGATGCCGCGCACGTCCATCGGCGCGCGAACGCGGGTGAACTCCTCCTGGATGATCCGCGCGCGGATCGGGTCGGGGGGCTGCTCCGAGCCGCCGTACTTCATCGGTACCGAGCGGCGCAGGTAGCCCTTCTCGGTGGCGAGATCGCGGAAGTGCCTCGCGGACTCCTTCTTCGGGAGCTTCGCCTGCTCGCCGCGCGGCGGCCAGCTCGCCGCGAGGAAGGCGCAGAGCTCCGCGCGATAGGCCTCGTATTCTTCGCCGTAGCTCAGGTCCATGCGTTTCTCTCCTGGGTCTCGAGAGGATACCGGGCCAGTGCGGAGCCTGCCCTCACTCGGCCGCGGCGCGCAACGCGCGAGCCCGCTCCGCCTCGGCGCGTCCTGCGCTGGTCTGGCTCCCGTGTAGCGCCGAGGCGGTCTCGAGCAGCAGCGCGCCCTCGTCGCGACGACCTTCCGCCACGAGGAGCGCGGCGACCCAGTGCGCCACGTCTGCGAGGTGCGGGTCGGGCCCCGCAGCGCCCGGCGTGAGCCCACTCGCCGCCACTGCGCGCGAGAGCTCGGGCCCGCGCAGCGCGAGGTCGAGTTGCAGCGCGCCGCCCCAGGCGTTGATCGCCGCGCTGAGATCGAGCGCCGGGAGCAGGTTTCGCTCCACTCCGCCCGGCCCGAAGACGCGTTCGCGCGTGAGCGCAAGGATGCGACGGTTCGCCGCGTCGACCACCTTGGAGTCTCCGGTCGCGTTCATCAGCGAGCCGCTCGTGACGGGCACGTGCACCGCGCCGTAGAGGTGCAGGATCTCGTGGGCGAGGAGGCGCTCGCCGGGCTCCCCCGGCTCGAAGCGCACCAGGAGTCTTCGCCCGAGGAACTCCGCCGCGCCGCGGCGCAGGTCCCGCTCGCCAGACCCGTCCGCCGGATCCGGCTCGCGCTCCCCGAGCATGCCCGCGACGATTCCGTACTCGGGCGCCTCGACCTCCGCGAGCGCGGCAAAGCCGGACACGACATCGACCGCCGAACCGGGCTCGAAGGGCTCGAAGGGCTCGATCCCGAGCAGCACGATGCGCGCTCCGAGCACGCGCGCGAGCAACCGGGAGACGTCGACCCAGCGGGTGCGGACGCGGAAGCGCCAGCCTTCGTCTGCGCGCGCTGACGCGTCCGCGAAGACGTGCACCGGAACGGTGCGCCGCGGCGACGAAGGATCGAGCTCGGCGAGCAGGTCGAGCGCTTGCGCGGTGGAACCCGGGTCGACGTCCCCGAGCCAGACCACCTTCTCCAGAAGCTGGGACGCCAGCTCCAGGCGGCCCCCCTCGGCGGCGCTTCTCGCCGCCGCGAGTAGCGCGTACGGGTCGTAGGGATGGGAAACGGCGATGCGCAGCGCCGCGTCGAGATCCGGCGCCGCCCGCTGCACTGCGCGGCCCGTCGCGTGCTCGAGTCGCGCGTGGGCCTCGGAGCAGGCGGGGTCGCGATCGACTGCCTCCGCAAGCTGTGCGCGCATGGCCGCGGGATCGCCCGCGCGCTCGGCCTCGGCGGCCCGCTCGATCCACGCGGCACAGATCCGCGGCGTGCCGGGTCCCGCAGGCGCCGGCAGGGCCGCCAGCAGGGTTGCGATCGAGACCGCCGCCGCGCGAGGCCAGCGGACCACGCGAATCAGGCGCCCTGCGCTTCGAACGCCGCGTCGAGAAGTGCCGCCTGCTCCTGCTTGTGGATGCGCAGCGAGCCCGCCGCCGGGCTCGCCGCCGCGGGTCGCCCGGCGTAGACGAGCGCCTGTGCCGGAAGCATGGCGCCCTGAAGGAGCTCCCGCGCGTAGGTCCAGGCGCCCATGTTCGCGGGCTCCTCCTGCGCCCAGACGACGAGCGTGGCCTCGGGGAACACGCGCAACGCGCCGGCGATCTCCCCGGCCGGCCACGGATGGAGCTCTTCGACGCGAACCAGCGCGGCGGAAGGGGACGATCCCTGGCGCCGTTCACGCTCCTCGATCAGGTCGTAATAGACCTTTCCGCTGCACAAGATCACACGGCGCACGCCCGCCGGAGCCGAGCTCGCGGCCTCGTCCGGAATCACGCGCTGGAAGCGCCCGCCAGCGAGCTCGCGGGCCCGCGAGGCCGCGCGGGGCAGCCGCAGCAGGCTCTTCGGCGTGAAGATCACGAGCGGGGCCCGGAAGGCCCGACGCATCTGACGACGCAGCACGTGGAAGTACTGCGCGGGCGTGGAGCAGTTCACCACCTGGAGGTTGTCGCCAACGCAGGACTGGAGGAAGCGCTCGATGCGCGCGCTCGAGTGCTCCGGGCCCTGCCCCTCGTAGCCGTGTGGGAGCAGCATCACGAGCCCGCTCATGCGCCCCCACTTGACGTGTGCCGAGGTGATGAACTGGTCGATGATCACCTGCGCACCGTTCACGAAATCGCCGAACTGCGCCTCCCAGAGCGTGAGGACCGAGGGGTCCGCGACGCTGTGGCCGTACTCGAAGCCGAGCACCGCCGCCTCCGAGAGCAGGCTGTCGTAGCACTCGAAACGCGCCTGGGTCGGCGAGACGTGCGCGAGCGGCAGGTACTCTTCGCCCGTCCGTTGATCGACGAGCGCGGCGTGGCGCTGGCTGAAGGTGCCACGGCAGGAATCCTGGCCCGAGAGCCGGACGGGCGTCCCCTCGACGACGAGCGAGCCGAAGGCCAGTGCCTCGGCCGTCCCCCAGTCGATCGCCCCGTCCTCTGCGATCACCTTGCGGCGTCGCTCGAGCAGCCCGGCGAGCTTCGGGTGCAGCGCGAACCCGGAGGGCACCGTCGAGATCCGCTCCGCGATCATCGCGAGCTGCTCGACGGGGACCCCCGTCGCGGACTCCTTCCCCGACGCGGTGCGCGAGTAGCCCGCCCAAGGGCCGCGCGGCTCGTAGGGCTCGTCCGGGCCCGGAGGCCTGGTCTCGATCACGCGCAGCGCGTGCTCGAGCTGGCGGTCGAGATCCTCGTCGATCCGCTTCACGTCGGCCGCCTGGAGCACACCCTGCCCCTCGAGCTCCTCCTCGTAGAGCGTGCGGGTGCTCTTGCGCCCGCGGATCTTCTCGTAGAGCAGCGGCTGCGTGAAGCTCGGCTCGTCGCCCTCGTTGTGGCCGTGGCGGCGGTAGCAGACGATGTCGATCACCACATCCTCGTGAAAGCGCTGGCGATACGCGAGGGCGAGCCGGGTGCAGTGCACGACGGCCTCGGGTGCGTCCCCGTTCACGTGGAAGATCGGCACCTGGATCATCTTCGCCACGTCGGTGCAGTAGAGCGTGGAGCGCGCCTCGGCCGGGGTCGTCGTGAAGCCGATCTGGTTGTTCACGACGAAGTGGAGCGTCCCCCCGGTACTGTAGCCAGCGAGCTGCGAGAGGTTCAGCGTCTCGGCGACGATGCCCTGCCCGGCGAAGGCGGCGTCGCCGTGGATCAGCACCGGGATGATGCTGGCGCCGCGCAGATCGCCCACGCGTCGCTGCTTCGCGCGCACCCTGCCCTCGACCACCGGATCCACGGCCTCCAGGTGGGAGGGATTCCCGGTGAGCGAGAGGTGGACCACCTCGCCAGTCGCCACCTCCCGATCGTTGGTGAAGCCCTTGTGATACTTCACGTCTCCCGAGCCGAAGGGGCTCTCGATCAGCGGACTGTCCTCGAACTCGGAGAAGATCGACTCGAGCGACTTGCCCACCACGTTGGAGAGCACGTTCAGGCGTCCGCGGTGGGCCATGCCGATCACGATCTCGCGGATTCCGTGCCCGGGGGCCTCCTCCACCACCGTGTCGAGCGCAGGAATCAGCGACTCGGATCCCTCGAGGGAGAAGCGCTTCTGTCCGAGGAACTTCGTATGCAGGAAACGCTCGAAGACTTCCGCCGCCGCGAGCTTCTCGAGGATGCGCAGGCGTTCGGGCGTAGTCGGCCGGCTCTCGTTCTCGGACTCCTCGAGCTGACGCTGGAGCCAGAGCTTGCGCCCCGGGTCCTGCACGTGCGTGAACTCGACTCCGATGCTGCGGCAGTAGGTGCGCCGCAGGCGCTCGAGGATCTGGCGCAGGCTCTGGATCGGGCCGCCCGGCAGGTCTCCAGCGAGGTAGCGGTGGTCGAGATCCTGCTTGCCGAAGCCGTAGTGTGCCGGGTCGAGCTCGGGAAAATACGAGGGATGGGCGCCGAGCGGATCCGTGCTCGCGATCCGGTGGCCTCGCGCGCGATGGGCGTGGATCAAGCGCAGGACGCGCGCGTGGCGATCGGCGACCTCGGAGGAGCTCATGCCGGAAGGGGGCAGTGGCGAGGCTTCGCCCTCGGCGCCCCCGAAGAGCTCGGCCCAGCCCGCGTGGACCGAGCTCGGATCCACCTCGTAGCGCTGACGGATCTCCTCGACGAGCGCGGCGTTCACGCCGAAGCGGCTGAGCCCCTCGGCCTCGCTCGCATCCGGGTCGGCGTCGTGCTCTCCCTCTTCCGTCGATCGAGCGTCGCGTATCAAGCCCTGGATCCTCCCATCCCCGAAGCGGCATGATATCGAGGCATCGGCCGCTCCCCAGCGCAGCTCGAGCCCCGAACGCAGCTTCCCCGCCGGAGCCGCCCTACGCGGCTCGCAGGCGCCCGAAAGACCCGCGCCGGGAGCCGCAAGCGCAGCGCGCAGCGAGGCGTAGCCGAGCGAAGTTCATCAGGCTAGGGCGCGGGGGCGAGGAGCGCGAGCACCACCAGCCGCTCGCTCCCGGCGTTGCGAATGCCGTGGGGCACCCCCTGCGGCGCTACGAGCATCACCCCCGTCTCCATCGGAAGCTCGCGGTCCTCGAGCACGAAGCGCCCCCGCCCGGACACGACCACGTAGACCTTGTCCATCTCCGCGTGCGCGTGCAGGGCGTGTTCCTGGCCGGGCTCGAAACAGTTGAGCCCCACCAACAGACGCTCGGAGCGGAAGAGCGTGGCCTTGCCCATCTTCGCGGGGTCGAAGACCGCGTGCTCCTCCGGCCGGATCGCACTCGGATGCTCCATGCGAGCTCGTCCTCCTCGGAAGCTCCACTATAGCGATCGGGGGGGCCGGCAGTAGAATCGCCCGGTGTTTCGTCTCCTCCGCCCGCGGCAGTGGATCAAGAACCTGCTGCTCTTCGCGGCGCTCGTCTTCTCCAAGCAGCTCTTCGTCCCGCAATCCCTTGCACTCGCCACGCTCGCCTTCGTCGCCTTCTGCCTCGCGTCCTCGTCCGTCTACATCGTCAACGACCTCGTAGATGTCGAACGCGATCGCGAGCACCCGGAGAAGCGCAAGCGCCCGATCGCCTCCGGCGAGGTCTCGCCCGGTGCAGCCGCGGGCCTCGCGGCGGCCCTGACACTCGCCGCTCTCGGCACGGCCTTCGCAATTGGTCGGGGCTTCGGCGCGGCCACGCTCGTCTACCTCGGGCTCAGCCACTTCTACTCGCTCGCCGGGAAGAACGTCGTCGTGCTCGACGTGATGCTCGTCGCCGCAGGCTTCGTGATCCGCGCCATCGCGGGTGCACTCGCGATCCACGTTCCCTACTCCGACTGGTTCGTGCTCTGCACGCTCTTCCTGGCGATGTTCATCGCCTTCTCGAAACGGCGGGCGGAGCTCGTCGGGGCCGGGGATGACGCCGCGCGCTCGCGCCCGGTGCTCGCGCTCTACTCCGAGCGCACGCTCTCCGCCTTCACGTCGGCATCGATGGCCGCCGCGATGATCAGCTACAGCCTCTACGTGCAGGACGTCCACGAGAGGGCGGGCGACACCCAGGAGCTGCTGCCCTTCACGGTGCCTTTCGTGATCTTCGTGATCTTCCGCTACCACCTGCTGGTGGAGAGCGGAGGGATCGGCGAGAAGCCCGAGGAAGCCGTCTTCCAGGATCGCGCGCTGCTCGCAAGCCTGGCCGGCTTCGTCGCCGTTGCACTCGGCGCCTTCTACTGGGGAGGCTGAGCGTGGCGAAGGCGCTGGCGGATTTCGTGAACGCGGCGCTCGCCGTCGTGAAGGAGATCTCCGCCGAGGAGGCCCGGGCCCTGCTCGACCTGCCTGGGCGTGGAGGCTGGCACTTCGTCGACGTCCGCGAGCCCGACGAGTTCGCGAACGGGCGGATCCCCGACGCGCGAAGCTTTGCGCGCGGCTTCCTCGAAGTCCGGGCCGACCTCTCGCACCCGAAGCGCGACCCCTGGCTCGCGGATCGCGAGCGCAAGCTCGTGCTCTACTGCGGTGGGGGCCACCGCAGCGCACTCGCCGCGCTCACACTGCGCGAAATGGGCTTCACGAACGCGGTCTCGCTGGCGGAGGGCTGGTCCGGCTGGCTGCGCCGCGCGTACCCGGTCGAGCGCTGAAGGCGAGCACCTCGCGCGCGACGAACGCGGGATCCTCCATCGGCACCAGGTGCCCCGTAGGCGCGTCGCGCAGCAGTCCGTCGGGCATCCGGCGCACCAGCTCCTCGAAGTGGGCGCGCGGAAAGTCTCCCTGTCGGGCCCACAGCACGAGGGCCGGAACGCGCAGTCGGCGCGCCTCCTCCATTGCGTCGACGCTCGCTCCACGTTCGAAGATCGCGGCCTCCACCTCGCCGGGACACTTGAGCTCGACGCCGCCGCCGGGCCGCCCCGCGAGCCCCTCGGCGAGGTAGAGATCGAGCACGCGTGGGTCCCAGCTCGCGAAGGTGGAGCGCTCCTGCCACCGCGCGCGCGCGGCCTCGCGGTCGGGAAAGACATCGCGGCGACGCCGCGCCCCCTCGGCCAGCCCGCCGGCGCGGGCCCGCCGCTCCGGGTCGCTCTGGAACGCACCGCTCGGAAAGATCACCGGATCGACGAGCACGATGCGATCGAAGAGCCATGGCTGCTCCACCGCCGCCAGCAGCGTTGCGGTTCCCCCGAAGGAGTGGCCGATGCCGATCGCCACGGGGCCCGCTTCGGCGACGAGGATCTGCGCCAGCGCGGCGAGGTCGCGCCCGAAATGGGACCACTGGTATGCGTCTCCGCCCTCGGGCTTGGAGGAGTCGCCGTGGCCTCGCGCATCGAGCGCGACGACGTGGAAGTGCTCTCGCAGAGCCTGCGCGACGGGCGCCCAGAGCGCTCCGCAGAAGCCCGTCGCGTGGTGCAGCAGCGCGAGCGGCCCGTCGCCTCCCCAGTCGAGGAGCGCGAGCTCGACGCCCCGATCGGGAAGCGGAATCCTGCGACGGCGCACACCGGTGAGCATGGCCGCGGATTCTGACCGCCGATCCGGCCCGCGTCCAGCCGACCGCTCTCTCGGTTATCCTCTCCCGGTGCCGACGCCCCTCCTTTCCTTCGCCCCTGTGCTGCGCGAACGCGTGCGCGCGAACCTCGCGGCCTTCGCGCGCGAGGAGGTCGACCATGCCGGCCTGCGCCGCGCGGCCGTCGCGATCGCGCTGCTCGCCGACGACGAAGGCCGCGCCTGCTTCGTGCTGACTCGCCGCGCCCCGCGCCTGCGCGCGCACGGAGGGCAGTGGGCACTCCCGGGCGGACGCATCGACCCGGGCGAGAGCGCGGAGGCCGCAGCGCTCCGGGAGCTCTCCGAAGAGGTGGGTCTCGACCTGCAGCCGGACGCGGTGATCGGGCTGCTCGACGACTATGCCACCCGCTCGGGCTACGCGATCACGCCCGTCGTCGTCTGGGCCGAGGGCGAGGCGCGCTTGCGCCCGAATCCGGTCGAGGTGGCAGCCGCGTATCGCGTGTCGCTCTCCGAGCTCGAGCGGCCCGACGTACCCCGCCTGCGCAGCATCCCCGAGAGCGATCGCCCGGTGATCTCGGTGCCGCTCCTCGGTGCGCACATCCACGCGCCGACGGGGGCCTTCCTCTACCAGCTGCGCGAGGTCGCGATCCGCGGCCTCGATACGCGCGTCTCGCACTACGACCAGCCGGTCTTCGCGTGGCGCTGAGGCTCTGGCCCGAGGACGTTGCGAGGAATCGAGCGTTGGCAGACCACTCCGCTCGCCTGCGGCTCGCTGCGCGCTTCGCCTGCCCGATGGACTTCGCTCGCCTGCGGCTCGCTGCGCGCTTCGCTTGCTCTACTCCTCGAGCAGGAGCGTCTCGACGTCGCGCAGGAGCAGGCGGTGGTCGAGGAAGCCGGTGCTGTAGACGTTGCGGATCCGGCCGCGGGCGTCGACCAGGAAGACCTTCAGCACGTGGCCGAGTGCCGTGGTCTCACCGTCCTCGCCAGGGATCACGTCCACGTTCTGTCCGAAGTCGGCGAGGACCGGCGCCAGATCGGGCTCGCCTTCCGCAGTGAAGAAGCGCCAGTCCGATTGCGGGGAGAGGCCCTCGCGCAGTCGGGTCAGGTCCCCGGGCCGGTCGTGCCGGGGGTCGAAGCTCACGCTCACGAGCCGCACGCGCGGCGCGAGATCGGCGCGCGCTGCCAGCGCGCGGTCGAGACGCACGAGCGTCGCGAGCGCCAGCGGGCATCCCGCCGGATCGCGACAGCCGAGGTACACGAAGGACACGATCGCAAGCTGTCCCGGCGCGAGTGCCAGGATCTTCCCGCGCTTGCCGCCGCTGTCGAGCAGTGCGTGATCCTCCACAAGCAGGATCGGCGGGAGCTCGTAGCTCCCCGCGGCGGGGAGCTCGTAGCCGAGGCTCGGAGCATCTCCGTCCGCAGCCTTCGCCCCGGACGACACCGAAGCGTCGGCCTGCGCATGCGAGCCCCCGTGCGCCCCCGCCGCCAGCGGGACGAGGAGCAACACGAGTGCGACCGCTAGGCGATCCATCGCGCGAGCGCCGCGCTGCGTCAGGAGCCCGCGGCGGCCAGGTTCATGATGTGCGGACGGCCGAGCTCCTGCTTGCGGAAGTCGATCTCGAACGCGGGCGAGAGCGCCTTGCCATCCCAGCCGAAGGCCTTGAAGAACTGCGCGTCTTCGTGCGCCGTGCCGTCCCAGTTCGCGAGCAGCGAGCTGGTGAAATAGAGGCGCTTGCCGTCCCAGGACTGTGAAACCATGTTGAGCTGCGGGCCGATCACGCGCTGGTGCACGAGCCGGGCCTTGCGCGGCAGGGAGACGTCGTAGATCCGCACCGTCCCGTCCATGAAGCTGTCGACGAAGAGGAACTTGTCGTCCGCGGAGAGCGAGATGTCGACCGGCAGCGGCGTCTTCGACGGGTCTCCGATGTCGCCGATGTCCACGGCCTCGAAGGAACCGTCCTCCTTGCGGAAGATGCCCCAGAGCTTCGACGTGAGCGCGGTGCTCGTGAAGCCGTAGTCGTGCTCGGGCTTCAGTGCCCAGCGGATCTCGAGCGGCGCGCCGGGAACCGCGAGGGTCTGGAGCGGCTTGCGCGCGTGGAAGTCCCACACGACCATCGTGTTGCCGAACTTCTTCATCGCCAGGGCGTCGCCCAGCAGCTCCCCGAGCTTGCGCATGTAGTTGACATGGCCGGTGAAGGAGGAGGTGAGCATGCGGTTCAGCTCGGGCTTCACGCGCACGTCGTAGCCGTACTCCGCTCCTTCCGGCATCCAGAGCGTGCGGATGAACTCGCCGTCGTTGTTGTACTCCACGAGAGCGGTCCGCCCACCCCAGTCCTTCGAGTTCGAGAGACCCGTGATCAGCATCCGGCCGGGCAGCGCGTAGAAGGTGTGGGGACCGACCACACCGCCGCTCTTCTCGACGAAGTCGTCGATCGTGCGCACGAGCTTCGGGCGCTCGGGATCGGAGTGCAGGTCGAACACGAAGATGCGGCTGTCATCGAGCCCTCCGGCCCAGAGCTGGCGGCGATCGTCGGTCAGGCCCGCGTGGTGCGCCTCGTGGCGACCGCCGATCGAGACGCTCGACACGACCTTCCCGTAATCCGGGCGGGCCGGGTTCACGCCGACCGTCACGAGCTTGTCCGAGCCGTCGCCCAGCCCCTCGATGCCGAGGGTCCAGACGTAGACGAAATCCTCCTGGCCCGTGAGGCGGGGCAGATAGGGCGACTGACAGGTCTCGTCGGCGAGGGCGGGACCGACGAAGACGAGGGCGGCGGCGAGACCGATCGAACGAGCGAAGCTGCGAGGGCGCATCGCAAGATCCTCCTCGAGCGCATGCTATCACTTCGGGGTGCCGGAGCTCCCGGACATCGAGGCTCGCCGGAGCACGCGCGGGTGAGCGACTCCCGGCCCGAGGACTTGCAACCGCCGTCTGGACTGGTCGCGCGCGGCGGCTGGCGCGCGCGCGACCACACGCGCGGGCGGCTCGCGGGCTCGCTCTTCGTGCTCGCGGTGCCGCTCGTCGGCGGGAGCCTCGCGCAGGCGGGTTTCCAACTCGCCGAGCTCGGCTTTCTCTCGCGCCTCGGCGAGGAGCCGATGGCGGCCGTGATCATCGCGAACCAGAGCGTGCGCCAGATCGTGACGATGCTCGTGCTCGGCGGAAGCTTCGGCGCCCAGGCACTCCTCGCGCGTGCGATCGGCGCGAGGCGGGGAGAGGAAGCGGACCACATCGCGGGCCAGGTCGGGCTCCTCGGGCTCGTCTTCGCAGTCGCGCTTGCGGCGCTGGGACTCGCGTTTCCCGAGGCGCTCTACGCGATCTCGGGCCCCGACCCGGCCTTCGCGGTCTGGGGCGTCCCCTACCTCCGGCTCGTGCTCGTGCTCTCCTTCGGGATGGTCGGCACGATGCTCTTCGGCTCGATCCTCGCCGCGGCGGGCGACACCACGACACCGCTTCTCGTGACGCTGCTCCAGACCAGCGTCGCGGTCCTTGCCCAGTGGATCCTGATCTTCGGAGGTCTCGGGATCCCGGCGCTCGGGACCGACGGCATCGCCCTCGGCATGGCGACCGGCCAGCTCGCGGCCATTGGCTGCGGCATGGCGATCCTGTTCCGCGGCGGCGCGCGCGTACACCTGCGCGTGCGCCATCTGCGGCCCGATCCGGCGGTGCTGCGCCGGATCGCGGCGCTCGCGTGGCCGCCGGCGCTCCAGATGGCCGGGAGCGTCGTCTCGATCCTGGTCTTCCTGCGCCTCACCGGCGAGTTCGGACCCAAGGTGCAGGCGGCCTATGCGATCGGGCTGCGGCTCTCGATGATCGCGCCGATGCTCTCCTTCCCGCTCGCGTCCGCCTGCTCCACGCTGGTCGGCCAGGCGCTCGGAGCGGGCGATCGCCGCCGCGCCTGGCGCGCGATCGGCATGGGAGTGCTCGTGCACGGAGCCCTGCTGTGGAGCTTCGCGGTGGCGATCTTCTGGTTCCGCGTGGAGGTGATGGAGCTCCTCGCCGACGACCCCGAGGTGATCCGCGTCGGCGCCGACTATCTGCGCTACGCCGCGGGATCCTTCGCCTGTTGGGCCTTCTTCGCCGTCTTCGTCCGAGCGCTGCAGGGCGCGGGCGACGTGGTGGTACCGATGGCGATCTCGCTCGGGAGCGCGTTCCTGATCTCCGTGCCGCTGGCACTCCTGCTGACGCGCGGCCTGGATTTCGGGCCCACCGGCGTGTGGATCGCGTCGCTCGCGAGCAGCGTCCTCGGCACCGCCGCGCTCGGCGCCTGGCTCGCGACGGGCCGCTGGGCCCGATCTGCGGCACACTAGGCGTCTCCCTCCCCCCACCGCGGACGCCCGCATGCGCTATCGACTGCTCGCCCTCGACATCGACGGGACGATCCTCGACCCCGACGGAGAGATCACCGACTCGGCCCGCAAGGCGGTGGGCGAGGCCCTGCGACGGGGCCTGCGCGTCGTGCTGTGCACCGGGCGGCGCTACCGCACGACGCTGCCGATCGCCCGCAGCCTCGGGCTCGCGGGGCCCGTCGTCGTGCACAACGGCGCGCTCGTGAAGGACACCACGCGCGGACGCACGCTCGAGGCGACCTACCTCGCGATCGAGGTGCAGGCGGAGATCCGCGCAGTGCTGCGCGCGCACGGTCCGCCTCTCGTGTACGTCGACGGCTGGCCCGAGGAGGACGTGATGACCGAGCCGCAGGGTCCGGTCCACGCACACCAGGCGGACTATCTGGACCACTACGGTCCCCACTGCCGCTTCGTCCCGGATCTCGAGCGCTCACCTCGCATGGACGTCGTGATGATGAGCGTGGTGGCCGACGCGTCGGCGATCGAGTCCCTCCATCCGCGCGCCGCGCGAGCGCTCGGCGACCGCGTGCGCGCGCACGCGCTGAAGAATCCGAAGAGCGGCGCCCACTCGCTCGAGATCCTGGCCCCGGGAACGGGCAAATGGCCGGCGCTGCGCCGCCTGGCCGAGGCGGACGGCATCGCCCCCCACCAGATCGCCGCAGTCGGCGACGACCGCAACGATGTCGACCTCGTCGAAGGCGCCGGCCTCGGCATCGCGATGGGCAACGCCGTCCCCGAGCTCCTCGCCGTCGCCGACCTCATCGTCTCCAGCAACGACCGCGACGGCGTCGCGGAAGCCATCGAGACGGTGCTCCGCGCCCGCTGACGCTTTCCAGCTCTTCTTCATCCAGTGACGGAGTGGAGCTACTCCTGCGTCACCTGCAGGACGAAGGGCGCGCGCCCCCGATGGACGGTGAAGCCCTCCACGATCGCGGTCCAGCTTCCGGGCTCCGGCACATCGACCAGCGTCCGCTCCGGCGCGTTGAGCGTGGCCCCGCGAAAGTCTTCGACGCCGGATGGCGAGACGAGGATCAGGTCGAGATCGTCGGTCGGGAACATCGTCCAATCCCGTTGCCACGAGAGGTCGAAGCTGGCTTTCGCCGTTCCAGTCGGGACCTCGACCACGAAGACCTGCCTCTCCGAATCTCCCACGACCGCGCTCGGACGGCGACGCCTCGCCTGCTTCGGGCCCTCGAGCCGGCTGATCGTCACGTCCGCCGAAAGAAAGCGGGTGTTGTTGGTCCAGTCGCTCTCCAGCGTGATCTTCATCAGTCCGGGCTCCAGCACGGCGGGGGGCGACGCGACGAGATTGCCCGAGATCCCGCCCTGGAGCAGCGCCGCGCCGTCCCGGATCTCGACCCGGGCGGCAGCGAACACATTGGCGCCGTCGACGAAGTCCGGCTCGACGCCTCCGCGTTTCGCACTCTTGACGAAGAGCTCGAAGGACTCGGGAAAGCCCAGCATCCCCGAGGGCCCGGACGGAATGGCACCGCCGACGGGCTCGACCTCGATCACGACCGAGTGCGTGCGCTCGTCGATCTCGATCACCCAGTCGACCCAGCGGCCCCGCTCGAGCGTCACTCGATCGTGGAACGCTTCCCCCTCGTCACCGCGCCCCTTCTCGCCGCGCTCCTTCTCGCCGCGCTCCTTCTCGAAATGGACGTTGGGCTGGAGCTTTCCGTCCGCAGCCCGGGAGCGCGCATTGCGCAGGGCCCGGGCGCGAACAGGCGCGCCAGCGATGCCTGGCCTGCGTCCGCTGCGCTGGAGGTTGGTCAGGGCGTTGGGCAGGTTGAGGAAGCCGCTCCCCTGAGACTGGACGCTCCACTCCTCGCCGAGTGGGACCGCGCCGTCGATCAGCGCCTGACGGATCTGTGAGGATCCGAGCGACTCGTCGTGCGCCTCCGCCCAGGCGCTCAGCAGCGCCACACCACCCGCAACCTGGGGAGCGGAGAAGGAAGTGCCGGAGGACCACGCAAAGGCTGGCCCCGGAGGCGAGGGGAAGAGGCCGAAATTGAAGAGGCCGGTTGCGACGAGGTCCGGCCCGGCACGCCCGTCCGCGTAGGGTCCCTGACCGCTGAACTCCATCACGCGCAGCTCGTCCGCGGGGTAGAGCACGGCACCGGCGCCGACGAAGCCGTAGAACTCGTCCAGGAAGATGCGGGTGTGCACCGGATCCGTGGCGGCGCCCACCGTCAGGGCCGTGAAGGCGGTACCCGGACGCGACACCGTAGCGGGCGAGGGACCATCGTTTCCGGCGGAGACCACCACGACGATCCCCGCCCGGGTGGCCTCGTCCACGAGCCGCTCCTGGAGGCTCCGGCCATCGTTCAGCGTCACGCCGCCCAAACTCATGTTGATCGCGTCGACGTCGAGCACCCCCGAGCGCTTCAGCGTGATCACATGGTCGATGGCCGCGTTCACGATCGAGTTGGCCACGCTGCCGCCGCTATGGGGAAAGATCTTGACCGCGTAGATCTCCGAGCGCGGCGCGATCCCCAGCAGCGGCACCCTGAAGACTCCCGGCGCAACCGGGATCTTGGCCTCTGGAGGAAGATGGGCATCGAATCCGCTCCCCTCCGCGATCTGCATGGCACAGTTCGACGCGACCTGACCGGCGACGAAGGTTCCATGGAAGAAGTTGGTGACCCGCGTCGAGCCCTCGAAGCGCGTGCCGACATCGGTCGAGAAGTCCGGACCGGCGATCACCCTGCCGCTCAGGCAGACGTGGTCGGCGTGGCTGCCCGAATCGATCACGGCGACGAGGCTCCCCGCCCCGAGCTCTGTCTGCGTCCACACCTGCTCCGCGTCGGTGAACGAGGCGAGGTAGCTGGAGTGGTTGGCCGGCTCGATGCCGAGCTCGACGAGCTGTTCCGCACCTGCCACCTGCGCGTCGTCGATCTCGAAGGGAAACACCGCCAGGTGAGCCTGTCTCTGCCTGGGCAGATGAACCTGGAAGTCGGTCTCGATCGCCTCGACCCCAGCCTCGGCCCGGAGCTCGCCCAGCCCTTCCGCCGGAATCCGCGCGGCGAGACCGCCGGCGTTCTCGTAGATCCTCGTGACGCTTCCGCCCATCGCCTCGATGCGGGCCACGAGGGGCGCGTAGGGCTTCGGACACTGGATGATCACGTCGATCGGAGCGGCTGCCCCGGCCGCGCCGGCGCTCGACCCCAGCGCCAGGATCAGCGATCCCGCCTTGAGTCCTCGCATCCGCGAAAGGCTACGGAATCGACCCGGGAATCGCCCGCCGATGCTTTGCGTGGAGCGACGGAGGTGGCGCGGGAGGTGGAGCCGAGTGCCTACCTCCGCGCGACCGCCACGCTCCGGAGCTCGGCCAGCGATTCGGCGAGGATCGCGGGGATCTCGTGCACGTCGGGGACGAGGTTCCAGTCGGCCGAGACGCCGAAGGAGAGGCGGCCGAGGTAGCTCATCGCGGCGAGTGCCAGGCCCTGGCGCTCGAAGAGCGGGAGCAGCGGGTGGAACTCGCGCAGTGGCGCGCCGAGCAGATAGAGCGGGATCTGCGGGCCGTGCACGTTGGTGACGACCAGGTTGTAGGGCCGGATCGCGCCGATCAGGTTCACGCCGAGGAAGGTGAGGCCCGAGGAGCCCGTCCAGTCGGCGAAACGCATGAAGCCGTCGATCGCCTGTGCGGCATCGCTGCGCTTCAAGCGACGGGTCTGCGCGCGGATGCGCTCGAAGCGCCGCGCCGGGCGCGACTCGCCGATCGGAAGGTCGACGAACCAGGACGAGACGCGGTTGCCGACCTTCAGATCGACCTGTCCCCCGCGCATGTCGACGGGGACCACGGCGCGCAGATCGAGTCCGCGCAGCGGAACACCGCGGCGCTTCAGGAAGCGGCGCAGCGTGCCGGCCACGACGCTGAGCACGACGTCGTTGAGCGAGCCGTCGAGGCGCTTTCTCAGGTCGCGGAACTCGTCGAGATCGAAGCTCGTCCACTCGACGCGCCGCTGCTGCCCGATCGGGCGGTTCAGCGGAGAGTCTGCGGGCGGGACGAGGCCGGTGCGCAGCGTCTGCCACGCGGCGCCCGCGCCGCCGAGCACGCGCCCGAGCGTCTCGCGCGGGCTCACGAGAGCTCCCGCGGCCTCGCGCACGAGCGAGGCCGAGAACTCCGCACCTCCGGCGACTCCGTCCGCGAGGAAGCCCAGCGTCCCCGGCGCGGGGCGCGGCGTCCACGGCGGCGCAGCCTCGAGCGGCTGGTGCTTCTCGGGCGAAAACAGCGCCTGGAGCACGCCGACCCCGGAGACTCCGTCGACCATGCAGTGGTGGACCTTCGCGATCGCGGCGAAGCCGCCTCCGGCGAGCCCCTCGACGAACCACAGCTCCCAGAGCGGGCGCGAGCGGTCGAGCGGCTGCGAGGCGATGCGCCCGGCGAGCTCCTTCAGGCGCGCAGGATCGCCCGGCGCGGGAAGCCCTGCGTGGTGGACGTGGCAGCCGAGGTCGAAGTCTCCGTCGTCGACCCAGATCGGGTGCCCCTGGATCGGCGTAAAGGCGAGGCGCTGGCGATAGTGCGGGAGCAGGTGCAGGCGCGAGGCGACGTGTGCCCGCACCAGACCCATTTCGAGCGCGCCGGTCGAATCGGCCGCGCGCCCTCCCCCTTCGAAGACGGCGACCGCCGTCACATGCGACGGCGTGCCGGCGTTCTCGAACTGGAGGAACGACGCGTCTTGAGCCGACAGGCGCTCGTAGGACGCTTCACCACCCACGGCGCCGAGTGTACGCTCGACGGCCGGATGCGAAAGGGGAGAACGCCCCGCCGGCGCGCGGCGCCGACGACTCAAACACCGTTCTGATCAGGGCATGCGGCCGATCGCTGCCCGCTCGTGCTCAGATCCGCTCGAGGATCGTCGCGATGCCCATGCCTCCGCCGATGCACATCGTGACGAGACCCGTACGCAGGTCGCGCCGCTCGAGCTCGTCGAGCAGGGTCCCGATCAGCATGCCCCCGGTCGCTCCGAGCGGGTGGCCGAGCGCAATCGCCCCGCCGTTCACGTTCACCTTCGCCGGATCGAGGCCGAGCTTGCGCATCGTCTGGAGGGGGATCGCGGCGAAAGCCTCGTTGATCTCGACGAGGTCGACGTCCTTTGCGCTCATGCGCGCCTTCGCCAGGCAGCGCTCGGAAGCCGGAGTCGGCGCCGTCAGCATGATGATCGGCTCCGACCCCGCGGTGGCCATCGCGACGAAGCGCGCCCGCGGCTTCATCCCGTGCGCCCGCGCGTACTCCGGCGATGCGACGAGCACCGCACTCGCGCCGTCCACGATGCCGGAGGAGTTCCCGGCGTGGTGCACGTGATCGATCTTCGAGAGCTGCGGGTAGCGGGCGAGGGCCCGCTCGTCCATCGTGATGCTGGAGCCCTTCGGCTTGTAGGCGCCCATCGCCGTGAAGGAGGGCTCGAGCTTCGCGAGCCCGTCGACGGTCGTACCCGCGCGCGGGTGTTCGTCATGAGCGAGCACGACCTTCCCCGCCGCATCGCGCACCGGGACGAGGCTCTTCTCGAAACGGCCTTCCTTGTGCGCAAGCTGCGCCCTGCGCTGGCTCTCGACCGCGAAGGCGTCGAGGTCGGCGCGGCCGAAGCCCTCGACCGCGGCGATCAGGTCGGCCGAGATCCCCTGCGGCACCATCGGGTGCTGCGCGTCGAGCTCCTCGTTGTGTCCGATGAGGCCGCCCTTGTCCGAGCCCATCGGCACGCGCGACATCGACTCGACTCCGCCGCCGATCACGAGCTCCTGCTGGCCGGCCATCACGCCCTGGGCCGCGAAGTTCACCGCCTGCTGGCCCGAGCCGCAGAAGCGATTGAGCGACACGCCGGTCGCGCTGTCCCACGGCCAGCCGGCGTTGAGCACCGCGTTGCGCGCGATGCAGGCGGCCTGCTCGCCGAAGGCGTTGACACAACCGGCCAGCACGTCCTCGACGTCGCGCGGGTCGAACCCGTTGCGCTCGCGCAGCGCGTTCAAGCACTGCGAGAGCAGGTTCTGGGGATGGATCCCCGAGAGCGCGCCCACGCCCGCCTTGCCGCGGCCGCGGGGGGTCCTGACCGCATCGATGATCCACGCCTCGCCCATC
>CAYPSI010000191.1:0-3170 GCA_964413375.1 uncultured Spirochaetales bacterium | reverse complement strand
GTGATCGCTGCCGGGCGCAGCGTCGACCCGGACCGGAAGCTCCACTCGCTGCATGCCTACTTCCTGCGCCCGGGGCGTCACGACGCGCCGATCCGCTTCGTCGTCGATCGCATCCGCGACGGCCGCAGCTTCACCACCCGTCGTGTGGTGGCCCACCAGGCGGGCGAGGCGATCTTCAATCTCGCGGCGAGCTTCGCGCTGCCCGAGGAGGGGATCGCGCACCAGGATCCGATGCCGGAGGCCCCGCCGCCGGAGAGCCTTCCGGACTGGGAGGACGTGCGCGCCCAGATGCTGCGGGATCCGACGCTCGTCTCCGCGCGCAGCCCCGTCGAGGTGCGCATGTGCGATCCGCTCACACCCGACCCGAGCCCCGCGCAGCAGCGCAACTGGATGCGCATGCGCGGGGTGCTGCCCGACGACCCGCTGCTGCACACGGCGATGCTGGTCTACGCGACGGATCGAACGCTGCTCTCGACCGCCGCTCGCCCGCATGGGATCCCGTGGCGCGAGCGGGCCGGAGCGAGCCTCGACCACGCCGTCTGGATCCACGAGCCGGTGCGGCTCGAAGGCTGGCTCCTCTACACGAGCGAGAGTCCCGTGGCGCGCTCGGGGCGCGGCATGATCTTCGGGGCGATCCATCACCCGGACGGCCGCCGTATCGCCTCGATCGCGCAGGAGGGGCTGATCCGCAGGCGGGTTCGTTGAGCTTCGCAGGGCTGCGCCTCGCGGCGCGCCCGCCAGATGACTCCGCTCGCCTTTGGCTCGCTGCGCGCGCTTCGCGCTTGCAGGCCCCTTCGCGCTTGCGTCAGCTGGCGGTGGCGGGGGGGCGCTCGGTGAAGATGGCGTCCTCGACCTGGAAGACGCCGTCCTCGAGGCTCTCGCGCGCGAGAATGCGGTGGCTGCGGCAGCGCGCGGCCGCGAGGACGTCGCCGAGGCAGGGCGCGACCTTCTCGAGGGTCGAGCCGTTCGCGACGATCGCGAGGCTCTCCAGCTCGCGGCCGACGGCCATCGAGGCGTCGGCCTTCGCCTTGTTGATCGCGTGCCAGCATTCCACCGCGAGCGCGAAGCTGGCAGGGTCGCCCGGCGCCGCGACACCGCGAAACTCGTCGCTCGTGGGCCAGGGGGCCCGGTGGATGCTGTCGCATCCGGTCTCCTGCGCGAAGGCCCACGACCAGACCTCCTCGCAGATGTAGGGCAGGAAGGGCGCGAAGAGGCGCAGCAGGACGGAGAGGCCCATCCGGAGCGTGGCGACGGCCGAGCCGCGTCCGGCCGCTGCCCCCGCGGCGTCGTCCCGCGCGCGCGTCTTCGCGAGCTCGAGGTAGCTATCGGTGAAGCGGCTCCAGAAGAAGCTCTCGGTGTCTGCGAGCGCCTGGGCGTGATTGAAGTTCGCGAAGGAAGCGGTCGCCGAGTCGACCAGGCGAGCAAGCTCTGACGCGAAGGCGCGGTCGAGCTCGGCATCGACGGGGTGGATCTCGGCCGTCTGCCCGAGTACGAACTTCCCGGCATTGAAGAGCTTGGTCGCGAGGCGCTTGCCGACGCGGAAGACCTTCTCGTCGGTGGCGGTGTCCGTACCGAGGCGTGCACTCGCCGCCCAGTAGCGGACGGCATCGGCCGTGTGCTCCTCGATCAGGGGCGTCGGAACCACGACGTTGCCGAGGCTCTTCGACATCTTCTTGCGGTCGGGGTCGAGCACCCAGCCCGAGATCGCGGCGTGCTTCCAGGGGATGCGGTCCTCGTGCAGCATCGCCTTCGCGATGGTGTAGAAGGCCCAGGTGCGGATGATCTCGTGGCTCTGCGGGCGGAGGTCCGCTGGGAAGAGCTTCTTGTGGCGCTCCGGATCGAGCTCCCAGCCGGAGCCGATCTGGGGCGTGAGCGAGCTGGTGCACCAGGTGTCGAAGATGTCCGCCTCGCCGGTGAAGCCCCCGGGCGCGTCCCGGCGCGCGGCGTCGAAGCCAGGCGGAGCGTCGATCGTCGGGTCGACCGGCAGCGAGGCGCGCGTCGCCACGATCGCTCGCGCGTGGTCGGGCCTCGAGTCTGCGTCGAGCGGATACCAGACGGGGATCGGCACACCGAAGTAGCGCTGCCGACTCACGCACCAGTCGAGCTGGAGGTTCTCCGTCCAGTCGCGGAAGCGGATGCCCATGAAGGGGGGGTGCCACTGCACCTCGGCACCCTTCGCGAGCAGCCGCTCCTTCTTGTCGAGGAGGCGCACGAACCACTGGCGCGTGGGGACGAGCTCGAGCGGGCGCTCGCCCTTCTCGTAGAACTTCACCGTGTGCTGGATCGGCTCGGGCTCGCGCACGAGCGGCGCCCCGCGTCCGGTGGCGCTCGCCTTCGGGTCGCGCAGCAGCTCGACGATCGCCTGGCGCGCCTTCGCGACGGTCTTCCCGGCGAGCTCCGCATAGCTGCGGTTTGCGGCTGCGGCGTCCTCGCTGGGGAAGCCCTCGCTCCCGAAGGAGACCGCCGCGAGCCGCCCGTCGCGGCCGACGAGCTGGCGCAACGCGAGCCCGTGCTCGCGCCACCAGAGCTGATCGGTGCTGTCGCCGAAGGTGCAGACCATCAGGATCCCCGTCCCCTTGGTCGGATCGGCGAGCTCGCTCGGGAAGATCGGCACCGGGACGCGGAAGAGCGGCGTCAGCGCCTCGCGGCCGAAGAGGTCGCGATAGCGCGCGTCCTCGGGGTGGGCCGTCACGCCGACGCAGGCGGCGAGGAGCTCCGGGCGCGTCGTGGCGATGACGAAGCCCTGCTCCGAGCCGCGCACTCCGAACTCGAGGTGGTGGTAGGCGCCCGGGCGCATCCGGTCTTCCATCTCGGCCTGCGCGACGGCCGTCTGGAAGTCGATGTCCCACATCGTGGGCGCGTCGTGGTTGTAGACGTGGCCCTTCTCGAAGAGGTCCACGAAGGAGAGCTGCGCCAGGTGCCGGGCCTGCGTTCCGATCGTCTCGTACTGGAGGCTCCAGTCCACCGAGAGCGCGATGCGGCGGAAGAGATCCTCGAAGACGCGCTCGTCCTCCACGGTCACGCGCTGGCAGAGCTCGATGAAATTCGGGCGCGAGACGAGTCGCGGCGGCTCCTTGCTGCGCTTGGCGTCGACAGGCTCGATCGCGAGCTTCGGGTCGTAGGCGGCGTGCGGGTCGCAACGCACGTGGAAGTAGTTCTGCACGCGGCGC
>CAYPSI010000190.1:0-2570 GCA_964413375.1 uncultured Spirochaetales bacterium | reverse complement strand
CGGCTTCGATCCCGCCACGCGCGACAAGCATCCGCTGCATGGCTGGGACGGGGGAGCCGGCGGCGACCTGCATCTCGAGGCCGAGCTGCGGCTCGACTCGGGCGAAGTGCAGCGCGTGGAGCGCGTGCTCCAGTCGACCGGAAAGCTGCGCATCGCGTCCGGCTCCGACGAGTTCCACGGCCGTCGCGAGGGAAACCGGCCCTTGCCGTGGTCGAGCCTTCCGCGCGAGGTCTTTCACGCGATCCATTCCCTCGAGCTCGACGACCTCGCGCAGCTCGAGCAGGGCGTGCAGGGCCACGTCGACGATCTGCTGCTGCCGGAAAGCCCGGGCCTCGATCTGCGCGCGGCCTCCGACGTGCGGCGCTCGCTGCGCGAGGAGGCACAGCGTCTGTGGCGTTCCGACGGGCGCGGGCGACCGCTCGCACGCGAGCTGCGCGAGCAGCTCGCCGATGCCCGCCTGCGGGCAGGCGAGGCGGCGACGGCGGAGCTCGCGCTGCGCCGTACCCGCGAGGAGCTCCACGCGCTCGAGGCGGAGCTCGAGACCCGACGCTCCCGCAAGCAGGTCCTGGAGCGGGCGCGCGACGAGGCTCCGCGAATCGCGGCGCTGCGCGAGCTCGAGCGCCGCAAGCGCGCGCTCGGCCCCCCGCGCGATTTCACGGCGCTCGGGAGCCGACCGCTCGTCGATCCGCGCGAGCTCGTCCGCGAGATCGCCGAGCTCGAGGGGGGCCGCCTCACCCACGTCGACCGCCTCCGGCAGGCCGAGCTGGCGCTCGAGCCGGGGGAGGGCCTGCTGCTCGCGCGCGCGTCCGAGATCGAGACCGCGGCGTCCCGGGCGGGCCGCGACGCTGCCGACGCCGAGCGCGCCGCGGACTTCGAGCGCCGTGCGGGCGCGTTGCGGGAGGAAGAGGAGCGCGAGCTCGCGCGTGTGATCGACGGGCCGCTCGACATCCGCACCCGCGCGGCCGCGCGAGCGGTGCCGCTCGAGGCGCTGCGAAGCGCGCAGGCGGGCTGGGCGCGCTCCTTCGAGGAGCACGCTCGATTCGCGGCCGCGAGCGGTGCACGCGCGCCGGGCTGGGTCTTCGCGCTGGCCGGATCCGGCGCGGTGGCGCTTCTCGCCGCAGGGCTGCTGGGCGATGCTCCCGCGCTCGCGGCCGTCGGGGCGGCGTTGCTGCTGGCCGCGATCGTCGTGCTGCTGCGCGGGTCCCCTGCGACCGCGTCGGCGCCGGCCGTACCCGAGGGGCTCGACTCGCTGCTCGCCGGGCTCGAGATTCCGCGCGAGCGGAGGTCCTCTCCGGCGGCTCTCGCGCAGATCGTCGATGCGCTGGACCGCGCGCGTCGCGCGGGCGACGAGGCGGAGCGCTGCGCGCCGGAGGCCCGGCGCCTGGCGGACGCGGTCGCCGAGGGCGAGCGCACGGCCCGCGAGCTCTGCGCCGAGGTCGGCATCGAGGTCGAGAGTGCCCCCGAGCACCGCGCCGCACGCCTGCGCGATGCGCTCCGCGCCGCGCGGGTCCGGGAGCGCGAGGCGCTGCGCGACCGCGACGAACGCACCCGCGCGCGCGAGTCGCTCGACGCGTCGGAGCCGGCGCTCGCCTCGCGGCTCGCGCACCGCGACGCGCTGCTGCGCTGCCTCGAGACGGCCGAGCCGGGGGCGGGCGCGTCCGGTGAGGCCTATGAGCGCGTGCTGCTGCGCCAGCGCGAGGGCGAGTTCGTGCGGCGGCGCGAGGCGGAGCTGCTCGCGGATCCGGTCGCGGCCCGGCTGGCCGGCGATCCGCGCGTGCGCTCCGACGCCCGGGGACAGGATCCCGGCGACGATCCGGCCGCGACCCTCGAGGAGCTGCGCGCCTGCGACGAGGAGATCGCGTCCGCACGCGAGCGCGTCGGCCGGCTGCGCCAACGCCTCGCCGACGATCCCGGCAGCCAGCGCGCGTCGGCGCAGGACGAGGTCGCGGACCTCGAGGAGCGCCTCGCGGCGACACTGCGCGAGCGCGACCGGCTGGCGCTCCTCGAGTCGATCGTGGCCCGGGCCGAGTCCGCATTCCGCGATGCGCATCAGCCCGACGTGCTGCGCCGCGCGAGCGACTACCTTCGCCGCGTCACCGACGGTCGCTACACGCGCCTCGACTACGACCCCGAGGCGCGCGCCCTCTCGGTGATCTGCGCCGACCGCGCGGAGCCGCTCGCGGTGCGCTACCCGATCAGCCGCGGAACTCGCGACCAGATCTTCCTCTGCCTGCGACTCGGGCTTCTCGATCACCTCGACGAGGACCGCGAGCGCCTGCCGCTCGTGCTCGACGACGCGCTGCTGCGCATGGACGACGTTCGTCGCCCGGAGGTGTACCGCCTGCTCGCCGACGCTGCGCGGCGGCGCCAGGTCTTCCTGCTCACCTGCCACGCCTCGATCGCACGCGAGGCGGAGGAGACCCTGAAGGTGCGGCGCATTGACCTCTCCGCCTGAGCACGGCGAGCGGATCCTCGCGCGGGCGGGCGCGTTCCGCGCTGCCGCCGCGGCGCGCACCGGCTGAGCGGGAGCGGCGATGGAGGCGTTCGGGCGCGGCCTCGTGATCCTCGGC
>CAYPSI010000189.1:0-3395 GCA_964413375.1 uncultured Spirochaetales bacterium | reverse complement strand
CCATGCCGTGGATGTCCATCGCCGACGCGTGCGAGAGGTAGCCGGCCTTCGCGCCCAGGAGCTCGCGCGCGACGACGTAGGGATTGCCGAGGTATTCCCGTGCGCGGCCGAGCTCGAACGGGACGAGGACGTAGAGACCGGACCGCAGGCGCGTCGCAACTCCACGCTGGACGAGCTTCCGCACGAAGCCGCGTGCGGAGGCCGGCTTGAGGCTCGTTATCTCGGTGACGTCGGCCAGCGTGAAAACGCGGCGTCCCCGCTCGTGGAGCATCGCCACGAGCTGGGCCGCGCGAAACCCCAGAGTCTTGCTCGTGGTCTTATCTTTTGATCGCACTTTGCGCCCTGCCAGGGCACATTATACTCTCAAAATATAACTCCTGCTGTCTCGCGCGGCCAAGCGATGCTCGGGTTGGAATGCGGGGAGAGGCCGCAGACGTCGATGGCGCGACTCCTCACCAGCCATAGCGAGCCGTCTTTGTTCGTGATCGGCTCGCTCTCGTTGGCGGGATGCAGGTGGCGGTGGCATTGCGCTGGGCGGTGAATGCCACGTCAAGTGGTAGACTGGTGCCATGAGGACTTCGCTCGACGCCGCCGGCCGCCTGGTGATCCCGAAGGAGCTGCGCGAGCGGCTCGGGCTGCGGCGCGGGCGGCCGATCGAGCTGCGTGAGCGCGACGGCCGGATCGAGATCGAGCCCGCACCGAGCGCGATGAGCCTGGTCCGGCGCTCGGGAGGAGTGGTCGCCGTGTCCCGCGAGAAGATCCCGCCGCTCACGGACGATCTGGTGCGCGAAACTCTGGAGCGCACCCGGAGGTGATCGCCGTAGACACGAGCGTCGTCGTGGCCGCTTTCGCCTCTTGGCACGAGGGTCATGCCAGCGCGCTGGCGACACTCGCCCGAAGGCCGCGCGTGCCGGCACACGTGCTGCTCGAGACGTACTCTGTCCTCACTCGGCTGCCGCCGCCGCACCGCGCGCCCGCCGGCCTGGTCGCGACGTTCCTGGCCGAGAGGTTCTCCCAGTCTCCACTCACGCTCCCTGCGGCGGCGCACGTGCGGCTCGTGGCGCGCGCCGCGGAAGCAGGGATCGCCGGTGGGAGCATCCACGATGCCCTCGTGGCGGCAACGGCCCGCCACGCTGGCGCCCGCCTGCTCACCCGCGACAGACGGGCCGCGCCGACGTACGAGCGGCTCGGGGTCGAGTACGAGCTCATTTCCTAGCGCCGAGCCGCCTGCGGGCCATGTCTCGCGTGCCGGCGGCCTTCTGCGCCGAGATCACCCCTGGAGGGCGAGCGTCGCGTGTGCGATCCTTGAGCCTGCGGAACTGCCATGGACGAGCCTCGAAGGGCCATCGCACGCACCTCGTACGTCTGGGACTACGACCTCGACGCGGAGGATTTCGAAGCGCTGCTCGCGGGCCGCAAGACTGTGGGCCGCCTGGACCGTAACTGGGCGGCCGTCCGCTTGCTCGACTACGCGCCCTACCCCGAGATCCGTCGACTGCTGAGCCTGCGCGACCTCGTGGCGGGCTGGCCGACGTGGCGCGGCAGGATTCGCTCGGAAACCCGACGACGGGGTTTGGACTTCCTCGTCGATTGGCTCCCGCGCGAGCGGCCGGACCTGCTGAAAGCGTAAGCGCATTGGACCGCACCCACTTCTTCGAACGGCTGTACCCCCTCCAGGACGAGGTGCTCGGGGTGCTATCGGCCACCGAGACCGCCTTCTACCTGAGCGGCGGGACGGCCGCGTCCCGCGGCTACCTCCAGCATCGCTTCTCGGACGACCTCGACCTCTTCGTCAACGACGATTCCTCTTTCGGCTTGTGGGCGGCTCGCTTCGTAGACCGGCTTGTGGCCCGATCGGAGTGGCACACGCGCGTGCTGCTGCGCGAGGCGCGATTCGTCCGCCTCGAAGTGACTTCGGGCGAGACGCTCCTGAAGGTCGAGATGATCAACGATGTCCCGGCGCACGTCGGGACTGTGACGCTGCATCCCCAACTGGGGAGGCTCGACTCCCCGGAGAACATCCTCGCCAACAAGCTGACGGCGCTCGCGGATCGCGACGAGCCCAAGGACCTGGCGGACGTATGGGGATTCTGCCGTCGACTCGGCTTGCCCCTCTCGAAGGCGCTCGACGACGCGAGCAGCAAGGCTGCGGGCCTCTTCCCGCCCGTCCTGGCGCGCGCTTTCCTGAGCGCGTCGCGGGCAGACTGGGAGCTCATCCGCTGGATCGAGGCTCCGGATCCCGAAACGTTCCTCGCCGACTTGCGGCGCCTCGGAGAAGAGCTCGCCCTGCTGCCGGCACCCCGTTAGGAGAACCCGTGACAGGCGACGCGGACACACCCGCTCCTGCCGGCTCACGAGGAGCCCTCGCGGTCCTCGTAGCGCTCGTCGTGCTGTCGCCCTGGGCGTTCGGCAGCGTGGATCCGCGCGCGACGCAGTCGATCGCGATCGTGTCGCTCGCGGCGGCTCTCGGCGCCCTGGCG
Organism: uncultured Spirochaetales bacterium; assembly: GCA_964413375.1. Taxonomy (GTDB): domain Bacteria; phylum Myxococcota_A; class UBA9160; order UBA9160; family SMWR01; genus CAZUYC01. The sequence goes on along the minus strand of CAYPSI010000189.1, from coordinate 915 downwards.
TGGGACATCCGGCGCGGGACGGCCGAGCCCGCGCCGATCGCTCTCTGGCCGATCGCGGGGCTCTGGCTGCTTGCGGCATTTCAGCTCACGCCGCTGCCGGAGCCGCTGCAGCGCCTGATCGCCCCAGGCTCGGCGGCCGTCTGGCACCCGGAGGTTCCCGCGGCCGCCGCGGTCCTGGGCCACGGGCCGCGGCCGATCTCGCTCAACCCCGAGGCCACGCGTCGCTCGCTGGCCTTCGCCACCGCCCTCCTGGCGCTCGCGCTCGTGGCGGCCAAGGCGCTTCGGGAGCGGCGCTCGCTGCTGCGCGCCTCGATCGCGATCGTCGCCGGAGGCGTCGCGGTCGCGCTCTACGGCCTCGTCGCGCGGCTCGTGTTCACGAACAAGCTGTACGGCATCTGGAGCGTCCCCACCACGGCGCCCTTCGGGCCGTTCGTGAACAAGAACCACTTCGCCGGCTACGTCGTGCTCGCCGCGCTGCTCGCGGTCGGTCTCGCCACCGGCCTCGCGAGCGCGGCGCGCCGGGGCCCCGGCTTCCTGAGCTGGATCGAGAGCTCGCGCGCGCGCTTCGTCGTCGTCGCGTGGGGCTCCGCGGCAGTCCTGATCCTCGCGGTGCCCGTCTGCCTCTCGCGCGGCGGTGTCGTGAGCCTCACGGCCGGCCTCGTGGCGTTCGCTGTCCTGCGCCTCTGGTCACGGCGCGACTCGCGCCTGGCTCCTCGCGGCCTCATCGGGCTCGCGGGCGGCGCGGCGCTGCTCCTGATGGCGCTCGTCTACGTGCTCCCAGCCGAGGCCCGCGACCGCGTCCTCACCCTCGCGGGCGTGACGAGCGACCAGTCCGGCTCCTACCGGCTCGCGGTCTGGCGCGACACAGGGCACCTCGCCCGCTCGAGCCCCTGGGTCGGCTCCGGTTTCGGCGCC
>CAYPSI010000188.1:0-3228 GCA_964413375.1 uncultured Spirochaetales bacterium | reverse complement strand
GTCCCAGCCCATCGGGTAGAAGACGTTCATCCCGCGCATGCGGGCCTGGCGCACCATCACGTCCGTATGGGTGTAGGAGAAGACGTGTCCGATGTGGAGCGATCCCGATACGGTGGGCGGCGGCGTGTCGACCACGAAGGTTTCCTCGCGTGGGCGCGCGGGGTCCCAGCGGTAGATGCCGCGGCGCTCCCACTCGGCGGCCCAGCGGCGCTCGGCCTCGGAGGCGTCGAAGTGCTTGGGCAGCGTCGTGGGGTCGATCGAGCGGAAGTGGGCCATGGCGGGCGCCAAGCATAAGCCAGTGGCGGGTCGAGGCCACTTTCGGTGGGTTGCCGACGGGGGCCTGGATCGGCGACGATGCGAGCGCCGTGGGTCGAGCCGGACGGAACCCGGAGCCGACGATGGACAGGACAGGAGGAGCCCGTGAAGTTTTCGATGATCTTCGAGGCGCAGATCGCCGACGCGTCGCGCAAGTCGGAGTTCCAGATCATGCACGACTGCGTCGAGCAGGCGGTGCTGGCCGAAGAGCAGGGCTTCGACCGTGTCTGGGCCGTCGAGCACCACTGCCTCCAGTGGTACGCCCACATGAGCGCCCCCGAGACCTTCCTTGCCTTCGTCGCGGGCAAGACCTCGCGCATCCGGATCGGACACGGCGTAGTGTGCCTTCCCTTCCGGATGAACCACCCAGTGAAGGTTGCCGAGCGCGTCGCGATGCTCGACATCCTCTCGAAGGGCCGCGTCGACTTCGGGATCGGCAAGGGCGGCACGCACCAGGAGTCGGGCGCGTTCCAGACGGAGATGGAGGAGATCCCCGCCCAGCTCGAGGAGTCGGGCCGCATGATCCCGCGGATGTGGCAGTCGGAGTTCTTCGAGCACCGCAGCGAGGGGATGGAGATCCCGCGCCGACCGATCCTTCCGAAGCCCTACCAGGATCCCCATCCTCCGATGTACCTGGCCTGCACGCGCGAGGCCACGCTCAACCAGGCCGGAGAATGGGGGCTCGGCGCGCTCGTGCTCGGCTTCGCCGGGCCGGAGGACATCGAGCAGAAGAACAGCGTCTATCGCGCTGCCGTGAAGCGGCGTACGCCGCAGTCGCAGATGGGGGCCTTCCCGGTGGAGCACCTCTCGGCGCTGTGCCCGGCGATCGTGCTCGAGGACGGCGCGAAGGCGCGTGCGATCGGCCACCGCGGCCAGCGCTTCTTCACCGAGGCGATCCGCCACTGGTACAACCCGGGACCCGGCGCACCGCCCCCGCGCGCCGAGATCGCCGACATGGACGACGTCGACGCGCTGCGCCAGCAGGGCGAGGAGCTCGTCGCCTACCTGCACGAGGAGAAGATCTCGGTCGGCACCGAGGCGACGGGGCTCTTCAACCCGAACCACGCCTACGGCACGGTGAAGGACGCGATCGGCTATTGCGAGCGACTGGCGCTGGCGGGGGCTGACGAGATCATGTTCCTGATCCAGATGGGCACCGTCCCGCAGGCGGCGGCGCTCGAGACCATCCGCAACCTCGGCCGGCACGTGCTGCCGCACTTCCGGAGCCGCGACTGAGGCAAGCCCGCAAAGCGGGCGCGCAGCGAGCCAGAGGCGAGCGGAGTGAAGCTTTCAGCTGCCACGGCGGGGACTTGCGTCTCGGGGACGGGCCAGATAGCCTCATGCGCCCCGTTCCACCGGAGGGTCAATGGCCAAGACGTCCCAGATTTTGCGCGAGAAGAAGCGCAAGGCGCTGATCCAGAAGCATTCGGCGAAGCGGGCCGAGCTGCGCAAGAAGCTCAAGGACCCGAACGTCTCGGTGGACGAGAAGCTCCAGGTGCAGGAGCAGTTCGCGAAGCTTCCCCGCAACTCCTGCCCGACGCGTCTCAAGCGCCGCTGCGGGATCACGGGCAGACCGCGATCGAACTATCGAAAATTCGGGATCTCGCGGATTGCACTGCGGGAGCTGGCACTGCGCGGCCAGCTTCCGGGCGTGCGCAAGGCGAGCTGGTAGCTCCCGTGAAGAAGGACATCCACCCCGACTACCACAAGGTGCTCTTCGTCGACACGGCGACGGGCGACCAGTGGGTGAGCCGATCGACGCTCAGCTCCGCCGAGAAGCGCGAGGTCGATGGGGAGCAGATTCCCGTCGTAAAGCTCGAGATCTCCTCGTTCAGCCATCCCTTCTGGACCGGGAAGCTTCGCGAGCTCGACGCGGATGGGAAGATCGACCGCTACCGCCGGCGCTTCGGCGGCGCAAAGAAGAAGTAGGCGAGCGATGCCGCGCGAATGCCAGCTTAGCGGGACCCGCACCCAGTCGGGGCACAGCGTCTCGCACTCCAACCGCAAGACGAACCGCCGCTTCGATCCGAATCTCCAACAGGCGTCGCTCCACAGCGACGTGCTGGGTCGGACGGTGGGACTGCGCATCACCACCCGGGCTCTGCGCTCCGTCACGAAGGGCGGCGGACTCGACTCCTATCTGCTGTCCGTCGCCGACATGAAGCTCGCCCCGGAGGGTCTGCGCCTGAAGCGCGCGATCAAGCGCAAGCTGCGCGGGCGCGCCGCGCCCGCAACGCCTTAGTAACTTCGCTCGGCTTCGCCTCGCTGCGCGCTTCGCTTGCCAGCGCCGCCTTGCGTTGGCGGGGGAGCGCAGCCGGATTGCTGCGGTGCAGCGGCTTCGCTGCACGCGAGGACGCCAGCACCCGGCCCAGGCGCCTCGTGGCAGCCCTACGCGCGATATATGGGCGGCACGCTCCTTGCTCATCCGGATGCGGCATGAGGAGCTCGTCCATGTCCGAACAAGATGCCATCGATCGCTACCGACCCCCGAGCCCGGGCATCGCAGCGGTGCTGTCGGTGCTGGTTCCCGGTCTGGGCCAGGTCTATGCGGGCCGGCTCCTCGCGGGGGCTCTGTGGTTCGTCGTCACCGGACTCGCCTACTGGGCGATCCTGCTGCCCGGCTTCCTCGCCCACGCGCTGTGCATCTGGTCCGCCTACGCAAGCGCGCGCGACTGGACCGATTACTGACTGGACCGATTACTGACTCAATCGTTTACTGACTGGACGGATCACTGGCGCGACGCACTGCTGACGGGGTCCCCGGGCGCTCTCGGGCGGTGCCCCGACGGGGTCAGTAGAATGGTCGCGTGGCCGCCTTCCGCTTCCTGCACCTCGCCGATCTGCATCTCGAGACGAGCTTCGGGGGGCGCCCGACGACCCGGGAGCGGCTGCGGCGCGCGACCCGCGAGGCCT
>CAYPSI010000187.1:0-8132 GCA_964413375.1 uncultured Spirochaetales bacterium | reverse complement strand
ACGAGCGCCTCGAATGCTTCGCCGCCGCAGCGCACGACCTCGAGCGCTTCCTCCAGCTCGCCCCCGAAGACGAATCGGCCCCCGCGATCCGCGAGCGCCTGCACAAGCTTCGCACCCGCCCGCAGCGGCTGCACTGAACGGGCGCCGAGGGACGGTCTGGCTTGACGATGCTGATCTTCGATTCCGTGCGCTCCGGACTCGGGAGCTTCTCATGTGATTGCAGGGCCTGTTGATGGCGTCGCTCAGCCGCGTCGGTGGTGCCCTTTAGGATCGGCCCGAACTTCTCACCTGCTGTCTCGACTCCACGGAGGTCTAGAATCCCTTGGGACTACTCCTCCACCTGCACCTCCACCTGGCCGCACAACGCAAGAACCGAGCAGCCGTATGAGGGGTTCACCTCCACGAGCAGCTTCGTGCTCTTGCTCCGATTGATGAGATTCGCCAGAAGTTCTGCGTCGCGCTCCGTGGTGCCGAGATCAAACAATTCCCTCAGCGACTCACCATCTCCGTTCTCGACAGCGCGCACCACCACGTCGAGAATGATGTTGCCTTCCCGAAAATCTGCCGCACGCAGCCTTTCAACCGCGCTGAGCACGAGCGCATGATTGCCTCCTGAGACGTCAGAAAGCAGCAGCCGCGCTTCACCGTCTCTCAGCACGATCCCCATGAGCCGCCCATCGTGGAGCTTGGGCGCGGGTCGGGTGGACGCTTTCCCAAGAGATTGCGATCAGGAAGAGCGTGAGCTTGCCCGAACGGACGCGCCTGTCCCCCGCACGGGCCGAACAGCGCGATATTCAAGTCGTTCGGGTGTGTCCACATCCGACACACGGTGATGTCACGATGCCTTCATGGCGAAGCGGCGACCGCGGCAGCTCGACCTGGAGCTTCGGAGCCGGACGAGCTGGGGTGGTCGCCGCAGTGGCGCCGGTCGCCCTCGCGGGCCGAGGGCTCGCGATCCCCATCGCCGCCGCGCACCGCTCGCGGCGCGCTTCCCCTGCCACGTGACGCTTCGAATCCGACGCGGGATGCCCTCGCTGCGCAAGGCTGGGCTCGTACGCGAGTGGAAGCGAAGCCTGCGCGAGGTCTGCGAACGTGACCGGTTCCGAGTCGTGCACTTCGCGCTCCTGCGGGACCACGCTCATCTTCTGGTCGAGGCCGCAAGTGCGCGCGACCTTGCCTGCGGGATGAAGTCGATCGGCGCCCGGCTTGCCGGGGCCGTCCACCGGACCTTCGGTCGCCGCGGGCCGGTGCTCGCCGACCGCTACCACCTGCGGGTGTTGAGGACGCCCCGCGAGGTGCGGAACGCGCTGGCCTATGTGCTGCTGAATGCCCGGAAGCACTGGCGCGAGCGCCACCGCGCGCCGCCGCCGGTTCGGCTCGACGAGGCATCGTCCGGCTGCTGGTTCGACGGCTGGGTCTGCGCCCCTGCATCGCGAGAGCCGCCAGAGCAGCGCGCGGTCGCGCAGCCGCAGACCTGGCTCCTCGCGATTGGCTGGCGCTGCCACGGGCTCGTCGACGCCGCAGAAGTACCGGGGTCCGGCCGGTAGGAGCGGAGCACCGACCTCGACGCTCCGGGGCCGGGATCCCCGCTCTCGCGCCTCGTTCCTCGGCCCCTTCTTCCCTCAGCAACTTCTTGTCCGAGCGGGGGAATCTCCGCTCCGCGCCCCTCTCTTCCGTCAGCGACTTCTGCTCCGATGAGGAGTTGGCCGCCCGCGTTGCTGGCGAACGCGCCGCTACAGCAGCATCCCCGCGACGCAGGCGGTCATGAAGTTCGCGAGGCTGCCCGAGAGAATCGAGAGAAGCCCGAGGCGTGCGACGTCGGGGCGGCGCGTGGGCGCGAGGCCGCCGATGCTACCGAGCAGGATCGCGAGCGAACCGAAGTTCGCGAAGCCGCACAGCGCGTAGGAGGCGATCACCGCGGACCGCGGCGCGAGCGTGCCCGCCTGGATCAGCGCGGCGAGCTCCTGGTAGGCGAGGAACTCGTTCAGCACGGTCTTGATGCCGAGCAGGGAGCCTACGCGGGCCGCATCTTCCCATGGCACGCCCATCAGCCACGCGAGCGGCGCGAGGACCCATCCGAGCACGCGCTGGAGCGTCAGCTCGGGGATCCCGACCAGCGCACCCGCAAACGCAAACAGGTCGTTCAGCATCGCAATCATCGCGACGAAGGCGACGAGTAGGGCGCCTACGTAGGCAGCGAGGCGCAGGCCCGCGATCGCGCCCTGCGCGGCCGCGTCGATCACGTTCACGGAGGAGATCAGGGCGGGGGTGTCGGATAGGGACGCGGTCTCCGGCGTGCCCGTCTCGGGAACCATGACCTTGGCGAGGAGCAGGCCCGCGGGCGCGGAGAGCAGGCTCGCGGTGGCGAGGTGGCCCGCAAAGCCGGATCCGAGCATGCCGATGTAGGCGAGCATCACGGAGCCCGCGACCGTCGCCATGCCGACGGTCATCATCGCGAATAGCTCCGAGCGCGTCATGCGTTCGAGGTAGGGCCGGACGACCAGCGCCGCCTCGGTCATGCCGACGAAGATGTCCGCCACCGCCGCGAGGCTCTCGGCGCCCGAGGTGCCCATGCTGCGCGAGAGGGCTCTCGCCAGCAGACCGACCACGCGCTGGAGCACGCCGAGGTGGTAGAGCACCGCGAAGAAGCTCCCCATGAAGACGATGATCGGGAGCACGTTCACCACGATCGAGAAGCCGGTGTCGACGAGCGCGCCGAACACGAAGCGGACCCCCGCATCGACGTAGCGGATGAAGAGCTCGACCACGCCGTTCGTGACGCGGAAGAAGCCCGCTCCGATCCGGGTCCGCAGCAGCACGACCCCGAGCATGAGCTGGAGCGCCGTGCCCCACCACACCGTGCGCCAGGGGAAGCGGCGGCGGTCCTGCGAGAAGCTCCAGGCGATCGCGATCATCGCGACGAAGCCGAGGGCCGAGACGAGCCGTGCGCCGGGATCGCTCACGAGCGGTGGGCCCCTGCGACCGCCCGCACCAGTGCGCGGGTCGCCGCCTCCGGATCCAGCGCGCCGGCCACCGCCGAGATCACCGCCACGGCCGCGGCTCCCGCGGCGATCGCGCGGGCGGCGTTTCCGACCTGGACCCCGCCGATCGCGACGAGCGGGAGGGGTGCCACGGCCGCCGCGGCCTCGCGCAGCAGCACGAGGCCTCGCGCCGCGTGCGGCGAATCCTTCGACGTCGTGCCGAAGACGGGTCCGAAGGCGACGTAGTCGACGGGCTCCGCGCGCGCCACGCGGGCCTGCTCCAGCGTGTGGGTCGAGCGCCCGACGAAGAGGCGTTCCCGCAGCCGAGGAGGGATCCGTTCCGGAGGGAGGTCCCCCTGGCCGAGGTGGACGCCGTCGGCCTGCGCGGCGAGTGCGAGATCGAAGCGGTCGTTCACGACGAAGAGTATGCCTGCTCGCCGCGTGAGTTCGCGCAGCGCCTCGGCCCAGCCGAGTGTCTCGCGATCGGGGGCGAACTTCACCCGCAGCTGTACCACCGAGGCGCCACCGGCGCAGGCCGCGCGCGCCTGTGCGATGGGATCGCCGCTCCAGCGCGGATCGTCGTCTGCCAGTACGTGCAGTCCGAAGAGGCGCTCCGCCGCCACGCGTCGCGGCGCTTCGCTCACTCGCGGCTCGGAATCTCGATGCGGAGCTCGACGATCTTCTTGCGCAGCGTGTTGCGGTTGATGCCGAGCAGCGCCGCGGCACGGATCTGGTTTCCCCCCGTGCGTGCGAGCGCGCGCTCGAGCAGCGGACGCTCCACGCGCTCGACGAGACGGCGGTGGAGCTCCGCCTCGCCCGCATCGAGGGCGGCGTCGGTCTCGTCGGCGACGAGGTCTTCGAGCCGAGCCGGTGCCGGGCCGGGAGGCTTCGCCTCGAGGAAGGCGAAGTCCTCGGGCGTCAGGACCTCGCCCGTTGCGAGGACGAGCGCGCGCTTGATCGAGTTCTCGAGCTCTCGGACGTTCCCCGGCCAGGCGTGGCGCTCGAGGCAGACGAGCGCCTCCTCGGAGAGGAAGCGCGGGGAGCCGCCCAGCTCCGGCGCGTAGCGCTCCACGAAGTGCGTGGCCAGAGCGCGTACGTCCGTGGCGCGGGCCCGCAGCGGCGGGATGTGGATCGGGACCACGCGCAGGCGGTAGAGCAGGTCTTCGCGAAACTCGCCGCGCGCGACCGCCGCATCGAGATCGCGGTGCGTGGCCGCGATGATGCGCACGTCCACGCGCTCCGGAAGCCGCCCACCGACGGGCGTCACCTCGTCGCTCTGGAGCACGCGCAGGAGCTTCGCCTGGAGCTCGCCCGGCATGTCGCCGATCTCGTCGAGGAAGAGCGTGCCGCCCGAGGCCTCGCGGAAGCGTCCCATCCGGGGGGCGACGGCTCCCGTGAAGGCCCCGCGCTCGTGGCCGAAGAGCTCGCTCTCGAGGAGTTCTCGAGGAATGGCCGCGGTGTTGACCGCGACGAAGGGTGCGCCGGCCCGCGGGCTCGCCGCGTGGATGGCGCGGGCCACGAGTTCCTTGCCGGTCCCGCTCTCGCCCGTGATCAGTACGGCTACGGGCCGCGGGGCCACCCGGCCGAGGGTCTTGAAGACCTCGAGCAGCGCGGGGCTCTTGCCGACGAGGCGGTCGCCGGCCACGATCCGCGCGCCCATCGCGCGTCGCAGCGCGCCTACCTCCTTCTGGAGTGCGCGCACGCGCAGCGTCTTGGTCACCAGCGCCTGCACCTCCGCCATTGCGAAGGGCTTGACCAGGTAGTCGAGGGCGCCGCGTTTCATCGCCTCGACGGCGTTCTCGAAGGTGTTCTGCGCGGTCATGATCACGACCGCCGTGTCGTTCCCCGCCGTTCGCAGGCGATCGAGAAGCTCGAGCCCGCTGGGGCCCGGCATGCGGATGTCGAGGAAGGCCAGGTCGAAGCTCCCCGAGAGCAGCGCCTCGAGGGCCTCGTCGCCGTCCACGGCCGCGACGACGCTGCAGCCGACCGACTCGAGGGTCTCGCGCAGAACGAAGCGGATCGACGGCTCGTCGTCGGCGACGAGCACGTGCGCGGCAGCCGGATCGCGCTTCGCAGCGTCGGCGCTCATCGGATCGCCCGCAGCGGCAGCACGACACGCACTCGCGTTCCCGCGCCGGGCGCGCTCTCGAACTGGAGCGAGCCGCCGTGGCGCGCGACCCAGTGTCTCGAGACGGCCAGCCCGAGACCTGTGCCCTTGGGCCGCGTCGTGAAGAAGGGTGTGCCAAGTTTCGCGAGCACGTCCTCGGCGATGCCCGGGCCGCTGTCGCGCACCTCGACCGCGATCGTCGGGGTCTGCTCGCCCGTCGGTCCACGCAGCCGGTGCTCGAGTGTCATGCGGGTCGCGATGGTGAGCGATCCGCCGCCCGGCATTGCCTGGAGCGCGTTGCGCACCAGGTTCAGGAAGACCTGGGAGAGTCGGTCGGCGTCGGCCTCGATCTCGGGGATCGAAGGGTCGAACTCGCGCTGGATCCGGGTGTGGCTCGCGAGCGGGTCGTGGGCCACGAGCGCCAGCACGTCGTCGATCACGCGATGGACGTTCACGGCTGCGGTGCGCAGCTCGCCGTGCGTGAAGACCATCAGGTCGTCTACGAGTGCCGCGATGCGGTCGACCTCGCGCACGATCAGTTCGGCCGCGTCGAGGGTCTTCGCGTCGCTCGCCCGCGAGGCCAGGATCTCCGCGGCGCCGCGGATCCCGCCGAGCGGGTTCTTGACCTCATGGGCCACGCCGGCCGCGATACGCCCGAAGGCCTCCTGGGTCTCCCGCTCCGCGACCAGTCCCTGGAGGCTCTGGCGGATCGTGCTGTCGCGCAGCACGACGGCGACGCCATCCACGTGGCCCGTGGCGTCGAAGAGCGGAGAGACGGCGACGTCGATGGTCAGGTTCGGCTCGAGTCGGCGCTCGATGCGGCAGGCATTCTCGACGGCGGACCCGCCGCTCGCGAGCACGCTGCGCGCGAGGCGCGCGACTGCGTGCCCGGCGCCTAGCAGTCGCTCCACCGGGAGCCCCCGGCCGGATTCCTCGGAGGTCTCGAGGAATCGACACGCGACGGTGTTGATCAGCTCCACGCTTCCCTCGGCGTCGAGGACGACGACACCCGCGACGACGGCGTCGAGGACTCCGCTGAGATCGCGCGCCATCGCGCTCAGGCCGCCCGTGCCCCGCCGGCGAAGAACTCCTGCGTCAGCGCGAGGATGAGGTCGGCATCATCGGACTCGAGGGCGGCCTGGCGGAAGGCGGCGCTCCCGGGAAGCCCCTTCGAGTACGCCGACAGGTACTTCTTCAGGTTTGCGCCGAGCGCACGACGGTCCGGGAAGCAGCGCTCCATCAACGAGACGTGGCGCAGGACGGTCGCGAGGCGCTCGTCGGCGGAGGGGAGGCGCAGCGCGGCACCGCGCGCGAGATCCAGGATCTGGGCGAAGATCCACGGGTTTCCGATCGCGCCGCGCCCGATCATGACACCGGCCGCGCCGGTCTCGCGCAGCAGCGCAAAGGCGTCCTCCGCTCGCACGACGTCGCCGTTCGCGAGAACGGGCGTGCCGGGAACCGACGCGACGACGCGCCGGATCAGGCCGCGGTCCGAGTGGCCGGTGTACTGCTGCGCGCGGGTGCGGCCGTGCACCGACAAGAGCTCCGCACCCTCGCCGACGGCGATCTTCGCGAGCTCGGGCGCATTCAACGAACTCGCGTCCCAGCCGGCCCGCATCTTGACCGACAGGATCCCGGGGAAGGCTCGACGCATCGCGCGGATCACCGCGCCTGCGCGCGGCAGGTCGCAGAGCAGCGCCGACCCGGCCCCGTTCTGGATGAACTTCTTCACCGGGCAGCCGCAGTTGAGATCGATCCACACCGCGCCCGTGTCGGCGAGTCTCCGGCAGGCTTCGCCGAGGATCTCGGGCTCGGCACCGAAGAGCTGGAAGGCCACCGGCGCTTCGCGCGGCGAGGTCTCGAGCAGACCCCAGGTCTTGCGGCCGCCGTTGACCAGTCCCTTCCCGCTCACCGTCTCGGTGAAGGCCAGGGATGCGCCGGCCTCGCGTGCAATCAGGCGGAAGGGCAGGTTCGAGACGCCGGCGAGCGGCGCCATCACGAGGTTGTTCGCGAGCGTGAGCCCGCGGAGCGCGATGGGGTGAATGGCGGCCGCGCGGTCGTGGAGTTGGGTCACCGGGATCTCGATGAGGGCAGCCGGCGTTCTCGCTCGGTGCCCAATTGTTGGGCAGGTTAGCGGCGGGCGCCCCGGGCGTCGAGCATCGCTTTCCCGACTACCGCCGCGGAGTTGGGGCGGGTAAGGTGGCCACGTGCGGACCGACCTGTCGGCCTCGGAAGCGCTGGCCCTCGTTCTCGCGGAGACCCCTCTCCTTCCGGTCGAGCGGGTCGACGTGCGAGCGGCGTTGGGGCGCGTGCTGGCCGAGGAGATCGTCTCGGGCCGCCGCCTCCCGCCCGCCGACAACTCGGCGATGGATGGCTACGCGGTGCGGCGCGCCGATCTGGCCTCGGCGAGCCCCGAGCGGCCGGTCGAGCTGCGCGTGGCCTTCGACGTCCCGGCGGGTGGCTCGGCACCGGCGCCGCTCGGCACGGGGGAGGCCGCGCGGATCCTGACGGGGGCCCCGCTTCCCACAGGCGCCGACGCCGTCGTCCGACAGGAGGACGCGTTGCGCAGTGGAGATCGCGTCCGCGTGGCGCTCTGCCCCGAGCCCCGCGAGAGCATCCGCGACGCCGGTGAGGACGTCGAAATCGGCGCGCGGGTTCTCGGGCCGGGCTGCGTGCTCGGACCGGCCCACGCGGGCCTGCTCGCATCGCTCGGGCGCTCCGTCGTCGCCGTTCATCAGCGGCCGCGTGTCGCGATCCTCTCGAGCGGCGACGAGCTCGTCGAGCCCGACGGAGACGTCGCGGGCGGGCGCATCGTCTCCTCGAACTCGTATACGCTCGCGGCGCAGTGTCGCGAGGAGGGAGCCGAGCCGGTCTATCTCGGCATCGCAGGCGACACTCCCGCAGAGCTCGAGGCCCGCTTTCGCGGCGGGCTGCGCGCGGACGTGATCGTGAGCTCCGCGGGTGTCTCCGTGGGCGACCGCGACCACGTGCGTGATGTGCTCGCAAAGCTCGGCTGCGAGCTGCGCTTCTGGGGCGTCCGCATC
>CAYPSI010000186.1:0-1896 GCA_964413375.1 uncultured Spirochaetales bacterium | reverse complement strand
CGCACCGCAGCGGGGGCCGGCAGGAGCGCCAGGGTCGCCTCGAGCTCGCCGAGGCGCGCCGGAAGGAAGGAGTTCCGGCAGGCCGAGGTGCGGCGGTGGTGGTAGGCGGAGAGCAGGATCGCCGTGTTGTTGCGCAGCTGGGTCTTGCGGTCGAGCGGGACCTCGGCGATTGGACCGGTATTGCCGCGCTCCGCGAGCGCCTGGAAGAACTCGATCTGCTCGCGCGCCGGGGCGATCTCCGTCATCTCGAAGGCGACCCGCTTCGGGAGCCCGAGGGCGGTGGGTCGAAGGGTGTCGATGCCGGCGGCGAGGACGAGTGCGGCCGCGACGGCGTTGCGCCAGCGCTCGGCGGCCCTATGCACGAGCGCGGCGGCACCGAGGCCCGCGAGGATGCAGAGCGCGAGCAGCACGCCGGAGTACAGGCGCGAAACCCCGCGGATCAGGTCGAGGCCCGGCACGATCTGCGCGAGCCAGGCGTAGAGATTCGGGACCAGCGTCGTGGGGGGATCGTCCGGCGCGGAGCCGGAGAGAGCGATGCTCGCGCCCCCGGTGGCCGCGAAGAGCGCCAGCAGCGCACCGAGCAGCAGCGCCCAGCGCGGGTCGCGCCAGCGGCCGCGCGGGAAACGGCTCCCGCCGAGGGCTACGCCCGCCGCCGCGAGGAGCAGCAGCACGAATCCCGGCCAGTAGGCCCCATCCGGTGCGAGCGAGGACCAGGCGAGGAAGAACTGATGGCTCCGCGGAGTGAGGGCGCCCTCGGCTTGCCGCGCGAGGAAGGGGCCGTAGCAGGCGGCGGCCGCCGCGCCGACGAAGACGCAGACCGCAACCCACTGGAGCGGTCGCTGTTCGCGAAGCCGTTGCGAGCCGAGCAGCCAGCCGAGGAGCGGAAGCCCCAGGAAGAAGACCCCGAGCGTTGCGTAGAGGCTGCTTCCCAGCTGGAGCGCCCCGGCGATCGAGAGGCCGATCGCGTCGCGCCAGCGGCGATGCTCGCACAGGCGCACGCCGAAGAAGAGCGCCAGCGCGGCCCAGGCGTTGTCCCATGCGTAGGGGTGCACGATCTCGTCGAGGCGAACCGGGTGGAAGGCGAAGAGCAGCGCGCCAACGATTCCTGCCGCCGAGAGGCCGGTCCAGTCGCGAACGAGCGCGAACAGGGCCAGGCTCGCGACCAGCGCGAGGGTCGCGAGGGCGAGGTCGTAGCTGGCAACGGGATCGCGGGTTGCGATCCAGGCCGGGATGGCCACGACGCCGAGCGCGATGCCCGGCTCGCCCAACGCGAGGGCATGGCGCTCCGGGTAGCAGGGCTCGGCCTCGAAGAGCGCGTGGGGATGCTGGAGCAGCGTCCACGCGTTGCGGGCAGCCAGCCACGCGACGAAGCGCTGGTCGATCGCGCCGAGCGGTCCGCCGGGGTGGCCCGCGTCCGGCGTGTCGGGCCGGCGCACGGCCGGCGCCATGCGCTCGAGATCGCTCCCGACGTAGAGGCCGAACACCGAGGCGAGCGCACACACGAGGACGAGAGCGGCTGCGAGCGCGCCGCCGTGGCGCTTCCACGGTCGCGATCCGGCGGGGGCCGGCGTGCGCTCGTCTCAGCCTTGCGGCCGGACGGTCTGCCAGCCCAGGTTGCGCATGCACTGGATGTGCTCCGCAACACCCGGGAGGCCCGTTGCGGTGACCTGCGACATGCACTCGCGCGCGTCGGTCGCGACGTCTCGCGCCTGCCCTGCGGTGGGATCCCATTCGTAGAGCGCTTCGAGGCGCGCCGGATCGGTCGGATCGGAAGTCGCCGACGGCGCTGCGGCGCTCGCGGCCGGCGAGGCGGGAGTCGCCGCGCTCGGGGCGGCCTCTTTCTCGCCCCCACAGGCGAGCGCGAGCCCCGCCAGCATTCCCGCCAACCCGAACCCC
>CAYPSI010000185.1:0-12614 GCA_964413375.1 uncultured Spirochaetales bacterium | reverse complement strand
CTCGCGCGCTTCGTCGCCGAGAAGCTCGCCGCCTACAAGGTCCCCACGCACTGGGAGCTACGGGCCGAGCCGCTGCCGCGCAATGCCGCAGGCAAGATCCTGAAGACCGTGCTCACCGGCGAGGCGCGCAGCGCCTTGGTCGAGGAGTAGCCAGGCATGATGAACTCCGCTCGCCTGCGGCTCGCTGCGCGGCGGCTGACTTCAGGACCGGCCGCCTAGCCCCATGGCCCGCACCGCCTACAAGCGCCTGAGCCACGAGAGCAGCAGCATCCTCGAGCGGGAGAGCTCGCGAAGTTTTCACCACGCCGGCTCGACGCTGATTTTCGAGCCGGGACCCCTCGCGCAGCCGAACGGAGGCATCGACTTCGCGGCGATCCGCGAGGCGATCGAAGCCCGTCTCGAGCGCCTTCCGCTGTATCGGAGCAAGCTGCGCTGGATCCCCTTCGAGAACCATCCGGTCTGGGTCGACGATCGCGAGTTCAATCTCGACTACCACCTGCGCCACACGAGCCTGGTGCGTCCCGGTACCAGCGAGCAGCTGCGCAAGCTCGCGGCCCGCGTGCACGGGCAGCGCCTCGATCGCTCGCGCCCGCTCTGGGAAGCCTGGGTCGTCGAGGGGCTCGAGGGCGGGCGCTTTGCGCTGATGCTGAAGACCCACTTCGCACTCGCGGAAGGCAACGAGCCCGATCTCGTCGAGGCCGTGCTCTCGGCAGACGCCAACGAGGTCTACGGACCGCCGGCGCCCTTCCGTCCGCGACCGATGCCGTCGGCGCTCGAGCTCGTGCGCGACGAGGTGGTGCGACAGGCAGCCCTCGCCCGGAAGGCGCTTCGCCGGCTGCGCATTCCGGAGCCGGAGCGCCGGCGCGAGATCCTCCAGGCCCAGGCCGAGTCCTTCGCGGCCCTGCTGGGCTTCAGCGTGCGCCGGCTGCCGGAGACGCCGCTGAACGGGCCGGTGGGCCCGCACCGCCGCTTCGACTTCCTGTCGCTTCCGCTCGCCGACGCCGAGGCCGTGCGCCGGGCACGCGGCGGCTCGCTCGACGACGTGATCCTGACGGTGCTCTCGGGCGCAGCTGCCACCTACCTGGGCGCGCACTTCGTGAACCCGGCGACGCTGGATTTCCGGGTCGCGCTACCGGTCGAAGGCCTGATCGGGAACGGGCGGACGGGTTTCTCCGAGCGTGTGATCGAGCTGCCCGTCTGGGAACGCGATCCACTGCGCCGCCTCGATCTCGTGCGCCAACGCAGCGTGGCGGCAGGCTTCGCTGCGACCGGAGCGGTCGCGGCCCCCTCGGAGGCGACCGGCTTCACGAGCACGCGCCTGCTCGCGCGCGGCGCTCGCGCGCTGACGCGCGCGCCGGTGAATCTCTCCTTCGCCAGCGTTCCGGGTTCCGCGGTGCCGCTCTACCTGCGCGGAGCAGAGCTCGTCGAGGCCTACGGCAAGCTCTCGCTGCGCAAGACCAGCGCGCTCTCCGTGTCCGTGCTCCGCTACGCCGACCGGCTCTGCTGGGGCTTCAACGCGGACTTCGACCTCGTCCCGGACCTGCACCTCTTCAGCGCGGCGGTAGGCGAAGCCTTCCGCGAGCTGCTGCGCGCGGCGACCCGCCCGCGCCTCACACTCGCCCGCGCGTCATAGCCCCGACCCGAGACTCTCGGGCGCGATCGAACGCCGGAATCGACCAGTCGGGCTCACGTAGAAAACCGCCGAAAGCGGTTGCAGGAAGAACTTCGAGCCGGCCAGGCCAGCTAGTTGCGCCGGGCTCGTCGAGGCCGGTCGCGAGAGCTCTCCCTGGGTTTCCTCAGCCTCCCGGAACCTCCGCCGGGTCGACCAGCCCGTGCCGCCGCCAGCCGACCGAGAGCAGCCAGGTCCGAGGCCCCGCGACCTCGGGTTCCTCCAGCGCATCGGGTGGCGCCTCGCGCGAGCCGGGGTCGCGCCGCCAGCCGTCGAACCAGCGGCCCGAGGAGGCCGCATCGAGCCGCTCGGGCGGCGGGGCGCCGTGGCGCTCCCGCCAGTGCTTGCGGGCATTGAGCAGCACGTAGGCCAGAGCCCTTCGCACCTCGCGCGGCGTGCGCAGGATCCGCAAGTGGTAGCGGCCGTGGAGGACCGGTCCCGAGAGCCGGAACGCGCGCTGGGCCGCGCGGGCCACCCGGGCCGAGATCGCCTTCATCCCGCGCCCGAGCGCCTCCTTGCCGGCGCTCTCGACGATCAGGTGCAGGTGATTGCGCTGCACCGAGTAGTGCACGACGCGAAAGCCGCGCCGCTCGCAGCCCCGGCGCAGGCTCGGCCGCAGCTCGCGCAGGAAGCGGCGGTTGCGAAGGCCCGGCGTCCCGCTGCGCAGGCGCAGCGTGACGTGCGAGGGGCAGCTCATCGGCACCGGCGGGCGGCGGACATGGTGGATGGGAGGATTCGCCGAGGCGGGCGGCCGCCCCGCGCCGGGCCGAGGCCCACCTCGCCCGGAGCGCATCCGGTGATCGCGAAAGCTCAGCTGTTTCGGGGCGCGTCGCATCGAAATTGATTATAGCTGTGTATTGAAATGTCGCAACCCCGATCCACCGGAACAGCGACCCCTGATTGCACACCTGGGTGCCGCAGTCATCGAAGCGTTTCGGGAGGAACACCCGCCTCGGCCACGAATCCGGAATACCCAACCGCGGGGCGCAAGGCCGAGGAGTCGCCGCGGAACGCCGGGGGGAGCCGGCCCCTGCTGGACGAACCACCCCGACGAAGGGATGGCTCCCCAGGCTCGCGCCTTCTCCCTCGACAACCTCTTCAACAAACCCGCGGCCAGCCCTCGATGCCGTCGCTCACCGCGCCCTTCGGGATCAGGAGACCGAAAGATCCCAGACCGGATCGCTGGATCGATGCTCCCCGGCATCGCTCCGAGTCGCGACGCAGATCCGATCCCGCGAACGCGCGATCTGTCGCATCGCCGCTCGAGACGGTGCGATCGACACCCGCGACCACGACGGACCGGGCGAATCGACCGTGGAATCAGGGTTGGCCCGGTGGGCTTCGCTCGCCTACGGCTCGCTGCGCGCAGGCCGACGCGAGCGTCGGCCTGCTTGCTAGCGCGTCGCGCCGCGGAAGCGATCGCCGAGTGCGAGCTCTTCGTGGGTGTGGCGCACCACCGCGACGGCGCTGTTCGGCTGCGCGCGCAGCACCAGCAGCTGCGCGACGACCCGCTCGGGGACGCGCACGGACTCGTCGCGTGCGGTCTCGCGTGCGGTGAAGCCGGAGCGATACACCTCGAGCGGACTCCCGACGCTGAGGCCGTCCTCCGACCCGCGGTTCAGATACACGAAGTCCTGGGTCGCCATCAGGGTGCGGAGGTTCGGGAAGAAGCTGATCCGCCCCTCGACCTCGGTCGGGCTCGGCCCGATCGCGATGTCGAGCTCCGGCGGCTCCCGGCGCATCAGTCGGTCGCCGATCTCGATCTCGGAACCCGAGAGCCGGATCTCGGCGACGGAGGTCTCGTCCGTGGGCTCGATCACCTCGAGCCAGCCGAGGTAGTCGACGTGCCAGCCGAGCATGCGCCCGGTTTCGGGATCGAAGACCTTCTCACGCGTGCGAAAGATCGTGAAGCGATCGCCCTTCGCGACGTCGTCTCGACCCAGTCCGACGTACACGCGGTCGCCGAAGCCGAGCATCACCCGGGACGGCACCGCGCTCACGATGCTCGCCGCGCTCTCCACGATCTCCTCGGTCACGAGCCCCACCATCTCCTCCGCGCTCTCGCGGTGGAACATCTGGGGGTCCACGGCCGGCTCCGGCATCGGCGGCTGGCTCACGACCTCCGGCTCGGGGGCCTGCTCGGCCGGATGAGCGGCGAGCCTCTTCTCGGCCTCGGCTGCGGAGAGCCGCCGCATCTCCCACGGAGTGATCCAGATGCGATCGCCCGGGAAGATGCGATGGGGGTTCGCAATGTCTTCGTTGTCCTTCCAGATCGACGGCCAGACCCACGGAGTCCCGAGGTAGGCGTCGGAGATGTGCCAGAGCGTGTCGCCTCGCGCGACGACGTGGATACGCCCCTGCCGGCCCTGCTCGTCGTAACCGACGTCTCCCAGCGCGGGCGGCGTCTGGGGCATTTCCGGCAGCGCATCCGGCGCCGCCGCGGGCATCGCCGCCGCGGGCATCGCCGCCGGGTCTGGCGCGGCCGGAGCTTCCACCGCCGCAGCGGGCGTCAGGTCCTCCATCCCGTCCAGCACTTCGCCCCACGCGGGCGCTCCCAGCACGAGAGGCAGCGCGCTCAGGGAGATCACCCAGCCACGGTGCATCGCGGTTCTCATCACAGCCCTCCCACCCACCGCACCCTGACGCGCCGGACCTGAGGTGCATCCGGCGACGGGCGCAAGGGGACCGTCGCTTCCATCGGCGAATCGCGGGGATGGCTTGAAGACGGAAAACGGCGATGAGGCCCAGCGCCGCAGCTCCCTGTGGGCCGGCACCCTCCCCCGCGGGGAAAGAAAGGGATCGCCTCGACTAGCTGGAGCCCCTCTGGGCGGCGAGCTTCGCGCGCTGACTGCGCGCCTCACCGACCCACGCCGGCTCGGTCCCGGGCTTGCCACCCTGGCCGAGGATCGCCTCGTTGTGCTCGTCCGCCGCGGACAACGCGCGGTCCAGCGCAGCGATCGCCTCCTCGGTGTCACCGTTCGCCTCGTAGGCCATCGCGAGGTGGTGACGCACGACGCCGCGGCTTCCATCCCCGGCCGTCGTGGCAGCCTCCGCCTCCTTCAGGTAGCTGATGGCCGCCGCCGGCACGCCCCGCTTGAAGAGCACCCAGCCGAGCGTGTCGGAGACGCTCGGATTGTTGGGGAGCAGGGTCTTCGCGTCCTGCGCCAGGTCGAGCGCGCGATCGAGGTTCTTGCCCTGATCCGCATAGATGTACGCGAGGTTGTTCTTCGCCTCCGCGAGGCCCGGTGAGAGCCGGATCGCCTCTTCGTAGTGAGGCACGGCGCGGCCCGCTTCGCCTTGCAGCTCGTAGAGCATGCCGAGCGTGTGATGGAACTGGGGATCCTCGGGCAGCGCCTCGACGCCCCTCACGTAGACCTCGATCGCCTGCGGCATCTTGCCCGTTGCATTGTAGAAGCGCGCCAGCCGCTCGTAGCTGCTGCGATCCGTCGGATCGAGCTCGATGGCCTTGAGGAATGCCTTCTCGGCATCGTCCATCCGCTCTTCCACCACCGCCACCACGCCGTCGAGCTGCAGCAGCTTCGCGTCGTTCGGCTTGGCGGCCACCGCCTGCTGCACGAGATCGATCGATTCGGCGCGCCGCTCTTGGGCCGTCTCGAGACGGGCGCTGGACTTGGCCTGCTGGGCCGCGAGCACCTCCCGGCTGTCGAGGTCGATCAGGTTCTCGAGCACTTCAGGCTGATTGGGCAGTCCCGCCGCCGCCTCGACGAAGTACGCGCGCGCGATCTCGACCTCGCCCCGGCCGAGGGAGATGCGCCCGAGCGCGTACTGGACCTCGGGATTCCGATTCTCCGCCGGCACCAGATCCAGCTCCGCCTGGGCGTCGCCGAGCTTGCCCAGGTTCACGAGGCTCTGAGCCACGAGAAGCGACATCTTCAGGTCGTTGGGCCGCATCCTCTGGAAGCGCCTGCCCACGTCGACGGCATACTCGTATTCGCCGAGCCGATGATGCACCTGTGCGAGGACCTGGCTTGCCTCGGCCATGCTCGGATCGAGCTCGAGCGCGCGGCCGAGCTCGCTGCGCGCGGCCGCGTAGTCTTTGTGGGCGGCGAGCGCCGCGCCGAGCACGTAACGCGCCTCGGCCCAGTCGGGCCGCGCTTCGAGCGCCGCGCGAACGGAGCTGATGGCCTCGGCGAGCTGCTCGCGGGTGACCTTGATCTTCGCGTCGACGAAGAGCGCGTCCGGATTCGAAGGATGCTTGGCGAGGACTTCGGCGACGATCGCGCTGGCGTCCTCGATGCCGTTCTCCCTTTCCTTGCGGAATCCCATTTCGACCAGGATCTCCGCCTTGCGCAGCTGCGACTCGGTTCGCGCGGGGTCGAGGGACACGGCCTTCTCGGCGGCCTCGAGGCCTCCTGCGCGGTCGCCGTTTCGGGAGCGGTAGCTCGCCAGCACGAGGTATACCTGGGGATCGTCGGGGCGCTCCTGCGTCGCTCGCTCGACGAGGGCGTCGGCCTCGGCGACGTTGCCCCGCAGCCGCTCGAGCCGGGACAGCACGTAGATCAGCTCGACGGGATCGGAAACGGTCTCGATGCCCTCGCGCAGCGTCGCGAGCGACTCCTCCTCGCGCTTCGTGTTGAAGTACAGGTTCGCGATCTGCGCGTAGGCGGCTGCCTTCTCCTTCTCGTCGGCGACTGCGAGCGCCTTTTGCAGCTGGGCCTCCGCGTCGGCCACGCGCTCCTCCGGGTAGTAGCGGCGCAGGAAGCCGGCGTAGGCCGTGTAGGAGGCATAAGCGGGCTCACGCTCGGCGGTCTCCTTCCAGATCTCCTCCGCCTCATCGAGCTTGCCGCGCGCCCCGAGCGCATGGGCCACGGCGCGCAGGGCTCCCGCGTCTTCCGGCGCGACCGCGAGTCCCGCCTGGTAGGCGGCCAGAGCCTCGTCGGGGCGCTTGAGCGCATCGAGGGCCTGCCCCTTGATCAGGTGGGCCGCGACGCTGGATGCGTCGGCCTCGAGTACCTGCTCCGCCTGCTTGAGCGCCTCTTCCTGCTCTCCTGCGAGGATCGCGAGCTGCGCGAACTCGAGCTTGGCGGCGTGGTTGTCGGGAGCGAGCCGGGCGGTCTCGCGAAGCTCCCAGAAGCCCTGACGGACCTTGCGGCCCTGGAGGTACGCGTGCGCCAGCTTGTAGTGGGCGTCCGCGTGGTTGGGATCGATCTGAAGAGCGCTCTTGAACTCGATCTGCGCCTCTGCGAAGCGCTCCTCCTTGACGTAGCCCTCCCCCCGGGCGAGATGCTCCTGGAGCTTCGCGGCGTCGTCCTGGCAGGCTGCTTGAGCGAGCAGCGGAATCGCAAGCAGCAGGACCCGTAACCTCTTCTCGCGCATGAAGACTCCTCGTCAGTCGGGGGCTCGTGGCTTCGACACCGCCGGCCTTCGGATCGTTCCGACGGTTGGGTAGATTTCACCCATCTTCCGCCGGAATCAAGGGGGGGCGATTCCTGCGCCAGCCCGGGTGCGTGATTCCCATGCGCTGGACCATGTAGTTGAGCTTGCGGCGGCTCACGCCGAGCAGGAGGGCCGCGTCCTTCTGGACCCAGCCGGCGCGCTGGAGCGCCTCGACCACGAGCGAGCGTTCCGTCTCGCGCAGATCGACCCTCGCGCCCGGAAAGCGCAGCGCTGAAACGGAGGCGGCCGGGAGCAAGCCCTCGCCGCACAGCGCGAGGTCTTCGGCCCGGATGCGGGGTCCCTCGGCCATCAGGACTGCGCGCTCGATGGCGTTGCGCAGCTCGCGCACGTTTCCGGGCCACGCATGTCCCCGGAGGCGGCGGAGCGCACCCTCGCTAAAGCCCCGGACCGGCCGCGACGACTGCGCCGAGAACTCGTGCAGGAAGCGCTGAGCCAGCGCAACGGTGTCATCGGCGCGCTCGCGCAGCGGGGGCAGCTCGATGCGGATCACGTCGAGCCGGAAGAGCAGATCCTCGCGGAAGGAGCCTGTGCGCACCCGCTCCGCGAGATCGCGGTTGGTCGCGGCCACGATCCTCGCGTCCGTGCGCAGGATCCGCGTTCCACCGAGGCGGTGGAACTCCTGGTCCTGGAGCACCCGAAGCAGCTTCGCCTGGGTGGCGGGCGACATGTCGCCCACCTCGTCGAGGAAGAGCGTCCCGCCGCTCGCCTGCTCGAAGCGGCCGATGCGCGGCCTCTCCGCGCCGGTGAAGGCCCCGCGTTCGTGGCCAAAGAGTTCTGACTCGAGCAGGGTCTCCGGAAGCGCCGCGCAGTTGACCTTGACGAGCGGCCGATCGCGGCGGGGCGAGACGCGATGGATGAGCCCGGCGAGAACCTCCTTGCCCGTCCCGGTCTCGCCCGTCAGGAGCACGGTCGAGCGGGTCGGCGCGACCCGCCGCGCGAGATCGACGGCCGCGCGCAGCGCCGGGCTGTCCCCCACGACGTCTGCCGAGGCATCGCGCTCCGCGCGCAGCTCCTGGACCTCGGCGACCAGACGCCCGTGCTCGACGGCGCGCGCCACCCGCAGCTCGATCTGCTCGAGGTCGATCGGCTTCTGCACGAAGTCGAAGGCGCCCTCGCGCATGGCCTCGACCGCGACCTCGATCGATCCATAGGCGGTGAGCAGCACGACGCTCGTCTGCAGATCGCGCTCGCGCGCGGCCCGCAGAACCGCGAGGCCGTCCGCTCCCGGGAGTCGGAGGTCGGAGAGCACGACGTCGAAGGGCTCGGCTTCCGGGTCCCGCAGGCTTGCGACGGCTTGCTCCCCCGTCGCGGCCTCGTGCACCTCTTCCCACGACTCCCGCAGCGCCCGGGCGATTCCGCGGCGTAGCCGGTCGTTGTCCTCGACGATCAGGATGCGAGCCGGTCGCAGGCCCTTCACTCGCCCTCCTCCACGGGAAGCCGGATCGCCACGCGGCACGCACCCGGTCGCGACTCGATCTCGATCCCGCCGCCATGCGCGGCGGCGATCTTCTGTGCACTCGGTAGACCGAGGCCCGAACCCTGCGGCCGGGTCGTGAAGAAGGGGTAGAAGACCTTCTCGAGCAGATCCGGGGCGATTCCGGGCCCGGTGTCCGAGACGAGCCACTCGACCGCGCGCGCGCGCTCGCCGTCCGGCTTCGACACATGCACGCCCAGCTCGAGGCGCATCGCCCCGGCGCGATCCGTCATCGCCTCGAAGGCGTTGACGATCAGCTCCGCGAGCGCCGCGCGAAGCTGGTCGGCATCGCCGACGAGCAGCGGAACCCCCTGCGCGTAGTCGCGATCGATCCGCCCGGCAAAGGGCATGCGCGCGAGCGCGGTCGCGAGCGCCTCTTCGAGCAGCGGTACCGCTGCGAGCGTTTCGCGATCCGGTGCGAGTGGCCGGACGTGGTCGAGACACGCGCTCACGGTGGCTGCGAGCCCGCGCAGGTCCGCCCGCATCTCGTCGAGCAGCGACAGGACCCGAGGCTCCCCCGCGAGCCGCCTGTGCAGGAGTCCGACGGCGACCTCCAGGCTCGCGAGCGGGTTGCGGATCTCGTGAGCCAGCCCTGCCGCCATCTGGCCCAGGGCCGCGAGACGGTCGCGCAGCCGCTCCCCTTCGTCGTGGCGCTCGATCGGTGCGAGATCGCGGAAGATCATCGCGGCGCCGCCGAGCGCGCCGGAGGGATCGCGCACCGGCGAGAGGGTGAAGCCGATCGTGACGGGTGGGCCGGGCCCTCCGGGCTCGAGGGCGAGCTCGGCGCGGGAGAGCGCGTGGGGCCTGTGCAGCGCAGCTTGCAGCAGCCGAGAGAGCTGCGGCTGTCCGGCCAGGACCTCGCGGCACGGGCGTCCGAGCACAGGCTCGGAGGGATCGAGCGGACAGCCGAGGATCCGGCGTGCCCCGGCGTTCATCACGACGACGGCGCCCGAGGCGTCGACCCCGAGCACCCCGGAGCTCATCGATGCGACGATCCAGCCCTCGAAGCGCTCGGCAGGAGCGCGAGGCCCGGCGATCCCGGTGCGCTCCGCGGCATGGCTCGGAAGGGCGTCGCCCATGCTCGCAGCATCGGCAGTTACGAAAGCGCAATTGAATCCGCCTCGCGGGCGGGCGCCGGATCAGTCGCCGGTGGCGCAGACCAGGTAGTGCTTGCCCTCCTGGGCGAGCCAGCCCTGCTCCTTCAGCACCTTGAGCACCCGCGTCACGGTCTCGCGGGAGGTGCCGATCATGTCGGCGATCTGCTGGTGCGTGAGGCTCGGGGTGATCCTCCAGCCCTCGTGGGTCGAGTCCTCCCGGGCGAGGCGCAACAGGAGCCCCTTGGTGCGGTCGCGCACGCGCTGGAAGGAGAGCGAGCTCGCCTGCTCGTCCATCTGCCGGACCCGGCGCGTGAGCTCCTGGATCACCGCCATGGCGAGGTCCGGGTTGCGCCGCAGCTCGCAGAGGAAGTCGCTCCGCGACAGCGCGAGAATGCGCGTCTCGCAGAGCGTCTTCACGCTCGCGGAGCGCTCCGCATTGTCGAGCAGCGACATCTCGCCGAAGAAGTCGCCGGTTCCCATCAGCTCGAGGATCTTCTCCCGGCCGTCTCCCGAGAGCTTGGTCACCTTCACGCGACCCTCGCGAATCACGTACATGTAGTCGCCGGGAAGCCCCTCCTCGACGATCGTCTTGTTCTTCGGAAAGCGCCGCTCGATCAGCAGCTGGGCCATGTTCCGCAGGTCGGCGTCGGAAACCTTGGCGAAGAGGGGAATCTGGCGGAGGGACTCGACTGCTTCCTTGCCGCGCTGGGGGATGGGCATCGGGGGGGACCTCGATCGTCGGAATGCCGCGTAACACCTCGGGGGGCCGGGCGCCCCCTGCTCTAGAGAACGTCCGTGCGGCCGCGGGCCTTGAGGGCGGCCACGATCTGCCGAACGTCCTGACTCCGCTCGAGCTTCGTGACGAGGAGCACATCGCCTGCGTCGATCACCGCCACGCCGTCGATCCCGAGCAACGCGACGCGACGCCGGCCCCAGACGAGGTTCCCGCCCCGCTCGTCGTAGAGTAGCTCGCCGCCGACGATCCGGGTGGCGCCCGGTGCGACTCCGAGCTCGTCGGCAAGCGACGACCAGGTGCCGACGTCGCTCCAGCGGAAGGCGACCGGGAGCGTCCAGACGGCGCGACTCCGCTCCATCACCGCCACGTCGATCGGCAACGAAGGTGCGCTGCGGTAGCAACGCGCGAGCACCCGGGCCGTGGGACGCGCGCGGGAGCGCAGCAGCGGGTTCAGGGCCCGGTGCAGCGCCGGAGCACAGCTCTCCACCTCGCGCAGCAGGGTCCCCGCGCCGAAGACGAAGATACCCGCGTTCCAGAGGTGTCCGCCGCCGCGCACGAAGCGGCGCGCACGGGCCGCGTCGGGCTTCTCGACGAAGCGCCGGACGCGACGCAGGCCGGGCCACGCCCGCCCGGCCGGGGCTCCGAGCTGGATGTACCCGTAGCCGGTGTCGGGTCGCGTCGGGCGTACACCGAGGGTCACGAGCGCACCCGATCCCGCCGCCGCCCGCGCGGCGCGGACGATGGCCCGGGCGAAGGCCCGCTCGTCGGGAATCAGATGGTCTGCGGGAAGCACCGCGATCAGCGCTTCCGGCTCCTCCTGCGCGATCCGGGCCGTCGCCATCGCGATCGCCATGGCCGTGTTGCGCCGGACCGGCTCGACGAGGATGCGCCGTGCGGGCAGCCGCGTGCTGCGCCGGATCGCCTCCGCGTGGTCGGAGCCGCACACCACCCAGACCGCGCCGCGACCCGCGAAGCGGCGCGCCCGCGAGAGCGTTGCCGCGAGCAGGCTGCGACCCTCCGCGACGTGCAGGAAGGGCTTCGGTCGCGCCGCGCGGGAGGCCGGCCAGAAGCGCTCGCCGGCCCCGCCGGCGAGGATCACCGCATGGATTCGCGGCGCCTCCCGACCCCCCATCAGCGCCCGACGCAGATGTACCGGAATCCCGCGGCGAGCATCGACGCGGGCTCGTAGATGTTGCGCAGATCGACGATCACCGGCTGGCGCAGCAGCTCCTTCGCGCGCCCCAGATCGAGCATCCGGAACTGGTTCCACTCGGTGATGATGACGAGCGCGTCTGCATTCTCGCAGGCCTCGTAGGCGTCGCTGCAGGGAACGATCGCGGGCAGGATCCTTGCCGCGTGCGGCATCGCCTGCGGATCGTAGGCGCGGACGTGCGCTCCGCGCTCGAGCAGCGCCTGGATGATGTCCACCGACGGCGCGTCGCGCATGTCATCGGTCTCGGGCTTGAAGGAGAGACCGAGCACAGCGATCGTTCGGTCTCGCAGGTCCCCGTCGAGGGCGTCCGCGATCTTGTCGACCATGCGCTCGCGCTGGCGCTCGTTCACCCGCATCACGGCCTCGACGATCTCGAAGGGCTCGCCGGCGTGGCGGGCGAAGTGAGCGATCGAACGGGTGTCCTTCGGGAAGCAGGAGCCGCCGAAGCCGGGTCCGGCGTGCAGGAACTTCGGCCCGATGCGCCGGTCGAGTCCGATGCCCCTGGCAATCGAGTGGACGTCCGCCCCTACCCGCTCGCAGAGGTTCGCGATCTCGTTGATGAACGAGATCTTGGTCGCCAGGAAGGCGTTGGCGGCGTACTTCGTGAGCTCGGCCGTGCGCAGATCGGTGATCACCACGGGCGTCTCGATCAGGTAGAGCGGCCGATAGAGGTCCTTCAGGATCGCCGTGGCCTGCTCGTCGTCCGTCCCGATCACCACGCGGTCCGGGCGCATGAAATCGCCGATCGCGGCGCCCTCGCGCAGGAACTCGGGGTTCGACGCCACGCTGAAGCCCGCCACCCGGCCGGTCTTGTCGAGCTCCTCGTTGACCCAGCCCCGCACCTTGTCGCCGGTGCCTACGGGGACGGTGCTCTTGGTGACGAGCACCTTGTAGCCATCCATCGTGCGCCCGATCTCCCGCGCCACGGCCTCCACGGCCGAGAGGTCGGTGCTGCCGTCCGGCAGCGGAGGAGTCGGCACCGCGATGAAGACCACGAGCGAGTGGCG
>CAYPSI010000184.1:0-3247 GCA_964413375.1 uncultured Spirochaetales bacterium | reverse complement strand
GCTGCGCTTCCTGCCCTGGCACCTCAACTTCTTCTGCCGCTATCTCCCGCTGCCGGAGGAGACCTACGGGGAGCAGGCGCGCGAGCATCCGCTGCTGCAGTCGCGGCTTTCGGCGCCTGCTCCCGGCTCGCCGCTCGAGCGCCTGCTCGGCGACGCGCGGCCCGAGACGCACCTGCTGCTGGCCGAGGAGCTGCTCGCCTCGGCTTCCCGAGAGGAATCCCTGGCGCGGGCGGTGAGGCTGGCCGAGCGCTTGCCGGACGCGGACGCGGTTGCGGCCTCCGAGCTGCAGGTCGCGCCGTCCGAGGTGGCCGGTTGATCGACCGCGCCGTCGCTAGCCTGCGGCTTCGAGGCCGCGCGTGAAGGGTAGCTTGCGCACCTGCCGGCCGTTCAGCCGGTAGAGGGCGTTCGCGACCGCAGGGGCGATCGGGGGCACACCCGGCTCGCCGACGCCGGTCGGCGCCTCGGCAGACGGCACGATGTGCACCTCGACCTTCGGCATCTCGTCGATGCGCAGCGTGCGGTAGTCGTCGAAGTTCGACTGCACGACGCGGCCTCGCTCGAGCGTGATCTCGCTGAAGAGCGCGGCGCCGAGGCCGAAGCCGATGCCGCCCTCCATCTGGGCCCGGATCACGTCCGGGTTGACCGCTACGCCGCAGTCGACGGCACAGACCACGCGCTCCACCTTCGGCAGCCCGTCCGAGCGCAGCGAGACCTCGGCCACCTGGGCGACGAAGCTGCCGAACGACTCCTGCAGCGCGATGCCGCGCGCGCGACCCGGCGCGAGCGGGGATCCCCAGCCCGCTCGGCTCGCGGCGAGTTCGAGCACGCCGCGCAGGCGCGGGTGGCCCTGGAGCAGCTCGCGCCGCAGCTCGAACGGGTCGCGGCTCGCGGCGTGGGCCAGCTCGTCGAAGAAGGTCTCGGTCGAGAACGCGGTGTGGCTGTGCCCGACCGAGCGCCACCACAGGGTCGGCACGCCCACCTCGGTCAGGTGCAGCTCGCAGGCGAGGTTCGGAATCGCGTAAGGCAGCGTCGAGCCGCCCTCGACCGCGGTGGCGTCGATGCCGTCCTTGATCATCCCCTCGAAGGGAGTCCCCTTCATGAAGGACTGGCCGACGATCCGGTGCTCCCAGGCGACGATCCGGCCGGAGGCGTCGAGGCCCCCGCGCAGGCGATGGACGAAGAGCGGCCGATAGCGGCCGCCGCGGATGTCGTCTTCGCGCGACCACACGACCTTCACCGGTGCGCGGCCGCCGATCGCCTTGACGACGCTGGCGGCCTCGTGGGCCACGTCGGCCATCGGCGTCGCCCGGCGGCCGAAGCTGCCTCCGGCCAGGAGCGTGTTAACGACCACCTTGTCGGGGCTCAGGCCGAGCACGCCAGCGACCGTCGCCTGGTCGATGGTCTGGATCTGCGACCCGGCCCAGACCTCGCAGCGGCCGCCGGAGAGCCTCACCACGCAGTCGAGCGGCTCCATCGGCGCGTGGGCGAGGTAGGGGAATTCGTAGACCGCCTCGAAGACCTTCGCCGCGCCCGCGAAGGCGGCGGCCGGATCGCCGTCGCGCCGCGCCGTGGCGCCCGGCTTCGCGGCGAGGGCGCGGTACTCGGCCAGGATCTCGTCGCTCCCCCGGTGCTCGGCGCGGCTCTCGTCCCACTCCACCTTGAGCGCGGCGCGTCCTTGTTGGGCCGCCCAGAAGCCGCTCGCCACGACCGCGACGCCCGCGGGCACCTGGACCACGTCCTTCACCCCGCGCACCGCGAGGGCCGCCGTCTTGTCCAGGCTCCTCACCGTCGCGCCGAAGCGTGGCGGGCGGGCGATCACCGCGGTCAGCATGTCGGGCAGGTAGACGTCGATCGTGAACACGGCCGAGCCATCGGTCTTGCCACGCGAGTCGACGCGCTGCGGCTGCGTGCCGATCAGCTTGAAGTCCTTCGGCTGCTTGAGCGCGACCTCGGCCGGCACGGGCAGCTCGGCGGCGGCGGCCGCGAGCTCGCCGAACGTGGCCCGGCGTCCGCTGGCAGTGTGCGAGACGACGCCCTTCGTGACGGAGAGGCTGATCTCGGGCACGCCCCACCGGCGCGCTGCGGCCGTGACGAGCATCGCGCGCGCGGTCGCGCCCGCCTTGCGCAGCTGCTCCCAGGAGTTGTTGATCGCGGAGCTGCCGCCGGTGCCCTGGACGGGGCCCCAGGCGAGGTTGTTGTAGCGGGCGGCGTCCGCGGGAGCCGCCTCGACTCGCACCTGGGACCAGTCGGCGTCCAGCTCTTCGGCGAGCACGCTGGCGAGCCCGGTGTGGCTGCCCTGGCCCATCTCGAGGTGTTTCGCCACGACCGTCACCGTGTTGTCGGGGGCGACGCGGACGAAGGCGTTCGGGGCCAGTGGATCGGCCGCGACGGCCTCGGGCAGGAAGCGGAACTCGATCACGAGCGCGGCGCCGGTGGCGGCAGTCGTCTTGAGGAAGGCGCGGCGGGGAAGCGGGCTCATCGCGTCCTCCCGAGCTCGAGAGCCGCTTCGTGAATCGCGGCCCGGATCCTCTGATAGGTGGCGCAGCGACAGAGATTGCCCGTCATCGCCTCGTCGATCTCGGCGTCCGTCGGCTTCTTCTTCTCCGAGAGCAGCGCGATCCCGGACATGATCTGCCCGCTCTGGCAGTAGCCGCACTGGACCACCTCCAGCCGGCGCCAGGAACCCTGCACGGCGCGCGCCACCGCGCTCGTCACTCCTTCGATCGTGACGACCTCGCGATCGCCGACGGCGGCGAGAGGCGTGACGCAGGCACGCACCGCCTCGCCGCCAACGTGCACCGTGCACGCCCCGCACTGTGCGATGCCGCAGCCGTACTTGGTGCCGGTGAGTTGCAGCTCGTCGCGCAGCACCCAGAGCAGGGGCGTGTCGGCGGGGCTCGAGACCTCCCTGGAGCTGCCGTTGACGCGGATTCGCGGCATGGGTCCCTCCTTGTGCGGTTTCCGAAGACGTGCACCATGATACGCGCGAGCGAGGAGGCGGGGAACCGTGTACCAGTGGTCGCGCGCGAAACGGATGTGGTCGGGGCCCGGCGGCGGCCGCGAGGTGGCGCTCCTCGCCTACCCGCTGATCCTGGGTCACCTATCGTTCACCATCCAGACCTTCGTCGACCGCCTGTTCCTCACCTGGTACTCGGCCGAGGCGGTAGCCGGGGCGGTGACCGGGCTTTTCGCGGTGTGGGCGATCGTGGCCCTCTTCACGGGCACGGGCGAGTACCTGACGACCTTC
>CAYPSI010000183.1:0-3391 GCA_964413375.1 uncultured Spirochaetales bacterium | reverse complement strand
AGAGCTTCGGGCCGGTCGACGTGCTCGTGAACAACGCCGGGGGCGTGTCGCACCCGGGCCCCTTCCTCGAGACGCCGCGCTCCAACTGGGAATGGGAGGTGAACCTCAACATCTGGGGCGTCGTGAACTGCACGCGCACCTTCGGCGCGGGGATGGTCGAGCGCGGTCACGGCTCGATCGTGCAGATCACCTCGAACTCGGCGCTCGTCCCCGAAGCCGCGAACTTCGTCGCAAACTACGGCGGCACCAAGGGCTACGTGATGTCGCTCTCGAAGGCCCTCGCCTACGAGTGGGGTCCCAAGGGCGTGCGCATCAACTGCGTGGCCCCTGGCTGGATCGTGCCCTGGGAGACCGACCACGCCGGCGAGGGGAGCTTCTGGAAGAAGTACGGCTACGACCTCTTCGGCACTCCCGAGGCGATGGCGAAGGCGGCCGCGGAGGGCGAGGCGCTCTACAACGTCGGGAACCAGCCGATCCGCCGCATCGGGCGCCCCGAGGACGTCGCCTGGATCGCGATGTTCCTCGCGTCCGAGCGCGCCGCGCACATCACGGGGCAGCTCGTGAGCGTCAGCGGCGGCTCCTTCATGTTCTAGGGCCGGACCCGCGGACGGGAGACGCAGGAGATGAGCTCGCGCGCGCTCTGGCAGCCTGGCCCCCGACCCGCCTGGGTGCAGTCGCTCCACGAGGTGCTGGAGCCCGGCTGGATCCGCCTCGACGCCGACGAGATCCTCGACGAAGCCGTGCGCCGCACGGGCCTCTCGGACTTCGGCGGCACTTCCTTTCTCGAGCCCTACCGGATCCTCGTGCGCTCGATCGACGAGGAGGCGAAGCTCCATCCGCTCGGCCGCATCATCTCGCGCAGCGACTGCCTGAACTGGCTCGAGAACCGCCTGCGGCTCGCCGACGCGCGCAAGCGGAACCCCGAGATCGCGGCCGAACGCGTCGAGAAGCCGCTCTTCATCACGGGTCTTCCGCGCACCGGGACCTCGATCCTGCACGAGCTCCTCGCGCAGGATCCGGGAAGCCGCGCGCCGCTCCACTGGGAGGTGCGCTCCCCGTGCCCGGCGCCCGAGCTCGCGAGCTACGACAGCGACCCGCGCATCGAGCGCGCCGAGCGGCAGATCCAGCTCTGGAACCAGATCGTGCCCGAGTACGCGAGCATGCACGAGCTCGGAGCGCGCATCCCCGTCGAGTGCGTGCAGCTCACGACGCACGAGTTCGTCAGCGAGGAATTCCTCGGCCGTTACCAGGCGCCGAGCTACGCGGCCTACTACGCCAAGGCCGATCTGGTGCCGGCCTACCGCTTCCATCGCGCGATGCTCCAGCACCTCCAGTCGCGCTTCCGGCGCGAGCGCTGGGTGCTGAAGGCGCCGTCGCATTTCCCGGTGCTCGATACGCTCTTCGCCGTCTACCCGGATGCGCGCGTCGTGATCACGCACCGCGATCCGCTGAAGATCCTGCCTTCGGTCGCGAGCATCCTCTACTCGACCATGTGGGTGCGCACCGACGAGGTCGATAGCGAGGCACTGCTGGGCTGGTTCACCGGAGAGACCTGTGCGGCGCTCGTCGAGCGCATGCTCGCGCTGCGCGCGAGCGGCAAGGTCGACCCGAAGCAGTTCTGCGACGTGCGCTACGCCGACCTCGTGAAGAATCCGATCCCGACCCTGGCCGGGATCTACGACCACTTCGGCATGACACTCTCGGCGGAGGCCGAGCGCTGCATGCGCGACTACCTCGCCCGCAAGCCCAAGGGCAAGCACGGCGAGCACCGCTACGAGTTCGACCACACCGGCTTCGACCTCGCGGCCGAGCGCGAGCGCTTCCGGCCCTACCGCGAACGCTTCGGGCTGCCGTCCGAAGCATGAGGAGACCCCCGATGGCAGACGAGAACGTGGCGGCGGGTGGAACGGGCCAGAAGGGTGACGCGCTCAAGCGTCTGCGCCGCGCGCGGGCGAGCGCGGGGGCGAGCAGTGAGCGCCTCAACAGCGGCCGCGCCTGGGCGGACTTCTGCCGCAGCCTCGAGTCCGCCGGCGAGCACCTGCTCCAGTTCCCGATCCCGGATTCGCCGGGGCTGCGCGCCGAGGGCTTCCGCTACCTGCTCGGGCTGCTCTCCTCGGGCGTGAACCAGGCGCTCCAGCTCGCCGATCCGGACCAGCCGCGCTTCTGGCGCAACCCGGACAGCTTCACGAAGTGGGGCGCCGAGAACGCCGACAACCAGTACCTCTGGGCGCGCGTCCGCCCCGACGCGAGCTACCGGATCCGCGGCCGGCGCAACAGCGCCTTCGACTTCCTGATCGAGGCGAAGGAAGGTTTCATGCAGCTCGGCGACGACGGCGTGTACGCCTGCATGAAGGCGCACGAGCTCGAGTTCGGACCCGACGGCAGCTTCGAGATCCTGCTCTCGCAAGAGCGCCCCGCCGGCCACCGCGGCAACTGGCTCGCGCTCCACCCCGATGCGCGCTACGTGCAGATCCGCCAGTACTTCGCCGACTGGGAGCACGAGAGCCCCGCGAGCTTCGAGATCCAGCAGCTCGGCAACGAGGGCCGCCCCCCCGCGCCGCTCACGCCCGCGCGGATGGCCGAGATGCTCGACGACGCCGGCGAGTGGGTCGACGTGACCGCGCGTTTCTGGACCCAGTGGATCGACCAGATGCGCCAGGCCCACGACCCCGCGAAGCTCAAGCCCGCGATCCACTTCGTCGGCGGCGCCGACGACATCTTCTACGGCAACGACATGTACCAGCTCGGCCCGGACGAGGCCCTCGTGATCGAGAGCGTTCCGCCCGACGCGCGCTACTGGCAGATCCAGCTCTGCGACGTCTGGTTCCGCACGCTCGACTACGCCACCCGCCAGACGAGCCTCAGCCACCAGCAGGCGCGTCTCGACAAGGACGGCCGCTTCCGCTGCGTGATCGCGCATCGCGACCCGGGCGTTGCAAACTGGCTCGACACCGCCGGCTACCCGGAGGGCATGATCCAGTACCGCTGGATCTGGTCGAAGTCGAACCCGCACCCGACCCTGCGGCGCGTGCGTTTCGACGAGCTCCCGGGCGCGCTCCCCGCCGACACGCCGCGCGTCACTCCCGAGGAGCGCCGGCGCACCATCGCCGCGCGCCAGGCCCACGTCGCGAGGCGCGAGCCGGCAACCTGATCTGACTCCGCTCGCCTGCGGCTCGCTGCGCGCGCTTCGCGCAAGCCTTTCATGATCTCCGCTCGCCTGCGGCTCGCTGCGCGCGCTTCGCGCTTGCAACAGCCCCAGGGCGTTGCGTCGACCTGGGGGGCGAAAGCTCACGGCGCGATCCAGCCGAGCACGCGGCCGCGGTCGTCGAAGTTCACGCGGGCGCCGAGCGCGCCCGGATACTCCCAGCGCTCGAAGCCGTCGTAGCTGCTC
>CAYPSI010000182.1:0-19791 GCA_964413375.1 uncultured Spirochaetales bacterium | reverse complement strand
GCCTTCGTGTTCCTCGGGAGCGGTGCCGGGATCGCCGACGGCAACCCCGCCACGGCCACCGCCCAGCTCGAGTCGGACCAGGCCGGGGCGCTCCTCGGCACGAGCGTCGCGGGGGCCGGCGACGTGAACGGCGACGGCTACGCCGACCTGATCGTCGGCGCGGAGAGCTACGACGCCGGGCAGGCCGACGAAGGAGCGGCCTTCGTATTCCTCGGCAGCGCGCTCGGGATCGCGAGCGCGAACCCCTCGACACCGGGCGTCTCCCGGCTCGAGTCGGACCAGGCCAATGCCTTCCTGGGCGGAAGCGTCGCGGCAGCCGGAGACGTGAACGGCGACGGCTACGCCGACGTGATCGTCGGCGCGGACCGCTACGACAACGGACACAGCGACGAAGGGGCGGCCTTCCTGTTCTTCGGCAGCGCCTCCGGGGTCGCGAACGGCACACCCGCGAACGCGGCCGCCCGGCTCGAGTCAGACCAGGCCGGGGCACTGCTCGGCGCGAGCGTCGCCGGGGCAGGCGACGTGAACGGCGACGGCTTCGCGGACCTGATCGTCGGCTCGGACCTCTACGACAACGGTCAGGGCGACGAAGGGGCCGCCTTCGTGTTCCTCGGCAATCGCGGCCGCACGGGTCGCAGCGTGCGGTCGGAGCATCGACGCGGCGATGGCAGCACGATCCCGGTGCAGCCCCGGGGCCGTTCCTACGCCAGCGGCAGCTTCGAAGTCGCGCTCTCGGCGACCCATCCCGATGGGCGCGGGCGCGTGAAGCTCGAGGTGGAGACCTGCCCCTTCGCGGCGCCCTTCGGCGATCCGTCCTGCACGACGCAGGTCGGAGCCAGCTGGACGGACGTCACCGCGAGCGCGGGAGGCGTGCGCCTGATCGAGCTGCTCTCCGGGCTTCCGGACGACACGCCCCATCGCTGGCGGGCACGGGTGCTCTACGCGCCCTTCCGGGTGACGCAGCCGGGGATCACCTCACCCCCGAAGCCGGCGCACGGCCCCTGGCGGCGCGTCGAGGCCCAGGCGGTGGAGACGAACCTCCTGCTGCCGGAGCCCTCCGAGCTCCTGCTGCTGCTCTCGGCGCTCGCGTTCCTGGCCGTGCTGGGCCGCCGCCGCTTCGCTCCCAGCAGCTAGAGAGACCAGCCCCCGGTCAGAAGTCGAGCTGGAGCTGGAGCTGGTAGAGACCCCGGTCTTCCGTGTCTTCGATGTTCCGGAACGAGTAGTTGGTCTGCACCTTCAGGTTGTGGTCGCGGATGTAGAAGTTCGTGCCGATCGAGGTCTGCCGCTCCCTCGCGGTGGAATAGCTCTTCGCGTCGAGGTCCTGGTAGCGGGCGGCGAGCTCGACGTCCGGAAACCAGGGAGCCACCTCGTCGAGCCGCTGGTTCAGGCACTCGAGCAGATAGCCGCCCTGCACGAACCAGCCGTAGTTCGAGCGGTTCACGTTGCCCGTCTGCCGGAACCAGTCGTACTCCGCCTGGAGTGTGTAGGGCCCCGTGTTGAAGAAGGCGTCCACGCCCCAGGCCCAGAGATCGAACTTCTGCTGGAAGCCGTTCACGGTCTGTCGCGCGTCGCCCAGCCACGCACCGTTGGCGCCGAAGGTCAGTCGCTTCCCCTTGCCGACGTAGGAGCCGCGGTAGTCCCCGTAGCCGCCCTGCGGCGCGGGATCCAGCAGATCGACGGCGACCCGGGCGACGGGCATCAGCGAGCCGGTCTTCTTCGAGCTCGAAGTGCGCAGGCCGTCGAACCTGTCGTTGTTGAAGCCTCCCAGCGCGTACTCGAGGCGGCCCGCCAGCGGGCGCCCGCGAGCCATCACGCCGATACCGTTGTCCGCCAGGCCGTAGGAGGTGAGCGCTTCCTTGATCAGGCTGCGGTCCATGAAGAGCAGCTTCGAATCGGAGGTCAGCGCGTCTCGCGAGAAGGGCACGTCGTAGAGCCCCGCGCGGCCGATCAGGTCGGGGACGACGCTGTAGTCCAGCCAGGCGTTCTCGACGGCGGCGTTCGGATTCTTTCCGGCGCTACCGGTGTTGTCGATCTTCATCTCGACGTAGTACTTGACGATCTCGTAGACCTCGCCCCCGGCCTTGAGGCGGAAGCGCTGGATCGCGATCTCGTGGTTGTTCGATCTGGTGTCGTAGCTGTAGCGGGTCTGGACGCGCAGACCGGGCTTGAAGGTGATGTCCGGCGTCACGTTCCACTGCAGCAGCGGCTTCTCGGCCGGCGGCGCGGCCGCGACCGGTGCGGGCGCGTCGGGCTGCGCAGGCGCTGCGCCTGTCGCAGCGGCGTCTGCCGCGGGCTCGGAGCGGCCCTGCTTGAGCGCGTCGATCTCGCTCTCGAGATGGCGGAGCCGCGCGTCGACATCGTCGCCCGGCGCGAGATCATCCGCGCTCGAAGTAGCGACAGACCCGAACGCTAGGATCGAAGCAGCGAGCAGCGCAAGCAACGAGAACCGCGTGGACACGATGACCCCCATCAGGTAGTTCGAGCGTCCCGGGCGCATCGCTCATGCGCGCTCAACGCTCGCTACCTGTGTGGCCCGCGGGGACGGAAAGGTGAACCCAGGCGACGCCGAGTCCCAGAGCTGGGATCTGCGGAGCCGCTGCTCGGTTCAGTCGCTGGCAGTAGGCCCGGGTCTGCGCAGCCGAGCCGCGAGGCGCGCGACGGCGCTGCGCACCGCGTCGGGGGGCGCGGCGGTGTAACACAGGCGCACCCAGCTCGTGTACTCGCTGCCGCACGAGGGGCCTGGGGTCAGCGCCACCCCGTCCGCGAGGCAGTCCGCGAGAAAGCCCCACACGCCGCGCTCGTCGAGTTGCTGGCGCACGTCGAGGAAGAGGAAGGTTCCTCCCTCGGGCGGATCGACGCCGAGCATTTGCGCGGACTCGTGGCCGACCTCGCGGTAGCACTCGCGCGCGCGCGCGACCCAGGCCGCGCCCTCGCGCAATGCGCGCAGCCCCGCCACCTGGCCCGCCGTCGGGGCCGCGTAGAAGGTATGGGTCGAGATCTTCTGCGCCGCGGCCACGGCCTCCGGCGGGCCGACGAGGTAGCCGGTGCGATTGCCGGCCATCCCGTAGGCCTTCGAGAACGAGAAGACCGTGAGCGTGCGCTCCGGTGCGGCGGCGGCGATCGAGAAGTGCTCGCCCCGGTAGACGTAGTCCTCGTAGACCTCGTCCGAGAGCAGCCACAGATCCTCGCGCCTTGCGAACTCGGCGAGCTCCTCGAGCCACGCGCGCGGCAGCACGCGACCGGTCGGATTCGACGGCGTCGAGACGTAGAGCGCGACGGTCCGCTCGCTCAGGCGCTCGCGCACGGCCTCGACCGCGGCCTCGGCAGAATCCACTCGGTCGTAGAAGGGAACCTCGACCGGACGCGCGCGGAAAGCCTGCACGATGCCGCGAATCAGCGGCCAGTAGGGCGCGAGGATCAGCACCTCCTCGCCCGGAGCCGCCAGCATCCCGAGCGCGGCGCCGAGCGCTCCGGTCGCACCCGCGGTCACGAGGACCGACGGGCGCTCGCACGCGATGCGATTGCGCGCCCGAACCTTCTCGACGATGGCGTCGAGCATCGCGGGCAGGCCCTGCGTCTCGCTGTAGCGGTGGAGGCCCGGGTGGTCGCTCTCGCGCAGGTCCTGCATGCGCGCGCCCGCGAAGGGCTCGAGCCAGGTGTCGCCCACGTGCAGCGGCACGAGCGTATCCGACAGCGCGTCGAGCTGGCGTGCGATCGGCGAGAAGACCGCTCCGGTCATCTCGGCGACGCTCGGGGCAAAGCGCGGCGGACGAGGCAAGCGACCTCCGGTGGGCAGGGACCCGCGGCGCGCGTCAGGCGAGCTCGGCGAGCACCGCGGTATAGCCCTCGCGGAAGGTCGGGTACTGGAACCTGTAGCCCGACGCAAGCAGCCGGTCGTTGCGGCAGCGCTTGCTGCCGGCCCGCTCGGGATCGGCTGCCCCGTCCGGGGTGCCGCGGCGGGGTACCGGAGCGCCGAGGACGCCGGCCAGCCAGTGGGCGACCGTAGCCTCGCTGGCCGGCTCGCAGTCGACGCCGAGGGTGAGCTCCTCCGGCTCGGGGAGCTTCATCAGGTGGCGCAGCGCACCCGCGCAGTCGTCCCGATGGATACGGTTCGTGTAGCGCGGCGGCTCCTCCTGGTAGACGACCCGGCCGGTGCGCACGCGTTCCACCAGACCCGTGCGGCGCGGGCCGTAGATCCCGCCGAAGCGCACCACGCTCGCCGGGAAGTGCCCCCCCTGCAGCAGCGCCTCTGCCTCGAGGATCCTGCGCCCCGCGAAGCTCGCGGGCTCGGTCGGCGAGGACTCGTCGACCCACTCGCCATCCTTTTGCCCGAAGACCGAAGTGCTCGACGTAAAGAAGATACGCTTCGGCTGCTGCCGCTGCTCCGTGAGCGCGTCCAACAGATTGCCCAGACCCTCGACGTAGAGCGAGCGATAGAGGGCGTCGTCCCGCCCGGCGGGCGCCGCCATGAAGAAGACGAAATCGATCTGCGGGGGGAGCTCGCGCAGCGTGGAGGGGATCACCAGGTCGGCCTCGATCGGTCGCACGCCCCAGGGCAGCGTCCCCGATCGCCGCCGCAGCCCGAAGACCGCATGCGAATCCCGATCGAGCATCGCGCCGAGCGCGGCTCCCAGGTAGCCGCAGCCGGCGATCAGCACCCTCGCCATCGTCCCCTCCGCGCGAAGGGTATACTCCCTGCCGTGCGCCCGCTCATCGGCATTCCGCCGGTCCATGCTGACCGCGGAGGGCTCTCGCCGGGACGCGCGACCGCGACCCTCGACCTGCGCTACGCACGCGCGATCGATGCGATGGGAGCGGCACCGGTGTACCTGCCCCTTCAGCAGGATGCCGCTGCGCTGGTCGAACACCTGGACGGATTGCTGATCCCCGGCGGCGGCGACTTCGTGCCCCAACGGAGCTATCCACCGGGAGTGGAGTTCGACGCCACGTCGCGCGAGCAGCTCGACTTCGACGGCCGCGTGCTCGCGCGCGCGCTCGAGCGTGGCATCCCGGTGCTCGGAGTCTGCTACGGCATGCAGCTGCTCGCGATCCACCACGGCGGAAGCCTGCACTACGACATCGCCACGGACCTGCCCGGGGCCGGCGCACACCGCCTCCCGGAGAACGGGGGTCGGCACGCGCTGCGGATCGAGCCCGGAACGCGCCTGGCCGAGATCCTCGCCGGCGACGGCAGCGCGGTGAACAGCCGCCACCACCAGGCCGTGGCCGAGGCCGGTCCGGGGCTGCGCGTCTGCGCGCGCGCGGACGACGGCGT
The DNA here is from genome assembly GCA_964413375.1 of uncultured Spirochaetales bacterium. Lineage (GTDB taxonomy): Bacteria > Myxococcota_A > UBA9160 > UBA9160 > SMWR01 > CAZUYC01. Next base: position 14,516 of record CAYPSI010000182.1, on the reverse strand, counting down.
GGTCGAGGCGGTCGAGCGGGCGGAGGGCCCCTTCTGCATCGGCGTCCAGTGGCACCCCGAGCGGATGGAGGCCGGCCACCGCGAGCGCCTCTTCGGCGCGTTCGTGAGGGCCTGCGGAGGCGCCTGATGCGAGCGGTCCTCTCGACGCTCTTCTGGGCCTTCCTCGTCGGCAGCTCCTGCCTGCTCTTCCCGATCGCGCTCGCGATCTGGGCGATCACGCTGCCCTTCGACCCGAAGCTGCGCGCGCTCCACCTCTACACCTGCTTCTGGGGCTCGCTCTACACCTGGGCCAATCCGGCCTGGCCGGTGCGGATCTCGGGGCGCGCGAAGATCCGGCGCGACGAGGCCTACGTGATGGTGGCGAACCACCAGTCGCTGCTCGACATCCTGGTGCTCTTCCGCCTCTTCGTGCACTTCAAGTGGGTCTCGAAGATCGAGAACTTCCGCCTGCCGCTGATCGGCTGGAACATGCGCCTGAACCGCTACATCCAGCTGCGACGCGGCGATCGCTCGAGCGTCTTGCAGATGCTGGCGCAGTGCCGCGAGACGCTCGCCGCCGGAAACTCGGTGATGATCTTTCCCGAGGGCACGCGCTCACCCGACGGGAAGCTGCGCCCGTTCAAGACCGGCGCCTTCGTGCTCGCAAAGTCGACCGGGCGACCGATCCTTCCGGTCATCGTCGAGGGAACGGCCAGCGCGCTCCCGAAACGCGGCTTCGTACTCCAGGGCCGCCATCGCATCCAGATCACGGTCCTCGACGAGATCCGGCCCGAGAGCTTTGCCGCCGAGTCCCCGGAGGATCTCGCGCAGCGCGTGCGAGCGCTGATCGGCGGCTATCTCAAGGAACGCTGACGGTAGAGGCTCGGAAGGACGGCCGCGGCCATGTCGTCCGCATCGAGCCCGCCTTCGAGGAAGGCCACGACCCTGCGCGCCGCGCCGAGCGGGTCGCGCACCAGCGCGTTGTAGTCGACCTCGAGAAGCTCGGCCTGCGGGCGCAGCGCAACCCAACGCTCCACCTCCGCGAGCTGGGTGTCGAAGATCTCGGCCAGGCGCTCCTCGCTGGGACCCTCCGGCACGCCACCCCTGTGCTCGAGCATCACGCGCTGAGAGGCCAGCACCTCGCGCCAGTCGCGGCGCATCAGCAGGATGCGGTAGCTGCGCTCGGCCGGGAGCCGCGGCACGAGTACATGGACGAGCTTCACCGCACGCCCCACCGCGCGCTCGAGCCACTCCGCATCGGTAGGCAAGCTGCGGGCCGCCTCGAGCTCGAAGTAGCCGCGAGGATTGTCCCGGTCGGCGCGGCGGGCGCCATCGGTGAGCAGCTCCATGCCGCCGGCCCCGAGCATCTGCATCATCAGCGAGGTGCCCGAACGCGGCGTGCCGGAGACGACCGTGACGTAGGGCGTCACGTGGCGAGCGTACCACGCCACCCACCCCCGTGGGCACCGAAGACGCGATGGTGTGGCTGCGCGAGGTGGGGGGGCGCCTCTACCGCAGCGGGCCGGATGCGACCGGCCGCAGCGCGTGGGTGGCGGTGGTGCGCACCCCTGGACGCAGCGGAGCGCGCGGGAAGCTGATCATCGCACTCGGCGAAACCCTCGAGGCTGCCGCCGCCTCCGCCGAGGAGCAGTGGCAGAAGCTCTGGCGCGGCCTCGGGACGCTGCACTGATCGGCTCGGGCGCGGGGCCCCTGCTCGTCACGACCCGGCTACCCTCCGCTTCCGTGCCGCTGCCGATTCCGCCCGGAAAGCTCCCTGCCGCGCTGCTGCGCGAGCTCCTCGCCTCGTTGCCTCCGCTGCCCCCCGAGGTGCGCCTCGGGCCTCGCATCGGCGAGGACGCTTGCGCGATCGACGTCCCCGCAGGCGCTCTGATCGTCGCGACCGATCCGATTACGCTGACCGGTGCCGGTGTAGGCCGCCACGCGGTCCTCGTGAACGCGAACGACGTGGCCGTGATGGGGGTGCGGCCCCGCTGGTTCCTCGCCGCCGTGCTGCTTCCCGAGGGGACCGACGAGTCCCAGGTGCGCGCGCTCTTCGAATCGCTGCGCGCGGGTGTGCTGGAGGCCGGAGTGGCGCTCGTCGGTGGACACACGGAGGTGACGGCAGCGGTCCGCCAGCCCGTGGTGGTGGGACAGATGCTCGGAATCGCGGTGGACGGCCGCATCGTTCCGACCGGCGGCGCGCGTCCGGGTGACGCGATCGTGCAGGCGGGTCCGGCGCCGGTCGAGGCCGCAGCGGTGCTCGTGGCCGAGGCGGGCGATCGCCTCGAGTCTCTCGATCTGGCCACACTCGCCCGCGCGGCCGGCGCGCTGCGCGAGCCCGGGATCTCGGTCGTCGAGGCTGCGCTCGTCGCGACGGCCCACGGCGCGAACGCTCTCCACGATCCAACCGAAGGGGGCCTCGCGACGGGCCTCGCCGAGCTCGCGCAGGCCTCGGAGCTGCGGCTGCGCATCGACCCGGAGCGCGTGCTGTGGTTCGAGCCCGGCTGCGCGGTCTGCCATGCGCTCGGCGCCGATCCCTGGGGTGCGCTCGCGTCGGGAGCGCTCGTGGCCGCGTTCCCGGCCGAGCGCGCCGTCGATGCGTGCGAGGCGCTCGTCAAGCGTGGGATCCCCGCCCGCGTGATCGGTCGCGCCGAAGCCGGGAGCGGCCTGGTACGCAGCGACGGATCTCCCCTCCCGGTCTTCGCCCGCGACGAGGTAGCGCGCGTGCTCGGCGGGTCATAGCAGGCCGACTCCAGAGTCGGCCCGCGAACGCAAGCGAAGCGCGCAGCGAGCCGAAGGCGAGCGAAGTTCGTCGGGCAAGCGAAGCGCGCAGCAAGCCGAAGGCGAGCGAAGTTCGTCGGGCAAGCGAAGCGCGCAGCGAGCCGAAGGCGAGCGAAGTTCATCGGGCAAGCGAAGCGCGCAGCGAGCCGAAGGCGAGCGAAGTTCGTCGGGCCGGCTCAGTCGAGCATGCGCTCGCGCTCGTGCGGGCCGGGGATGCGGCAGGCGTCGAGGCGCCCGAACACCCGGTAGCGAAGGCGCGCGATGACGCGATAGCCGAGATCCGTCAGCGCGCGCGGAAAGCGCGCAAGGATACCCACCCAGCGCGGCGCGCTGGAGATCGCCGCGCAGGCGCGGAAGACGGCCTCCGAGCGCAGGAAGACCCGCTCGACACCGTCGCTCTCGACGACGTAGACGAGCGTCCCGAGGCCCTCCGGGATCCCGGGCTGTCGCGCGCGAAGCCGCGCTGCCGTCGCCCCCTGGAGCGGCGCGAAGCGCAGTCGACCCTCCGGATCGTGGCGCACGAGCCAGCGCACCGCGGAATCGCAGAACCCACAGACGCCGTCGAAGAGGACGATGCCCCCGGGCTGCCCGACGACGGACGCGGTGGCCACCTGAGGAAGTCTACGCCAGCGCGGCGAGCGCGGCGAAGCGCCGCAGCAGCGTGCGGCCGTGGGCGGCGTCCCGGACCGCACCGAGCAGTGCCTCGGCGTCGAGGCCCTCGCGGCGCAAGATCTCACTGCGCGCGTCGAGGTAGCCGCGCATCACATCGGCGTCGAACTCGGGGTGGAACTGCACGCCCCATGCGCGGGAGCCGACCGCGAAGGCCTGGTGCGGATCGCCCCGCGACGCGGCGAGCAGGCGCGCGTCCGGCGGGAGCTCGAGCACCGACTCGACGTGCGTCGCCTGCATCGCGAGGCGAGGCGGGAGCTCTGCGAAGAGCGCATCGCGACGGGCCTCCGGACGCACCTCGATCTCCACGGTGCCGATCTCGCGACCGCGCGGATTGGCGCCCACGCGACCGCCGAGCGCGTGGGCGAGCAGCTGGTGCCCGTAACAGATACCGAGCAGCGGGGTCCCCACCGCCACCACGTCGCGAAGCCAGTCGGCCGTCCGCTCGCTCCACGCTTCGCGCGCGCTCACCATCGCGCTCGAGCCTGTCAGCACCACCGCAGCAACCGCCTCGGGGTCCGGGAGCTCGGCGCCTTCCGGGGGCGCCAGGACCCTCGCCCGCTCGGGCTCGAGGCCCAGGCCCGCGACGATCCAGTCCTCGTAGTCGCCGCGTCGCTCGCGAAGTACCGGGAGCGTGCTCCCGCACTTGACGACGAGCAGCGCCTTCACGGCGCGAGACGCGCCAGCGGGTAGAACGCGGAGGCACCCTCGACCTTCAGCGAGGTGACCTCCGCGAGCATTGCGAGGCGCTCGATGCGCTTAGCGCGCACCGCCTCGTCACTACTTGACTTCGAGCTCGACCCGCCGATTCAGCGCCCGACCATCGGGGGTGTCGTTGGAGGCGACCGGGCTCGACTCGCCCATGCCACGCGCGGTGAGCCGATTCGCCGGCACACCCTTGCGCACGAGGTAGTTGAGGACGGAGTCGGCGCGCCGCTGCGAGAGCGCCTGGTTGTACGCGTCGGAGCCGGTGGAATCGGTGTGACCCTCTACGACCACGTTCACGTTGGAGCGCCCGCGAAGCTGGTCGGCCGCCACGTCGAGCACCACCGCCGACGCGGGATCGATCTCGGCGCTGCTGGTCGCGAAGGTGACACCGCGCAGCACGAGCCGCTCTTGAGTCGACGGGGCCGGCGCCGGTGCCGGCGCGGGCTTCCTCACGACCGCTGCGGGCGGCGGAGGAGGCGGCGGCGCGGGCCGCTCGCCGACGAAGGAGCAGAGGATCGGCACGCAGGCGAGCGGGCTCTTCCCCGAAGAGGCGCAGCCGGAGAAGGCCACGGCGATTCCTGCCACGAGCAGCAGCGGGCGAATGACGGTCATTGGATCTCCTTCAGGGGGAAGCGAGGCGAGCAGCATCGGCCAGCCGGGCGGCGCGCGCAAGGCTCGAAGTTCCGTACGATCGGTCCGCTGCCTGCGCCCTGCGGCGAAACCACCACCCCCAAGCACCGCGAAGCGTTCGAGGGGATCGCATCGACCGCGCCTCGGCAGCGCGACCCGGCCGAGCCTACACTGGGCGCGTAGGAGGCGTCCAATGGCTAGATCGGTTCGCTTTGGTGCGACGCTGCCGCAGATCAAGCGCTCCTGGGACGAGACCCGCGCCGCCGCAGTGGAGTTCGACGCACTCGGCTACGACTCGCTCTGGGTCTGCGACCACCTGGTCGGCATTCCGCTCCCGAAGCTCCCGATCCTCGAGGCCTGGTCGCTGCTGGCCGCAGTCGCCGCGGTGACACAGCGCGCGCGGCTCGGCACTCTGGTCACCCCACCCTTCTTTCGCAATCCGGCCGTCCTCGCCAAGCAGATCGCGACCCTCGACGCGATCTCCGGCGGGCGTGTCATCGCCGGGCTCGGCGCCGGCTGGTACGAGGCCGAGTTCCGAGGCTACGGCTGCGAGTTTCCGGGTCTGCGCGAGCGGCTGCGCGCGCTCGAGGAGTCCATCGAGATCATGAAGCGCCTGTGGACGCAGGACGAGGCCAGCTTCGAGGGCCACAACTTCCGCATCGAGGGCGCCGCCTGCGAGCCGAAGCCGAAGCAACGCCCCGCGATCCTGATCGGTGGCGGTGGCGAGCGGGTGCTGATGGGCATCGCCGCCCGCCACGCAGACATCTGGAACAACATGGCGGTGTTCCAGGCCCGGCTCGCCGCGAAGGTCGAGGCGCTGCGCCGGCGCTGCGACGAGGTGGGCCGCGATTTTTCGACGCTCGAGATCTCGCAGCAGTGCGTCGTCGTGATCGCCGAGGATGCGGACGCGGCGCGCGGCCAGCTCGAGAAGGCGAAGAAGCTCTACGGCGGGCACATGGGATCGGCGCTCGAAGAGCACGGCATCTGGGGCTCGCCCGAAGGCGTGATCGAGCGGATCGAGCGCCACGTGAAGCTCGGCTGCACGCTCTTCGCGATCGAGTTCTTCGGGCGCGACACGCGCGAACCGGCACGCCTGTTCGCCGAGAAGGTCATGCCCGCGTTCCGCTAGAGTCCCGGCGTGAGCTCCTCCTCGTCCGAAGCCGAGACCCAGGGAATCCGCATCAGCGTGGAGAGCCGTTACGCCCCCGAGCACTCGCAGCCGCAGCGCAACCAGTGGTTCTTCCTGTACACGATCCAGATCAGCAACGAGGGGGAGGAGCAGGTGCAGCTGCTCTCCCGCCACTGGATCATCCAGGACGGCACCGGCAAGGTCGAGGAGGTGCGCGGCCCGGGCGTGGTGGGCGAGACCCCCGTGCTCGAGCCCGGCGCCTCGTTCCAGTACACGTCGGGTTGCCCCCTCGCGACCCCCTTCGGGTCGATGGAGGGGACCTACGAGATGGTCACCGGCCGGGGCGAGCGCTTCAACGCCCGGATCGCGCGTTTCAGCTTGCGGGAGCCGGGAGCGATCCACTAATATCCGTCCATCTGCATGAGCAGATGGATAGCCGCTCCGCCAGCCCCTGCCCACGCGCGCTGCTCAGCGAACAGGAGTCCCCCGATGACCGAACGCCTGCCCTTCAAGGTGGCCAATCTCGATCAGGCCGCGCTCGGGCGCCGCGAGATCCGTCTGGCCGAGCACGAGATGCCGGGCCTCATGTCGCTGCGGGCGCGGCATGCCGCCAGCCAGCCGCTGGCCGGCGCGCGGATCATGGGCAGCCTGCACATGACGGTGCAGACCGCCGTGCTGATCGAGACGCTCGCGGACCTCGGCGCAGACCTTCGCTGGGTCTCCTGCAACATCTTCTCGACCCAGGACAGCGCCGCGGCGGCCGTCGCGGTCGGCCGCAACGGAACTCCGGACAATCCCCAGGGCATCCCCGTCTACGCCTGGAAGGGCGAGACGCTCGAGGAGTACTGGTGGTGCACCCTCGAGGCGCTCGTGTGGCCCGACGGGAAGGGTCCGGAGCTGATCGTCGACGACGGCGGCGACGCAACGCTGCTCGTGCACAAGGGCGCCGAGTTCGAAGCGGCCGGCAAGGTCCCGGACTTCGACGCCGAGAACGATCCGGAGGAGTGGGGGATCATCCTCGAGACCCTGCGGAGCGAGCAACTGCGCAACCCGCGCCGCTGGCGCGAGCTGGCCAAGCGGATCCGCGGCGTCTCCGAGGAGACGACGACCGGTGTCCATCGCCTCTACCAGATGCAGCAGGCCGGGTCGCTGCTCTTCCCGGCGATCAACGTCAACGATTCGGTCACGAAGAGCAAGTTCGACAATATCTACGGCTGCCGGCACTCGCTGCCGGACGGCCTGATGCGCGCCACGGATGTCATGCTCGGCGGCAAGGTGGCCGTCGTCTGCGGCTACGGCGAGGTCGGCAAGGGCTGCGCCCAGGCCCTCCGCGGCCAGGGGAGCCGCGTGGTCGTGACCGAGATCGACCCGATCTGCGCGCTCCAGGCGGCGATGGAGGGCTTCGAGGTGAAGCGCCTCGAGGACGTCGTCGCGACGGCGGACATCTTCGTCACGGCGACCGGCAACCGCGACGTGATCACCGCGGGGCACATGGCCCAGATGAAGGACAAGGCCATCGTCGGCAACATCGGCCACTTCGACAACGAGATCGACATGGCCGGCATGAAGAAGGTTCCCGGCATCCGCAAGGTCAACATCAAAGAGCAGTACGACGAGTGGATCTTCCCGGACGGCCACTCGGTGCTGGTGCTGGCCGAGGGGCGACTCCTCAACCTGGGCTGCGCCACGGGGCATCCGAGCTTCGTGATGTCGGCCTCCTTCACCAACCAGGTGCTGGCGCAGCTCGAGCTCTGGCTCCACCCGGAACGCTACGAGCGAAAGGTCTACGTGCTGCCCAAGGCGCTCGATGAGGAAGTGGCGCGGCTGCACCTCGGGCACCTGGGCGTCGAGCTGACCGAGCTGACCCAGCGGCAGGCGGAGTACATCGACGTGCCGAAGCACGGCCCCTACAAGCCAGACCACTACCGCTACTAGCACCGAGCTAGGCGTTGCGGACGAGGAGCCAGCTGCGGACGCGGGGGTGCGCGAGCGGGAGCACCGCCACCGCGACGAGCACGGCGGTGGCCGTCCAGAAGCGCGGCGAGCCGACGTCGACGAGCTGGGCGCCGAACCACGCGTAGAGCCCGGCGCGGAAGGGCCCGGCGATCGCGCACGCGGCCAGGAAGGGGGCCAGGCGGATCCGCGAGAGCCCCGCGGCGAAGTAGAGCGGCGTCATGACCCCCATCGGATGGGCCGTCGCGAGCCCGATCAGCGGCGGGCCGAACGACTCGGCGCGCTCCTCGAGCGGGCGAAGACGCGCCGGGATGCGGGACTGCACCCAGTCGCGCCCCATCCAGCGCGCGGCGGCGAAGCACCACAGCGCGGAGGCCACCAGGCCGAGCCCGCCGATCAGGGCTCCCAGGGGTGCGCCGAAGAGCAGCCCGCCGGCGGTGAGCACGACTGCGGAGGGCAGCAGCAGCACGGACCGGAAGGTCACCATCCCGAAGAAGAGTGCCGGCGCGATCGGCCCGACCGTCTGTACGTAGCTGCGCAGCGACTCGGGCGAGAGCTCGATGCCGGCAGACGCGCGAAACGCCTGCCCCCCACCCACCAGCAGCACACCGGCAGCTCCGATGCCGAGGAGCCCGATCAGCTGGCGAACGCGTGTGGAGATGGGGCGCACCGGATCCCTCGCTGCTCCCGCGTAGGATGACCCGCGGCGGGGAGCTCGGCCAACCGCGAGGGCGGCGCCGGAGGGATCCGGACCCGGGCTCGGACCCCGGGGGAAGCGGGAGGCTGCCGGGATCGCCCAACGTGCGGTAAAGATAGGGGGAGTCGTTCCCGATCCGCCGAAGCATGCAATACCGTCCCCTTCGAAACCTCGCGCTCGCCGGGCTGCTCCTGGCACTGGCGCCTCGGCCTGCCGGGGCCGAGCTCGCTTGCGCTGCGCTCCCCGACCTGATGCAGGCCTTCGTCCGCAACCACGTCCAGAAGGGCACGCTCGACGCCGAGCTCGAAGCGCGCACCGTCGACACCTACCTGCGCCGCCTCGACGCCTCCCGCATCCTGCTCACCGATCCCGAGGTCGAGGCGGTGAAGGGCTCGATGCGCGGAGTCTTCGGGAAGATCCGCTCCGGCGACTGCAAGCCCCTCCTCGATCTGCACAAGAACTTCGTCCGCCAGCACGAGCGAGCCGCGAAGTTCGTGCGCGAGTTCGTGACTTCCGACGGCTACGCGCTCGACGAGACGGCAAGTCTCGTGCTCGACCCCGACGAACGCGGCAACCCGCCGACCCTGCAGGCGCGCGACGAGCTCCTGCGCAACTGGGTGCACTTCCAGATGGCGACCTACGTCGCCAACGGGACCTCGCTCGAGGAAGCGCGCCGCAAGCTCGCCGAGCGCTACGAGCGACGCTTTCGCCGGCTGCTCGAGACGAGCCCCACGGAGATCCACGGAGACTTTCTCGACTCCTTCGCGGGCTCTCTAGACCCCCACTCGAGCTACCTCTCTGCGGAGGTGCTCGAGGACTTCCGCATCGGGATGTCGCTCTCGCTCGAGGGGATCGGCGTCGCGCTCTCGGAGCAGGACGGCTACGCGGTCGCCGAGCGGATCATCCCCGGCGGAGCCGCCGATCGCCAGAAGGTGCTGCGCCCGAAGGACAAGATCATCGCCGTGGCGCAGGAGGAAGGCGAGTTCATCGACATCATCGACATGCCGCTGCGCGAGGCGGTCGCGCTGATCCGGGGCAAGGCGGGAAGTCGGGTGAACCTCACCGTGCTGCGCGAGGGCGACGGTGCCGAGCGCTTCAACGTCGCGATCGTCCGCGCCAAGATCGACCTAGAGGACCAGGCGTCGAGCCTGCGCACCGAGGAGCGCGAGGTCGCTGGGCGCAAGCTCAAGCTCGCGGTCCTCGAGCTCCCGTCCTTCTACGGCGACGCCGATCCGACGCAGCGCCAGTCGACGAAGGATGTCGAGCGGCTGCTGCGACAGGCTACGGCGGAGAAGGCGGACGGGCTGCTCCTCGACCTCTCCCGGAACGGAGGTGGCCTCCTCCAGCACGCCGTGCAGATCTCGGGATTCTTCCTGCGCTCCGGCGCGATCGTGGCGATCGAGAACTCGGACGGCGACCGTCAGATCCAGCGCGACACGGACCGCGACGTGCTCTTCTCCGGACCGGTCGTCGTGCTGACCTCGCGGGTCTCCGCCTCGGCCTCGGAGATCCTCGCGGGCGCGCTCAAGGACTACCGCCGGGCCGTGATCGTCGGCGACGACCACACCTTCGGGAAGGGCACCGTGCAGACCGTCTCCCCGCTCCCGCACGGGGACGGTGCGCTCAAGATCACGACCCAGCTCTTCTTCCGACCCGGGGGGCTCTCGACGCAGCACGACGGCGTCGCGTCGGACGTCGTGATCCCGTCGCTCCTCGCGGGCGAGGAGTACGGAGAGAAGACGCAGCGCTACTCGGTGCCGCCGCACCAGACGACGGCCTTCCTGAGCGACACGGCGAACGGATCGGACTCGCGCTGGAAGCCCGTGGACGACGCCACGCTCGCGGAGCTCGGGCGCCGCTCCGAGAAGCGCGTCGGGACGAACCCGGAGTTCGCCGAGATTCGCAAGAAGGTCGAGGAGCGGAAGCAGCATCCGCCCGCAGTGCAGGTATCCGAGTTCATGGCGGAGCGGGAGACGACCCCGCCCGATCCCACCGAGCCCGACGCGGAGAAGCCGGAGGAGCCCCGGCCCGAGGTGGACGAGGCGATCCTCGTGCTCGCGGACCTCGTGGCGCTCAGCCGGGCGGAGGCTCCCCCGGGTGTCGACCTGCGCGCGGCGAGCGCAAGCGAAGCGCGCAGCGAGCCGTAGGCGAACGCGGCTCAGCCGCGCGCGAGCCGCCGCCGCACGCGCAGGAGTTCCACACGCGGGAGCAGGCGTGCGCTGCCTCCGAGAACCGTGCAGGCGAGCGCTGCGGCCCTGGCCCCGAGCTCGAGACTCTCCGCGAAGGGCAACCCGTGCGCGAGCCCCGCCGCGACGGCGCCGTGCAGCACGTCGCCCGCTCCCGTCGTGTCGACGACGCGCGCGGGAAAGGCCCGGTAGCGGCGCACCCGCCCACCCTCCAGGCTGATCCCGCCGCGGCGCCCCAACGTGACGACGGGCGTCCCGCGGCAGATGGCGGCGAGGTCGTGCAGCGTTCGCCGCGGATCGCTGCCTCGCTGCTCCGCGAACTCGAGCGGGACGATCGGATGATCCACCCACGGAAGCAGGCGCCGCACGCTGGGCGTCTCGCGGTGGAAGTCTCCGATCACCGTGGCACCTAGCGCGCGGGCGCGGCGAGCGGCGCGCAGGGCCTGGACCGGGAAGTGGCCGTCGAGGAGCAGCACCGACCCGGGCGTGATCGCGTCGAGGTCGAGGCGCGGAGCACGCGCCTCGCTCCGCCGCCGGTCGGCCACGAGGAAGCGCCGCTCACCGCTGCGGGCCTCCACCAACACCACGGCGACCGTCGTCGGGGTGCGGCTCGACAGCACGAGGCGACCGGTGCGAACCCCGAGTCCACGGAGCGTGCGCCGCAGGAAGCGGCCCTCGGGATCGTCGCCGACCGACGAGAGCAGGTGGGCATCGCAGCCGAGCGCCGCCGCCTGCGCGAGGGCCGTGGCGGTCATGCCTCCATTCGCGATCCGGCGCTCGCGATAGCGCAGTCGCCCGGAGGAGAGGTCGAGGCCGTCGACCCGGTAGAGGTGATCGATCACGCACAGACCCAGACCTACGACGCGCGGAGCGCGCATGACTCCTCCCGCTTCCACGCAGATCGGGTAGGCTAGCGTCGTCGGCCGCCCCCCGAGCGCCTGAACCGGGCCTGCGCGGCCCGCCCGGACCCGATCGTCGAGGGGGAGAGTGACCGCCGTCCTGTGCGCCTCGATCGGAATCCTGTTGTGGGCGCTCGCGCTCTCGCTGCGCCTGATGCAACGCACCGGCGAGGTGAGGGTGGGAGCGGTCACGGGCCTCGTCGGGCTGGAGGGCCTCGGCGCAGGCGCCCTGCTCGCTGCGACTCACGGAGATCCGCTCGGCCTGGACGCGACGAGTGCGGCGGCGCTGGCCACCCTCTGCGCCTCCGTGGGCTCACTCCTCGTGGTGCGCGTCTTCGCCTCGACCCTCGAGGAGCTCGAGCTCGCCGAGGCGCTGCACTGGGGCAGCATGCAGGGCGTGCGGGCGGTGACGCAGCTCGCGGCGGAGCAGCGGGGTGGGCTCGCGGAGCGCCTGGCCGCGCTGCTCGAGCTCGGCTGCGAGCGTTTCGGTCTCGAGGTCGGCTTCCTGTCTCGAATCGAGGGCGACGCGCACGAGATCCGCGCGTTGCATGCGCCCGGCGGGTTCCCGCTCGCGATCGGCTCGAAGCTTCCCTTGGCCGCCACACTGTGCCGCCACACGATCGCGGCCGAGCGTCCGGTGGCCGTCGAACAAGTGTCGGCAGCCGCGTGGGCGCAGTCGGGCGACGGCGATCCGCTGGGCTTCGAGGCCTACCTCGGGGCCGCCGTGAGCGCTGGCGGCCGCCCCTTTGGAACCCTGGTCTTCGGCAGCCGCAACGCGCACGCGCGCCGCTTCACCGCGAGCCACAAGGATCTCCTCGCGCTGATGGCGCAGTGGGCCAGCGTCGAGATCGAGCGCCGGGAAGCCCACGCCGCCGGCGCCGGGGCGCGCGCAGCCCGCGAGCCTGCCGCAGCCGCGGAGGCTGCGCCGCGCGCGCGGAGCCGTCGCTCGGGCATCGATCTGAACGAGGTGCTGCGCCGCGTCGAAGCGCGTATCCGGGATCTCGTCGAGCCCCGCGTGCATCTCGTCGTGCGCGCGAGCGCCGAGCCGGTGGTCGCGCTTGGCTCGGGCATGCCCCCCGAGAGCCTGCTGCTGACGCTCGTGGGCCACGCGATCGACGCAATGCAGGGCGCCGGAACGCTCACTCTGGCGTCCGAGCGGCTCGCGGGCGACTCGGCGCGCTGGGTCACGCTCTCCGTCTCTCACACCGGGCGCGGGCCCAACGCGGAGGCCCTGGCGCGCGCCTTCGCCCCGGGCCGCGATCCGGCGCCGGACGGCCTCGCGCTCGCGAGCCTGCTGCGGGCGCTGCGCCGCGGCGGCGGCGACCTCTCGGTCGAAGTCGACCCGGCGCGCGGCTCGACCTTCACCGTGTTCCTTCTCGCGGGCGCTCGCGACACGCGCGCGGCGCCACCGCCGCGCAGCGCCACCGCCGCGCCTGCGCCGCCGTCGCTGCCGTCGCAGCCCGCCCACTAGCTGGAGGCTCCTGCCATGTCGGAACGCGTGACCGTGCAGATTTCGGAGGGTGTCGCGGACGTCCGCCTCGCCCGCCCCGACAAGCTCAACGCCCTCGACGGGGCGATGTTCGAGGCGCTCGTGGCCACCGGCGAGAAGCTCGCCACGGACCGCTCGCTGCGCGCGGTCGTCCTCTCGGGTGAGGGCCGGGCCTTCAGCGCCGGACTCGACGTCGCGGGTTTCTCCGCTGGCGGCGGCGTCCGCGACCTCTTCGCCCGCAGCGCGGCGAGCCCGGCGAACTTCGTGCAGCGCGCAGCCTGGGTCTGGACGGAGCTTCCCGTTCCGGTCGTGGCGGCGATCCACGGCGTCGCTTTTGGCGGCGGCCTCCAGATCGCGCTCGCGGCGGACCTGCGCATCGTCGCACCGGACGCCCGCCTCTCCGTGATGGAGATCAAGTGGGGGCTCGTGCCCGACATGTCCGGTACGCAGACGCTGCGGCGGCTCGTGCGTCTCGACGTCGCGAAGGAGTTGACCTTCACCGGACGCATCGTCTCGGGCGCGGAGGCGGTGGAGCTGGGTCTCGCGACCCACCTCGCGGACTCGCCGCGCGACGCCGCCTTCGAGCTCGCGCGCGAGATCGCAGGCCGCGAGCCGCGAGCGGTGCGCGCCGCGAAACGGCTGCTCGACAGCTCGGGCGTCATCGGGGTCGAGGAGGGCCTGCGCCTCGAGGAGGAGCTCCAGCGCTCGCTGCTCGGGAAGCCAAACCAGATCGAGGCCGTGCGCGCGAACGCCGAGAAGCGGACGCCGCGCTACAGCGACCCGGACTAGCCCTGATCCGAAGACCGCTTCGCGCGATCCCGTGCAAGCGATTGTTCCGCGGACGCCGACCGCGAGCATCAGCGCGCTGAATCGAGCCTGCGCCGAAGAAATTGTCGAAGCAAGGAACGCGGGGCGGCGCGAGGCTGCGGGGGTCGACTCCACTCGCGCTCCGCATCGATTCCTCGGCGCTGCGCCCCCGGAGCGGATCTCCCCGGATGCCTTCCAGCTGCCGCACCGCTTGATCTGTTCGACCTCGAACATGGGAAACGTCGAGCGGGTGGTCAGTGATTGCAGAATTTCAGTACATAGCTATAATCAATAGACGATGCGACGAGCCCCGAAGCAGCTGAGCTTTCGCGATCATCGGATGCGATCCGGGCGCGGCGGGCCTCGCGTGGGGGCCGGGCGGCCGCCCGCCTCGGCGAACCCTCCCGTCCACCACGTACGACGCCCGCCGGTGCCGCAGGGCTGCCCCTCGCACGTCACGCTGCGCCTGCGCAGCGGGACGCCGGGCCTTCGCAACCGCCGCTTCCTGCGCGAGCTGCGGCCGAGCCTGCGCCGGGGCTGCGAGCGGCGCGGGTTCCGCGTCGTGCACTACTCGGTGCAGCGCAATCAC
>CAYPSI010000181.1:0-4622 GCA_964413375.1 uncultured Spirochaetales bacterium | reverse complement strand
GCCACGGCGAGCCACGCGCGCCGCTCCCTTGCCGAGGGGCCTCGCGATGAGGCCGTCACCGGGCAGCCGCCCCTTGTCGCGCCATGCCTCTCCTCTCGCCCCCCGCAACCCCCGCCGCTGACTCGCTCTCGTCGCGTGCCTCGGCACAGCGCTGCGCTTGCGACGCGTCGGCCTCGCAGCGTTGCCAGATCCGCTCGAGCGCCGCTCGCGGGAAGGGAGCCGCGTGGTGGTAGTGGCGAGCGTAGAGATCGGCATGCCGTCGCGCTGTCTCGACCGGAATCGGATCCACCCGGGCCTGGACCTCGAAGAGCGCCGCGAGCACGCGCTGCCAGGCGACCTCCGGCGCGAGACCGGAGAAGCCGGTCGCGACCGCGAGGAGCAGGGCCGCCGCGCGCAGATCCACCTTCAGCCTCCCTCGCTCCTTGCGGAGGATAGCCCCGGGGTCGGAGCGGGCGGGCCGGCGTTATCCTCGGGCCCGATGGGATCGCTGCGCATCGGCCTCGTCTACGACCTGCTCGGGACCTACCCGCGTCGCGCCGGCGATCCGTCCGACGTCGACGCCGAGTACGAGCCCGAAGAAACCGTGCGCGTGCTCGAGGGTGCGCTGCGTTCGCTCGGCCACGAGCCGGTGCGACTCGGCAATCCCCACGCGCTGCTCGGTCGGCTCGGCAAGGGCGAGCTTCCTGCGCTCGATGCGGCGATCACGATCGCGGAGGGCGTCGGCACGCGAAATCGCGAGGCGTGGGCCCCCGTGCTGCTCGAGATGGCCGGCGTCCCCCAGCTCGGGAGCGATGCGCTCGCGCTCTCGCAGACGCTCGACAAGGCGGTGGCCTGCCGACTCGTGGCCGCGGCCGGTATCGCGGTGCCCGAACAGCTGGTCCTGAGCTCGCTCCGAGAGCTGGAGGGCGCTGCAATTCCGGCCCCTTATCCGCTCTTCGTGAAACCGCGTTGGGAGGGAACGGCGAAGGGAATCGGGCCCGGCTCCCGGGTGGAGGACGCCGCCGCTCTCGCGCGCGAGGTGGCGCGCATCGTGGAGCAGTACGCGCAGCCGGCGCTCGTCGAGCGCTTCCTCGATGGGCCCGAGTACACGGTGACGATCGTCGGCAGCGGGCCACCGCGCGCGCTCGCAGTGCTGCAACGTGCGCTCGAGGTGCACACGCGCATCGGCGTGCACGCGCTCGAGCGTCACCCTGCGCCGCCGGGCGGCTGGCAGCACTGCCTTCCCGGCAGCCTCGACGCGGTGCTCGAGGCGGAGCTCGCCAGGCTCGGCGTGCGCGCCTTCGAAGCGCTCGAGTGCCTGGACTGGGCACGCGCAGACTTCCGCCTCGATGCCGAGGGCACGCCGCGCTTCCTCGAAATGAATCCGCTCCCGACCTTCGCCCGCGACGGCTCCTTCGGCATCCTCGCCGAGCTCGAAGACCGCCCCCTCGAGCTCCTCCTCGCCGACCTGATCGCCTCCGCCCTGATCCGACTCGGCCTGGCAACGGACCGCCGAGCCGCGCCCGCACCCCCCTCCGAGCGAGTCCTCGAAGCGGCCGTACACCCCGGCGCAACAAACCAAGACGAGCAAGGCCGCCAAGCGGCCGCGCAGCGAGCCGCAGGCGAGCGGAGGAGCGCACCGACCCCCGGTTACCAGACCTCGTCCTGGAACTGGCGGAGCTGGCCTAGCCAGCTCCGCCACCGGATCCGCAGCGTCGAGGCCCTCGAGCAATGGATCGAGCCGACCGACGACGAGCGCGAGGCGATCGCACGGCTCGGGGATCGCTTCCATTTCGTGATCACCCCCTACTACGCGTCGCTGATGGACCCGGCGGATCCCGAGTGCCCGATCCGCCGCCAGGTCGTGCCGCGCCTCGCCGAGCTCGACGACCCGGATGGCAGCGCCGACCCGCTGCACGAGGTGGCCCACTCGCCGGTGAAGAACGTGATCCGCGTCTACCCGGATCGCATCGCCTTCTGCGTGAACAACGACTGCGCGCTCTACTGCCGCTTCTGCCTGCGCAAGCGAATGGTGGGCGACCAGGCATGGGCGATGCGCAAGCGCGAGCTCGGGACGGCTCTCGACTGGATCCGCGCGACCCCCGAGATCCGCGACGTGCTGCTGACCGGCGGCGATCCGCTCTACTTCTCGGACGAGCGCCTCGAATGGTTGCTCGGCGAGCTGCGCGAGATTCCGCATCTGGAGATCGTGCGCCTCGGTACCCGGCTTCCGGTCACGCTGCCCTTCCGGGTGACCGACGCACTCGTGCGCATGCTCGCGCGCCATCACCCGATCTGGGTGAACACGCACTTCAACCATCCGCGCGAGCTCACACCCGAGGCCGAAGAGGCCTGCGACCGCCTCGCCCGGGCGGGCATCCCGATCGGCAACCAGAGCGTGCTCTTGCGCGGCATCAACGACGACGTCGCGACGATGCAGCGGCTCTGCGAGGGGCTCGTGCGGATGCGCGTGCGACCCTACTACTGCTATCAGGCGCAGCTGCTCGAAGGCACCGCGCACTTCCGGGTCCCGATCGAGCGCGGGATCGAGATCTTCCGCGCGCTGCGGGGGCGGACCAGCGGCTTCGCGATCCCTCAGTACGTACTCGATACCCCGCACGGCAAGGTCCCGATCTCGCACCCCTTCTGGCTCGGTCGCGACGGAGACGACGCGCTTCTCGAGACCCCGGACGGGCGCGTGTGGCGCGAGCGCAATCCCCGCTGATGGTCCCGGTGTCCCCGCGATCGCGCACCGCCCGCGTTGCCGCCGTGGCGGCACTTCTCGCGGCGAGCGTGCTGCTCTCGCGTCTGCTCGGCTACCTGCGAGAGGTCGTGCTCGCCTACCAGCTCGGCGCGACGCCCGAGGCCGACGCCTACCGGGCGGCCTTCCAGATCCCGGATCTCCTGAACCAGCTGCTCGCGGCGGGCGCCTTCTCGATCGCCTTCCTACCGCTCTATGCGCGCGCGCGCGCGGAGCGGGGCGAGGCGGCGGCCGAAGAGCTCCTAGCGGTCGTGTTCGGCAGCATGACCGGAGTCGCGGCAGTGCTCACCCTGATCCTCTGGATCGCCGCCGAACCCCTCGTCGAACTGCAGTTTCCTCGCTTCGATGCGGAGCAGAAGGCGCTCGTCGTCAGGCTCACGCGGATCGTGCTGCCCGCGCAGGTCTGCTTCGTCGCCGGGGGGCTCGTCCGGGCGGTGCTGATGGCGCGCGACCGCTTCGCGACGCAGGCGCTGGCGCCGCTGCTCTACAACGTCGGAATCATCGCGGGCGGACTCCTCGGCGCGGGCCGGGGCGCCGAAGGCTTCGCGTGGGGCGCTCTCGCCGGCGCGGCGCTCGGTCAGCTCGTGCTGGCCATCGTCGACCTGCGCTCGGCGGGGCTTCGGCTGCGCTGGCGCTTCGCGCCGCGCGATCCGCGCTTCCTCGCCTACCTGCTGACCGCCGCGCCGCTGATGCTGGGGATGAGCCTGCTCACGGTGGACGAGTGGTACGAGCGCTGGTTCGGCGCGCTGCTGGCTTCGGGGAGCGTCGCCCAGCTCGCCTACGCGCGACAGCTGATGCTGCTTCCCGTCGCGGTGGTGGGCCAGGCGGTCGCCACGGCCGCGCTCCCGACCTTCGCGCGGCTCGCGAGCGAGGGCCGCGGTGAGGAGCTCGGCAGCACGCTCGAGGCGACGCTGCGTGCGGCGCTCGGCCTCGCGATCCTCGCAGCCGCCGCCCTCGCGGTGCTGGCCGAGCCGATGGTCGCGGTCGTCTTCGAGCGCGGCCGCTTCACCGGGGCCGACACCGCCGCGGTCGCGAGCATCCTGCGCGTGCTCGCCTTCGCGGTCCCGGCCTGGGTGGCGCAGCAGATCGCCGTGCGCGCGTTCTTCGCGCGCGGCGATACCTGGCGTCCGATGCTCCTCGGCACCGCCCTCGCCGTTTCGGCGCTGCCGCTCTACCTGACGCTCGGCCCGCGTTACGGCGTCGAGGGGCTCGCGGCCGCGGGAGCGCTCGGGGTGACTGCAAATGCGTTGGCGACGCTCCTGCTCGGGAGACGGCTGCACGCTGCGCCGCGCCTCCTGCCGCTGGCCGCGAGCGCGCTCCGCTCGGCGCTGGCGGCCGGAGTCGGCGCCGCGGCGGCGCTGGCTGCCGCAGGCGCTTCGCAGGCGGGCGGGGCGCTCGTGGAGCTCGCGACCGGCGGCGCCGCGTTCGCAGCCGCGGCGGCGCTTGGGATCGCGCTCTTCGGGGACGCCTCGACGCGCTCCGCTCTGCGAAGGCTCGGCGCCCGCATCGCGCGGCGCCAGGCCTGACCGTGTCCCTCCCGACAGCTGGTTGCATCGCCAAGCACTGGCAGTTCGCGATCGACCGGGGCGGTACCTTCACCGATTGCATTGGCTTCGCCCCGGACGGCGCGCTCCACACCGCGAAAGTCCTCTCCTCGGACGCGGCCCCGCTGGCCGCGATCCGCGCGCTGCTCGAGCGACATGGGGGGCTCGCGCCCGGAGCGCCGCTGCCCGCGTGCCGCGTCCGGCTCGGGACCACCGTCGCCACCAACGCGCTGCTCGAGCGGCGCGGGGCCCCGCTCTGCCTCGTCGCGAACCAGGGTCTCGGCGACGTCGTAGCGATCGGTACGCAGCAGCGGCCCGAGCTCTTCGCGCTCGCGATC